>CAZZBH010000021.1:0-39421 GCA_964652605.1 uncultured Planctomycetaceae bacterium
GGCACCGGCACGATCAGCTTCACGGTGGTCAGCGGAGCGCTACCCCAGGGCCTGAAACTAAGCACCACGGGCGACATTACCGGCACGCCAACCGCCGCGGAAACCGGGACATTCACTGTCCAAGCCACTGACGGCACCAGCACCGTGGCCCAGCCTTACACCCTGACCGTCAAGCCGGCCTCAAGTGGAATCAAACCGGACAACCAGAACGAATCCGGTTGTGTCGCGGCTGGCAATGCCCCGCGTGGCGGGCGCTTTAACCACACACTGGCGCTTGCGGCTCTTGTTCTGTTGTTCGGGGCTCTGGCCCTTGCCGGGCGGCTGCGTCGGCACGTTGGCCCTCGGTCATAATGGATTCGTTCCCTGAACGGAATCTTCTTGCGCTGCTTGTGGGGGCCTCGCTAAATTTGCGCTTCTCAGGTGCAACCTTTAGTGGAGACTCTCATGCGTGCCTTGCTGGTACTGGCAGTGGTGACGATGTTGCATGGGCTATTTGCCCAGACGCCCGGCTGGACGCAGGCGACTGCGGCGGCGCAATGGTCTGGTCGCAACGGTCACTGCGTCGTTGTGTTCAACAACAAGATGTGGCTACTGGGCGGATGGCAGACGGCAACGCCAACCTATTGCACGGATGTCTGGTCGTCATCGGATGGCGTGACATGGACGCTGGAGACTGCGACGGCGTGGCCCGGCCGGGCGCAATTTGCCGCCGTGGTGTACGACAACAAGATCTGGGTTTTCGGCGGGTGGGATGGCACGCGTCGCAATGACGTCTGGTATTCGTCGGATGGTGTCAGTTGGACGCAGGCCCCGACGCCCGGCTGGACAGGGCGCAACGGGCACTATGCGATGGTGCATGACAACAAAATGTGGGTCGTAGCCGGACTCGACACTACGCTCGCCCGCAAGAATGACGTGTGGTCCAGTACAGATGGCATCACCTGGACACAAGAGACAGCGGCGGCCCAGTTTGTGGGAATTTCGCACGGCGATGGTTGTGAGTTCGATGGCAAGCTGTGGGTGGCAGGTGGGTTGACCACTAACAACCAGGCCTGGAGTTCATCCGATGGCATAACCTGGACAAACGCCACGATGGCGGCGCAATGGCCTGCCCGGTATGCGCACCAGATGATTTCGTACAACAACCGCGTGTGGGTGCTGGGCGGATACACCGGATCGGCCGCAGTCAATGACGTATGGGCCTCCACCGATGGGGCCAACTGGACCAGCGAGCCGGCACCCGGATGGAGTGCGCGCCAGTACGCAGCATCGGTGGTGTACGACAACAAGCTGTGGATGATCGGCGGCATGTTGAGCACCTCGGCGCGCTACAACGATGTCTGGTACTACTCCGAGTCCACCCCGCCGCAGATTACAAGCACGCCCCCTGCAAATGTGACCGTGGGCGACACCTACAACTACACAATAACAGCCACGGGTGTGCCTGCGCCGACGATCAGCGTCACCGGTCTGCCTGCATGGCTCAACCAGGTGGGGGACTCGTTGACAGGCGTGCCCGGCCCCGGCGATCTTGGGCTGTCCCCGACCATCACTGTGACCGCAGACAGCACAGCCGGCACCGCTTCCCAGATGTTTGACATTGACGTGCTTGGCATTCCGCCGGCGATTACCAGTGCCCCGGTAACGGATGCCACGGTTGGCATACTTTACACGTACACGGTTGCGGCCACGGGTGTGCCTGCCCCAACGCTGATGGCTTCCGGGCTTCCGGCATGGCTGACGTTCACGCCGGCAACGGGCGAGCTGGCCGGGACACCGACGGTTACCGATATCGGTTTGTCTGCGCCCATTTCCATTACGGCTGCGAACTCGTGGCAGCCGGATGACGTGCAGACGTTTCAAATTCAGGTCAACGGGGTTGCTCCGCTGATCACGAGTACCCCGCCAGCATCTGTGACAGTAGGGCAGCTTTATACCTACAACATTACGACGACGGGTGATCCCGCGCCGAGCCTGATCGTATCGGGCAATCCCTCCTGGCTGACCCTTGCGGGCGATGTTCTAAGCGGTACGCCGCCCGGTTCGGCGTTTGGCATCACGGGCATGATCACCATTACTGCCGCGAACGGATGGGCGCCCGACGACGTACAAAGCTTCACGATTGACGTGCAAGGCATTCCGCCAACATTCACCAGCACGCCGGTGTTGACGGCAACCCCGGGGAGCCTGTACAGCTACATCGCCAGCGCCACTGGCACGCCTGCGCCGGGGTTGGCTGTAACCAGCGCGCTGCCGTCTTGGTTGGCTTTTGATTCGGTGACGGGTGAGTTGTCGGGAACGCCATCCAACAACCACGCTCGCACCTCGGTCGATGTCACGATCGAGGCTTCCAACGCGATTGCTCCGGATGCAGTGCAGACCTTCACCATCGAAGTTGGCCGATCGCCCGATGCAACAAAGAGCGAAGGGGGCGGTGGCTGCGCTGCGACTGGCGGCCCGGCCGCTGCCGGCCTGATCTGGATATTGATGGCGACTCTGTTGCGGCGACGGCGCGAGGGGTAGCTGGTGTTCGCATCAAGCCCCGGGGCGACGCTCGTCCCGGGGCTGTTCGTTGGGCATTGGCTCGCAGATCGCCGGGTGATGCCAATCGTGCCGGAAGTCGCCCATGGGTCGCGGCATCAAGGCGATGCCCCGGGGCCGCGTCCGGGGTTCACAAGAAGACGGCAGAAGTGGTGTTTCGCGCTTGACGTGGGGTGTGGTCTGGATAACCTTCCACTTACCCCCCGTTTCGTGGACCCCTGGTTCCCCTGGTGTACTGCTCAGCGTCCCTGCGCTGGCGCGCCACCTAGGTGAGGACTGCGTTACATGAGAGCCACTGTGCGAAACCTGCGATTCCTGCCGGTGCTGCCGCTTGCCGCCTTTCTTGGCACAGCCTGCAGCGTGATGCCCTTTTCGGGCGCTTCTGCCGACAACCCACCCGGCGACAACACCAGGAATGCCTGGGTCGCTGAAGAGACGGATGCCGGTGCCACTACTGCCGAGGTGCCTGAGGCTTATCACGCCGAAGGCCCAGGCGCGCCCGGCAACGCGCGCGACAACCCGGGCGGTGAACGTGCGGGCACGGCGGGACTGACTGAAGCGGCTGCGGCCACTGAGCCCGCAGCCAGGGGTGCGCAAGTCGGCACCGACGATGAAGACGCGCGCGAGGCATTCGATAGCGATCGCCTGCGTGACGTCGAGTTCCGGTGGCTGCGTGATCGCGCCATGATCAACAAGCAAGCCGGTGACCTTGAGCAGGCGGAGCAATACCTGCTGCGCGCGCTTGACCTCAAGCCCGAGGGTGGCGTCGAAGTTCGCGACGTCAACGCGCTGCTGGACGAGGTGCGCGGTCTTTTGAGCAAGGGCGAGACGGTTGCGCCGCGCGCGGCCAATCTGCCGGCTGCGGCGCAGCAGGAATATGAAATCGAAGCCGACCGCACCTACCGGCAGGCCAAGCAGTTTGAGGCTGAGGGACGCTGGAGCGAAGCGATTGAAGCGTGGGAGCGACTGCTGCGAGTTGTGCGGTTTGCGCCGTACTCGGCAGAGCTTTCGCGCGACTACCGCAGCCTGGCCGACACCGGCTTGAGCAACGCGCGCACCGAAATGGAGCGCCAGCGCCAGCGACTTGAGCAGGAAGCGCAGTTGCGCGAGGCGCAGATGGCAGACCTGCGCGCGCGCGTGAGTGAACAGCAGCGCAGGGAAGAGATCGTCGAATTGTGGCGGCAGGCGGTTCACAACGTTGAGCTGCGGCGCTTTCCGACGGCTGAGCAGATTGTCGATCACATTCTTTATCTGGACCCGAACTTCCGCGCGGCTGAGGACCTCAAGCGCGAGATCGCGGACCGCAAGCTGATCCAGATGAACCGCGAGACGTTTGAAGGCCGCATCGAGGGCCTGCAGAAAGCCCTGCGCGACCTGCGCGAGGCCATGGTGCCTGAAACCGAGATTGTGCGTTACCCGACCGGGCTGCTGGCAGAGCGCATTCGCGCCCGCAAAGGACGCGCGCAGGACTCGATCCAGCTTGACCCGGCAATTCAGGAGATTGAGAACACGCTGTCGTCGCGGGTAATCCCCGTACTCTATGAGGAAGTGCCGCTGCGCGACGTGATCACGGACATCCGCCGCAAGGCCAACGTGCAAATCCAGATGTCAAACGACGCCGACTCAAGCAGCGGCGACGAGCTTGTCACTATCAGCCTCGACGGCATCCCCATCGGCAGCGCACTGAACATCATTCTTGCCGACTACGAATTGACCACGCGTTACCGCCACGGGGTAATGTTTGTGGTGGGTCAGGACGAAGAGATGGACGTCGGCAGCGTCGTGACACGCGTACACGACGTGCGCGACCTGACTTTCAACATCCAGGAATTTGCGGGGCCCAAGCTGCGCTTGATTCCGCATGATGACGGTACGGGCGGCCCGGTGATCTACTACCCGCCTGAGGCTGAGACTACGCTGGACATTGACCGCATCGAAGAACTGGTGATGGACACGGTCGCGCCCGATACCTGGGACATTCCAAACGCGATCAAGTTCTTCGGCGGCCAGCTTGTGGCGACGCACACGCCGCAGGTGCAGGCACAGTTGCGGGACTTCCTGGACGAGCTGCGCAAGATTGCCGGCTTGATGGTCAACATTGAGTGCCGCTTCATCAGCGTGGAAGATGACTTCCTGCAGGACTTCGGCATCGACTTCCGCGGCCTTGGCGGCCCGGGCAACGTCCCCAACCAGGCCAACATCACACTGGAAGACATTGCTACCGGCGCGGAGGACCTCGCCGGCGGCCAGTTCGACAACGGCTCCGGCGGCATTGCTCCGGCCAACCCATCAGGCGGTATTTTCTTCAACAATCAGGACCCAAACAACCCGCCCGTCAACTTCAACCAGGACATCCGCGGCCGCTTTGAGCACATCTACGACAACGCGTTGGGCAACGTGCTGTCCGGCACCGGCGGCTTTGCCATGCAGTTTGCGTACTTCGTTGACCTGACGCAGATCAACGCCGTGATTACCGCCGTGCAGAAGCGTAAGAAGGCGCGCATCCTGACGGCACCCAGGCTGACCGCTTTCAACACCCAGCGCGCCAACATCGCAATCGTCAACCAGATCCCGTACATCCAGGACTTTGAAGTCAACGTTGCCACCACCGCGGCGATCGCCAACCCTGTCATCGACACCATCCTTGACGGTATGGTGCTGGACGTAAAGCCGACAGTCAGCAACGACCGCCGCTACGTCACGGTGGAAGTACAGCCGACTGTGGCGGAGCTGCTGCTGCCAATCCCGACCTTCACCACGACACTGGGGCCCACCAGCACTGTCACGCTGCAGATCCCTGAAATCAGGTTGCAGACGGCCCAGACAACCGTGCGTGTGCCTGACGGCGGGGCTGTGGTGATTGCAGGGCTTAAGACGGTTCGCGACAAGTTCCATGAGAGCGGCGTGCCCATTCTCAGCGATATTCCATTGCTGGGTGTGCTGTTCCGCCGCCAGGGTCGCAGCAAGGAGCAATACAACCTGGTGATCGTGGTTCACGCCAAGATCATTGACTTGAACGACGAAGAGCTGCGCCGGCCCGGCTGGAATCAGTAGCAGCTTGCAGCACGCAAAGCGGCGTCCTGCGGGACGCCGCTTTCTTTTGGGTGTAAGCTGCAAGCCGGAGCCGCGCCATGTCGATCCATTACACCGGGTTGGATTTTGATTTCACGCCCGAGCGCGTGATTCGCACCCATGCCAACATCGTGCTGCTCCACGGTGACCGCGCGATCAAGCTCAAGAAGCCGGTCAAGTTCCCGTTTCTGGATTACTCAACGCTTGCCTTGCGGCGGCACAACATCCAGGCGGAGTTTGACCTGAACCGCCGCTTTTCGCCGGACATCTACCTTGGCGTCTGCGAAGTAATTGAGTCGCAGGGCGCACTGCACTGTGGCGGGCTGACCGAAGTCTTGTCGGAACCCAAGCCGGCTGTTCGCGACTACGCCGTCGTCATGCGCCGCATCCCGGATGACGCCTGGCTGCCGCAGCGACTTGAGCGCGGATTGTCTGCGGGCGATATTGCCCAGTTATTGCGGCTGCTCAATGCAACCTGGCGCGCGCACCCGCCTGATGACGCCACGCGCGCCGCCGGTATGCCGGAGAATCTTCGCCACAATACGGTCGCCAATATTGCTGAGTGCCGCCGGCTTGTCCCTGCTTGTCTTTCGCAAACAGCGTGGGACCGGCTGGACAGCCTTCTGCGCGGTTGGTTTGAAGCCAACACAACCGTGTTTGAGGGGCGCGTACGGCAGGATCGTATTCGCGACGGCCACGGGGACCTCAAGCCATCCAACATCGCGTTTATCGACGGCCATCCGGTGGTCACTGATTGCATCGAGTTCAACCCGCAGTTCCGTCGGCTTGACACCTTGGCCGAGGCGGGGTTCCTGGCAACGGGCATGGAACAGCTTGGCGCGTTCAGCACCGCCGCCGAAGTGCTTAGCGAGTACCGCGATGCGTCCGGCGACGAATACCCGGAGGCGCTGCGGCGCTACTACCAGGCGCATCTGGCGTGCGTGATGGGCAAGGTGACAGCACTGCAACTGGACGACGCGGAGATCAGCGCCGAGCAGCGGGGGCGCGCCACAGCACTGGCGCGACACAACTTCGCGCTGGCAGACTTTCATGCGCGCGAGCCGCATATGCTGCTGGTAGGCGGCGTTGTCGGATGCGGCAAGAGCACGACAGCGGCGAGCATTGCGGCACACCTGGGCTGGCCCGTAATCAGCAGCGACGTCTTGCGCAAACGCAGATTCGGCGTCGCGCCAATCGAGCGACTGCCGCAGTCCGCCTACAGCGACCAGGCAAGCCGCGAGGTGTACGCCGAAATGTTTGCGCAGGCACGTCAGGCCGGGACGGGTGTGATCCTGGACGCGCAGTTCCCGACGCGTGAGTTTCGAGGCCAGGCGCTGGAGACCGCTCGTGCAGCGGGCGGCACGGCCACGTTCGTCTTGTGCGACGCGCCGGATGACGTTGTGCGCGAGAGACTTCGGAAGCGTGAACTTGACCCGTCAAGTGTCAGCGATGCGGGCGTGTCGCTGTTGCAGGACTCACGGCAACGCTTTGAGCCGCCGAAAGCCGACGAGGGTCTGCACCTGGTTTCGTGCGACACCGCAAGGGCGTCGTCTGAGTCAGTGGCATCGGTGGTGGCGGCATTGCTGGGGCCAGACTTCAACCCGCAAAATGCGCGCTAAAGCTGGTCGCCCACTTCGTACACGTCGTTGAAGTCTTCGGGACGGTCGTCGTCGTTCTTGTGCAGCAAGCCGGCATCGATCAGGTTGTACACGATGCGGCCCCAATCGGCGGTGCAGTTGATGCCCCAGTGGCGCCACACTTCGCGCGCCAGAGGCCCAAACTGCTCGCGGGCAAGGTCGCGCAGGCCCAGCACGATTTCGCGGCCGGTCAGGTGGCGGCGGGTTTCTTCTGTCAGGCCCAGGTAGCTGCTCATGGTGTGTTGCAGACCCTCAGACAGCAGCCATTGGTATGCACCGAAGCGGAACCGCGAGTCGCGCCGGCAGATCTGCAGCACGACGGCCGCGACATCGACAGCCGCGACGGCCTCCTGCAACAGCTCTTCTCTATGACCCTGTTCTTCCATTGAGAGGACTTGCTCCGGGAAAAACCTACTCTTCGATTCGCGCAAACAGCGGCGCGGGTGTGCCAATCTGGTGTCCGGGCAGCAGCCTTCCCCAATTCAGCGCGGCAGGCAAGGGGGAGGACAGGTCAATTCCGATCTGATTCGCGATGCGCCGCGACGCGTCAGGAAGGAACGCGCCGGTCGCATATGCCAGCGCATGCACGACCTCAAGCAGCGCGTGCATGCTTGCCTGCAGATCCTGCGCACGCGCGGGGTCCTTAGCCAGCTTGAACGGTGCGGCCTCGTTCACGAAGATATTGGCATCGCGTACCAGCACCCAGATGGCATCCAGCGCGCCATCGAGGTCAAAGTCGCGCACACGCTCAATCAGCCGCTCGGCCAGGTTATTGACGTGAGCGATCAGGTCCTGCCGGCGGCTTTCAAGGGGGCCATGGGTGAATGCGGCCTCGGCGGGGACCTTTCCGTCAAAGTACTTCACCAGCATGCTCAGGCTGCGGTTCACCAGGTTGCCCAGGCCGTTGGCAAGGTCAGCGTTGTAGCGGGCAACAAACGCGGCTTGGCGCCAGTCCGAGTCACCGTGCTGTGGGCCCTCGCGCAGGACGTGATAGCGCAGTGCATCCCGCCCGTACTTTCCGGCAATGTCGCCGGGGCGAATGACGTTGCCCAGCGTCTTGGACATCTTGTCACCCTCGACGGTCCACCATCCGTGCGCGAACACCTGCTTTGGCGGTTGCAGGCCTGCGCCCAGCAGCTCGCTCCACCAGATCACGCTGTGATGCCAAAGAATGTCTTTGCCGACGATGTGAACCGATTCCGGCCACCAGTAGTCGAAGGGCTTCAAGCCTTCGGGGGTTCCGTGCGTGCCGCGGGCGCGGTCGCTGTATTGGTCGGTCGGCAGCGCGTCGCCCTCGGGCCAGCCCAGCGCGCTGATGTAGTTCACCAGAGCGTCAGCCCAGACCCAGATGACGTGTTGCGGCTCCCACGGCAGGGGCACGCCCCAGTCAAACTGCACGCGCGTGACACTGGTGTCGTTCAGGCCCTCCTTCAATTTTCCCAGCACCTCGTTGCGCCGCGATTCAGGCACGATGCAGCGCGGGTTGTCAGCGATGCGCTGCTTCAGCTTGTCGGTGAATTCGCTCAGCCTGAAGAAGTAGTTTTCCTCCTCAAGGACTTGCGGCTTGGTCTTGTGAATGGGGCACAAGCCCTCTTCCAGGTCCTTCTCGAGGTAGTTGGTCTCGCAATCTACGCAATACAGCGTCTTGTACTGCGACTTGTACAGCAGGCCGTTGTCGCGCAGACGCTCAAACACCTTCTGCACAGCCGCTTCATGGAACGGGTCCGTGGTGCGGATGAACACGTCAAACTCAACATCAAGCGCCTGCCAAAGCTCAAGAAACTTTCCCACGATGCGGTCGGCAAATGCGCGGGGCGTGATGCCGGCGGCGGTGGCGGCTTTGTGGATTTTCTGCCCGTGCTCGTCGCTGCCGGTCAAGAACAGCGTCGGCCGGCCGCATGCCCTCCAGAACCGCGCGATGGTGTCTGCGTACAACGTCGTGGTGGCGTGGCCGATGTGCAGCTCATCGTTCACGTAGTACAGCGGCGTGGTGACGTAGATGGGTCGGGTAAGTTCGCTCATGGCTATGTCTTCGCGCAACCGCACCGGGATACCTCAGCGGTTTAACGCCAAGGGCAGGCAGCGCAAGGGTCACGCCGGCGCGCTATTGCTTGAGCGGCCTGAACCGAAGCGGCGGCATCGGCTCAAACAGCTCGTCGTCCGCGGCATAGCCTTGGCGCAATTCGTGCTTCACGGCGCGGGATGGCTGAAAATGAACGACCAGCCATTCGCCGTCGCGCGAAACTGTGAGGTCGGCGTAGTGGGCAGGGTCGGGCTCAATTGCTTCCGGCGGAGTGCCGGCTGCCTCGGCTTGGCGCATGGCTAGCAGCAACCCTGCGCGCAGCCGGGCCAGGCAGATCCGCGTACGGCCGGACGCCGCGCGACCCCAGATCCAGGCGTTGTCAGGCGACACGGTGGGCAGCGTTCCGCCACGGTAGTGGCTGATTGCCCAAGCCTCGCGCAGATATGCTGTGGCTCGCCGGTAGCCCAGCCCCGGCTTCAGCACGACGTGGTTGAAGCCTTCGCCCAGCGAACTCCATTCGCCTGAAGTGGGGTGGTGCTGATTCGCCCACTCATCGAGCAGCGCTGCGCGGTCCTTGCTGGTCGAAAACAGGATCGCGGTCAGTGCAAGCTCTCCCTCGGCGACTGCTGCAAGCTGATCGGGCGGAATGACAGGTGCGACAGCCCGCCCCAATCGACTGCCTGAAGGCAGGGATGCAAGCAGCTCCACGGAACCCAGGGCATTCTCAATCATCGAGCAATGCACAAGGTAGCCGATCAACGAGGAATGTGTCCGAAGGCGGTCGGCCAAGTCGATTAGTCGCCCGGCTTCTTTCCATGCAATATCGAAGTCTCCAATTGCAGCCAGTGCCTGCGCGCGCGCGCAAAGAACATGCACAGCAGTCATTTCATCGAAGACGAGGAAGGAAGGCTGCCCATCCACGATCTCGGGAACGCTGGAAAGGTCATCGAACGAAAGCAGGCCGTTCGCGTCGGCCGCCCACGCGGCGGTCCTGTCGAGAAACGCCCGGAGTGCGGCGTCATCCGGCTTGCCGTCGGCCCGTGTCCCCAGCAGGTAGTCCTTCAGCGAATCATCCGCGTACCAGGACGGTGCGTCGGCAAGGCCAGTCCGGACCTCGAGCTGTCGGCTCCATGACCGCAACTCATCACCGCCCCAGTTGCCTTTGATGCGCTGTCTGTACCAGGTTTCCGGGTCGCCTGCGCCTTCGAAGTGCTGCTCAATTCGCGTCACCTCGTACTCGAGTTCCTGGCGGGCCGAGCTGAGGTTCGACGACCGCCAAGCCCACGCGCCCAAGGCAAGAACCGCCAGCGTGACGACCACGGCAGCGGCCACAACAACCCGGCTTCGGCGTGAGTTCGCGAGTGGTAGTTCTTGCGGTGGTGCGGGCTCTGCCTCGGGCATAGGTTGCATGCTAGCAGCCCAGATGGAAGTCGGGGGGCCGGGTTCCGCCTTCACGGCGGGTGGGGGAGCCGTGGCGGGGGGCGGGTTCCGGCCTTATCCCGTTGTCTTGCGCGGCACTTTGGCGCGCCGGCACATCCTTCAGACACAATCAGGATACGCGTCTCGCGCGGCGGTCGCGATTACAACGTCTGCCGGGGTTTGTACCCGGGCGGCCCTACGGCTGCGCGAGTTTCAAGCCGATGCGGTGCAGCGCCTGCTTGATCTCATGCACACTTTCCTCGCCCAGGCCGGTGTGGCGGATGGCCTTTTCGGTTGTGAGCGTGAGGTCTCGGACGCTCTTGATGTCAATGCCGGCGAGTTTCTTGACGATGCGCAGCGGCAGTTCCAGCACGTCGATCTTCGCGTTGAGCACGTCGGCGAGCATGGAGTTGCTGTCAGGAAGTTCCTGCTGCCGGTTGCGCTCGGCCATCATGGCGCGGGCAATACGGAAAGCCTCAGCCGCAAGCTCCTCCGCGTCGCTCCACACGCGATTGGAGATCAGCCCGGTCAGGGCGGCGGCTGCAAAGCGATCGAGTTGTGTGGATGACATAGGGCTCCAGTCGTCAGTCTGCAGTTGAATGCCAACGCTCCAGGCGCAAGCATAGCTTCCGCGCCGCCAACTGCCGACTGCCCGCTGCCAACTAGAACGTGTCACGCTGGGTGGTACTGGCGACTTCTTCCAGCGTGGTGTAGCCGAGCATGGCTTTGCGTACTCCGTCCATGCGCAACGTCCGCAATCCGCCGGATTGCACTGCCACGCGCTTGATCTCGCCGCCGGGGACCTTCTGAACTACCTGCTGCTTGATGGTTTCGGTAATGGGCAGGATCTCATGGATGGCGGTCCGGCCTGTATAGCCGGTCTTGAAGCAGGCTTCGCACCCTCGGCCGTGCCACAGGTGGCCGTGCTCAAGATCGTCCAGCTTAAGATCAAAGCCGGTCAACTGCCTTTCCTCGGGGACGTACTCGGTCTTGCATTCCTTGCAAATGCGTCGCACCAGGCGCTGGGCCACCACGCAGATTACCGACGACGAAACCAGGAACGGCTCGACACCCAGGTCAACCAGTCGCGTAACGGTGCTCGGCGCATCGTTGGTGTGCAGCGTGCTGAATACAAGGTGACCTGTCAGTGCGGACTGGATGGCAATCTGTGCCGTCTCAAGGTCTCGGATTTCGCCGACGAGGATGACGTCCGGGTCCTGCCGCACAAAACTGCGCAGTGCGCGGGCGAAGGTCAGTCCTTTCTTTTCGTTGACCTCCACCTGGCTTGCGCCGGGCATCTGGTACTCAATCGGGTCTTCGATCGTGAGAATGTTGATGTCAGGCCGGTTGATGTTGCCGATGGCCGCGTACAGCGTGGTGGTCTTGCCGCTGCCGGTGGGGCCGGTCAGCAGGATGATGCCGTTTGAGTATTCCAGATAAGTCTGGAACATGTCTTCGTGGTCGCGCATGAACCCGATATCAGACAGCCGGAATTCCTTGGTGTTCTTTTCCAGGATACGGATTACCGCGCGCTCGCCGAAGCTGGTCGGGATCGTGCTGATACGCAGGTCAATTTCGGCGTCGCCCATCTTGATGGATGCCCGGCCGTCCTGAGGAAGGCGGCGCTCGGCAATGTCCATGCGGCCCATGACCTTGATGCGGGCGATGATGGCATCCTGCAGCTTCTTGCTGGGTGTCATCACGTCATACAGCACGCCGTCAACGCGATAGCGTATCTGCAGTTTGTGCTCGCTGGGCTGGACGTGGATATCGCTGGCCCGCATGCGAAGGGCCTGGCTGAACACCGTGTTGACGAGCTTGATGATCGGCGCGGCGGTGGCAATGTTCAGGATGTCGGTCTTTTCGTCAAACTCGATGTCGGACGACAGCATGCCGTCGGCTTCAAGTTCGCGCTCGACTTCGTCACTGACTTCACTCTTCTGGGCGTAGGTGCGCCCGATCAGTTCACTGATCTCGACGCGCGGCGCCAGCACCGGCTCAATCGGTTGCCGCAGCAGGCCGGCCAGCTCGTCCATCGGGTAAAGATCCAGCGGCCGGCAGGTCGCTACCCGCAGGATTCCAGCGATTTCGTCCAAACCTACCAGGTTGTAGTTGCGCGCGAACGCGACCGGCACTTTCTCGGCAAACAGGGCGCTTGGCTTGTACTTGGCGAGTTCGCTTTCATAGGGCAGGCCAAGCTGGCGGCTGTAGAACTGCAGCATGTCGCTTTCGCCGACAAGCCCGCTTTCAACGAGGGCGGAATCAAGGCGCTCGCCCGACTCTTTGGCCCTTTGCAGCAGGTGCTCAACCTTGTCGGCGCGCACGCCGTGCTCTTCTACCAGGTACTTTGCAAGCAGTTGCGACATCGCTGCACCACCAATCAATACACATCAATCAAGACAAGCCAATTACGCACGGCACGGCGGGCGCCGCACATGGTTAACGCCCGGCCCCGTGCCCGGTTGGCCCATTCAGGGCACGGGATCATCGCCGGCGGCGGCGGTGGCCGGCTGTTTTGCCTCATCCCCGCGCTGGCGCGCCATTTCGGCCTTCTCAGCCGTCTGAACCGCACTGTCAAGCTGCTCCAGCTTGTCTTCGGCGACCAGAATTGCGTCAAAGGGCACGCCATCGACGTGGTAGCGCATAAGCAGGTACAACACTGTGTCGGTGCACAGGCTGACGGTCATCAGCCACGCAACGAGCAAGCCCGCGCTGGCCCACATGACGCCTGCCATGGCCTCTGTCAGCGCAGCGGCGTCGCCGGCCTCGCCACCGGAAGCGACACGCAGGGCGGCTGGCATCAGGTCTGCTGACCCTGTGAACCACAGCGCTGCTGCAACCATCGCCCAGGCGATTACCATGGCGCACGCACCCAGCGCCGCCGAAACCAGAACCGTGACAAGCTTCAGCAGCAGGTGCAGCGCGTAGCGGCCAGGTTGCTGCATCACGTAG
Organism: uncultured Planctomycetaceae bacterium; assembly: GCA_964652605.1. Taxonomy (GTDB): domain Bacteria; phylum Planctomycetota; class UBA8742; order UBA2392; family UBA2392; genus JADJRK01. Next base: position 13,645 of record CAZZBH010000021.1, read on the forward strand.
CTCATGGGGCGGCTGAGCGCCTCCAGCGCATCGCGGCCTTCAATCATGGCTGTGGGTGTCATCATCGGCGCAGACGCGACCACGACCATCAACATCGCGGCGCCGGCCAAGGTCACCAGCAGCACGGGTGGCAGCAGCACCCCGGCGACAACCGCCCCGGCAATGCCGGGGATCAGCGCCAGCAACGCCCAGCCAATCGCCAGCAGCAACGCCAGAAGCGGCCCGGCCAGGCCGATCACCGGCGCAAGCGCAGCGTGGCGGTTCAAGTCCGGGATCAGCGCGGCACGCTCACGTTCGTCGCGCGCGACATCCATGGCGCTGCTGCGAACAACGGGGCCGGTCAAACACGCAAACCCGATCCACCAAGCCAGTGCAATACACGCGTACAACAGCACGCGCAGCGGCGTGATTCCGGCGTCCGCAAGGTCGGCCATGCTGGTCAGCCATGCCGTTGGCGCCAGCGGTGAGCGCTCAGAGCGCCATGCGACGATGCCAAGCACCAGCAAGACAACCAGCAGCGTCCAACCCAGGGCAAGCGAGCTGAAGGCCATGCGCCTGAGGTTGAATGCAAGTCCGAATGCCAGCCTGAAGTCGCGTAGGTCGTGGCGATGAAGCCTCATTGGCGGAAGTCTATTGGGCGGGCCGCAAGGGTCAAGCTGGCGCGGGAGTTGACCGGTCGCTTCCTTGCGCTACAGTTCTGCGCGCTACATTTCCGCGGGGCTTCAGGGCAAGTCCATGGCAAAAAGAACCAGGCGGAAGAGCGGGCCCGTACAGCGTGCGTTTCTCAAGGGCCTGTCGATCATCCTTCCAGCCATCATTACCATTGCGATCTTCGCGTGGGTGTGGGACATCCTGAGGGTCTATGTCGTCGAGTTGACGATCAAGGTCATCGACAACGTTGCCGTTGCCGGCCCGCGTCAACTTACGGACGCCGAGCTGGCCTACCTTGACGACAGCTTTTTCAACCGCGAAGTCGAGGCCAATGGCCAGTACCGGCAGGGCCCGGTCCGGCGCACCGCCGACAACCTGCGCCGAATGCCCACGGTTGCTGACCTTCCCTTGTCGCATCGCGGCTATTCTCCGCCGGGCCAGGATCGCAGTGTGTTGCAGTTAATCCTGGACGCCAACGGCTGGAAGCGCGACTACGACGCCTCAGGTCACGTGCAGGATTACGGCTACAACTGGTTCGACTATCTGCTGGCGGCTGTGGTGGGTATGGCGCTGGTGGTGCTGCTCGGCTTCCTGGCGCGCAACTTTTTCGGGCGGCGGCTTGTCAGCCTGCTGGAGTGGTTCGTTACGCGTGTGCCGGTTGTGCGATCCATCTACCCGCACGCCAAGCAATTGGTGGAGTTTTTCTTCACCGACAACAAGTCGATCGAGTTCGATACGGTCGCGGTGATCGAATATCCGCGGCGCGGTCTGTGGTCGATCGTGTTCGTGACCGGTGCAGGCCTGCGCTCGGTGCAGGAGTACACACAGAAGCGCATGGTCACGGTGTATGTCCCCAGCAGCCCGGCGCCGATGACCGGCTACACCATGGTGGTCGCTGCCGACGAGGTGATCCAGATTGACATCAGTGTCGAAGAAGCCATGAAGTACGTGGTTTCGGGCGGCGTCCTTCCGCCCAGCGACGAAATGGTGCGTCCCGCGTCGGGCGCCCAGCTTGCTCTTGCCGGCAGCATCAATGACCAGATCCGCAAGCGCCAGACCAGCCTGCTGAACAAGTCGCAACTGCTCAAGAAAGTGGAAGCGGATGTGGCTGAAAAGGACGAAGACACCGGCAAAGAGACCAGCGCCTCAACCGGCGACGGCCGACACCCCGATTGAACCACGGCTAGGTGATCGAGGTCGTGTCCTGTGCACTCAACAGGCGGATTTCGTGGGCCACGGCGCCGCGCTGTGTCTGCTCCAGCATGAATTCAATCTTCTGGCCCGGCTGCAGCTCAATCATGCCCTCGCCGGCCAGTGAGCCATAGTGAAGAAAGACCTCCGGCGCGCCGGTGCGCGTCGCATAGCCGTAGCCCTTGCGCGCGTCATACCACTTCACGATGCCCCGGGCCCTGACACGAGTGATTGCCATGCCGACATTATTGGTGAGGGTGGCGCACAGGTCAATGCACGTGCGTTACGCAAGCTGTGCCGCAAGCTCCTGCCGGCGGGCGAGGTCAGCGTACAAGCCGCCGCGTGCACGCAGCTCGGCGTCGGTGCCGCGTTCGGTGATGCGCCCTTCGTCCAGCACGATGATCTCGTCGGCGTGAGCGACTGCGCTGATGCGCTGGGCGATGATCAGGGTTGTGATATCCCGTGTTTCAGCCTTCAGGTTGCGCAGTATGCGCTCCTCGGTGTCCGTATCTACGGCGCTAAGGCAGTCATCCAGCACCAGGATTGTCGGGTTGCCGGCAAGCGCGCGGGCGATGGCGGCGCGCTGCTTCTGGCCGCCCGACAGGTTCACGCCGCGCTCACCAAGCATCGTGTCGTAGCCTTGCGGAAGCGCCAGTACCTCTTCTTCAAACTCGGCTGTGCGGGCGGCGTGACGTATGGCGTCATCGCGGGCCGGGTCATCGGGGTCAAGCGCGAGGCCGACGTTGCTGGCAATCGTGTCACTGAACAGGAAGCTGTCCTGCGGAACGTATCCGACAAAGCGCCGCAGCGCACCGGCGTCATACGTCTCGATCGCCTGGCCGTCGATCAGTACCTGCCCGCTTGTCGGCGCGATCAGGCGCAGCAGCACGTTGGCGACAGTGCTCTTGCCGCTGCCAACCTGGCCGACGATGCCGAGTGTGCGGCCTGGGGCCACGCGGAAGCTCACGTCCTGCAGTGCCCACGGAGTGTCGTCGGCGTAGCGCAGGCTGACCTGCTTGAACTCAATCTCGCCGCGCAGTTGCTGTGGCACGGTGCCGCCGGGCAGCCGCGCGGCATCCGGCTCATGCTGCATCATGGCGTCGATGCGCTTGAGGCTGGCGTCGGCACGAACAAACAGCATCGTCACCCAGCCCAGCGCGATCATCGGCCAGTACAAGCCGAGGTTGTAAAGAATGAACGCCGCCATGTCGCCGGCCGAGAAGCGCCCGGCGCTGATCTCCAGCGCACCAAAGTACAGGATGATCAGCACGCCCAAGCCGCTGAAGCCCCAGATACAGGCTTGAAACAGTGCCTGGTTGCGCGCCTGACCCAGCTTGTTTTCGAGGTAGGTGTCGCCCAGGCGCTTCAGTTCGTTGATCTCGAACTCTTCGCGCGAAAACGCCTTGACTACGCGCGCGCCCGCAAAGTTTTCCTGCGCGCGGGCGGAAAGTTGTTCAAGGTCCTGCTGGGAGCGCAGGCTGTACTTGCGCACGCGCGGGTTGAACCAGATCGTCGCGCCGGTCAACCCGACAAGCGGCACCAGCGCCAGCCAGGTCAGCAGCGTGTTCAGGCTAAACATGATGGCCAGGCTGGCCGGAAACATGATAACGGTGCCGCCGATGTACATCACAGCCGGCCCGATCATCATGCGCACGGCTTCAATGTCGCTGGTCATAAGTGACATGACGCCGCCGGAGCGTGTGCTGTCGTACCAGCGGCCGGGCATATCCTGCAGGCGGGCGTACATGCGGCGCTTGAGCGTGTATTCGGTGCGGCGGGAAATGCGCACCAGGTAGTAGCGCTTGTAAAACGTGCACACGCCCAGCGCGATCGACAGCAACGCCACCATGCCCAGGCAGACCAGCACAAAGTCAGCGTTCTGTTGCAGGTCCATGGGCAGGGTTGCCAGCGCCACGTTGCCGGCGATGCCCGGATCAACAGCAAAGCCCTCCGGCGACGCGGCATCCACAGCCAGCTTGATATAGATGGGCACCACAGTCTGGACCAAAGCGCCCAATACCAGCGCAAACGAGCCGATCAAGAACCAGCGAAGGTTCGCGCGATACTCGGAAATGATGAACCTGATGGTGCGCAATCACGACCTCGGTGGGAGTCCGCTTGGCCAACGCCCGCCAACGTGCCGCTATTCCTGGGCGCAGTCAACCCAGCGCAGGTCGTAGTCCTCATACCCCTGCCACTCGCCGTTCAGCAGGTTCCACTCGTCGCCGACTTTGACGAGCACTTTTCGCAATTGCACCGTGACCACTTTGCGTGTGGCGACGTCAACAATGATGGCAATCAGCAACGCGACCAGCACGAGAAACAACCACAACTGCGTGTTCATCGTCAGGCGCAGCTTGTAATCCACGACCGCGATGTCTGGCGCGGGATGATGCACTTTTACGCCGCTGACTCGCACAATGCAGTAGGGCATGGGATGCGAGCGGACCAACGCGTTCCAGTACAAGGCGAACTGGTTTGGGTCTTGAAACACGTAGCCGTGCCCGGTGGGTTGACCAAGGTTCTGAATGAGCGGCTGAACCCTCGGAACGGTATCCATGTCCGCATTCGTCACCAGCCGTGCGGCGCGTTGTGACTTGCCCCTGCCGATGGCCCTGTAGAAGGCCTTCAAAGCGCGCTCCGGCCTGTCGGGGCGCGAGCCCTTGGCGACCAGCAATGGAATTGCAGCTGCCGCCAGGGTGAGCATCAGGAAGATCAAGCCGCCGACGAGACTGCCGTCGTTGACGATCAGCGCTATGCCGATCGCGCCGAACAGCAACACCGGAATTGCCGCGAGCACGGATGCTGTGACCACAGCCGTCGTGTCCAGACCAGCCGCTGCGTCGCCCGCGAAACCGCCGCGAACCATGGCAAGTTTGTCCATGGCGCGGCGGAGGGCCACGCCCTCCGTTGAGGCAGCGTCAACCGGTGGCCCGGAATACGGCGTGCCGTATGGGCGTGTGTTCGGTTGTGGAGGTAGTCCGGACATCTTCTGCTCCTGATGGTGATGCAGGTGAAAAAGCCTAGCCCCACGGCAAGCGGGCTCAGGACCCTACAGCAAAGGGCTCATAAGCTGGCATGTTTGCTGGGCGAAGCGTAGCCATACAGGGCGTTCTTGCCAGCGTTTCAGGTCCAGCAGGACCGAGCTTGCGAGGTACTTCTCCTGCAGCGCGTGGACCTTCTCCGCAAACGTGTGGTCATACACCACCAGCGAGATTTCGAAGTTCAGGTAGAAGCTTCGCATGTCGAGGTTGACCGACCCGAACATCGCGATCTGCCGGTCAATCGTGATCGCCTTGGTGTGCAGCACGCCGCCCTCATAGCGCGCGATGTGCACGCCGCCCTCCAGCAGCTCCTCAAAATACGCCTCGCCCGCCCACTTCACCACGCGCCCGTCCGGGTAGCGCGGCACACTCAGCGTGACCCTCACGCCCCGCGCGGCTGCGCTCAACAGTGCCTTGATCATCGCGTCGTCGGGGATGAAGTAAGGCGTCGTCAGCACCAGCTCTTCGCGTGCCGCGTAAATCGCCGCCAGGATCAGCTCTTGGATCGCCAGCACGCTCAAGCCGGGCCCCGACGGCACCACCTGCACCATGGCACTGCCTGTCGGCTTGTTTCGCCGCAGGTCAAAGTCGGTAGCGAACTTGTCGATCCCCTCGTAGGTCTCGAACTCCCAGTCAGCCAGAATGGTGACCTGCATGGCTTCGACGGCTGGGCCGGTCACGCGCACCATGGCGTCGATCCATTCACCAAGGTCATCCTGCTGCTTGAACAGGCGAGGGTCGGCGATGTTCTGGCTTCCGGTGTAGCCGATCTCGCCGTCGATGACGGCGATCTTGCGGTGATTGCGCAGGTCGATGCGTGCGAACATGGTGCGCAGGATGCCGACCTCAAGCGTCGGCACGACGCGCACGCCGGCTTGCTGCATTCGTTCACGATGTGCACTGATCAGAAATGCATTGGCGCCGACGTCATCGACCAGCACGCGACACTTGACTTTGCGGCCCGCGGCGCGGATCAGTGCTTCGGCGACGTCATCCGGGCGGCCGCCTGGCTCCCAGATGTAGAACTCAAGGTGTACGCTGCTTTTCGCGGCGTCGATGTCGGCGATCAGCCGGTCGAAGAACTCTTCAGCGTCGGCGATCAGCTCAAGCGTGTTGCCGGGCAGCGCGGGCATGCCTACAGTGCCTCGAGCCTGGCGGCGCAGCATTTCGCCGGCGTGGCCAAGCTGCAGGTCCTCAGCGCCAAAGTCCTCAGCCAGCTGGTTGAGCCACAGGCGGTAGGGCTCACGCAGCTCTTCGATGCGTCGCGCGCGACGAGTGCCCAGGCGACGCTCGCCGAACAGCAGGTAGATCACCGAGCCCAGGACAGGCAGCAGCAGGATCAGCGCCAGCCAGGCCAGCGTAAAGCCCACTGTGCTGCGACGGATAATGACGCGTACGCCAAGCGAAAGGCGGATCGCCCAGTCAACGGCGATGAGCAGCCAGGTCAGCGTGGCGCTGTCAGAGATCAGGGCGATGCCCATACACGGCCACTATACGCGAATCCTGGCCCCGGTGCCTAATCCAGTCCCTCAATCGCGATCACCTGGCCCTTGTTGCTGTCGTAGGACTCACCCAGGCACGCGATGTACAGCCGGCCGTCCGGCCCGAATGCACAACCCACCGGCCCCGGCAGATTGGTGGAAACGACCGTTACTTCGGCTGCCTCATCGGTCAGCGTCACCAGTGCCAGCTTGCCCGCGTTGACCTTTTCGAGGTCCCAGTTGTTGTCGGTGATTGCCAGTGTCGGCGTCTCGCGGCCCGGCACCCAGTCCATCCCCATGGGGTCTGTCAGGCCCTTCAGCGGCCACTTGCGCAGCGCCTTGCGGGTTGTGGTGTCCCATTCAACAAGCATGCCGTCGGCTGTGCCGCCAAGTCCGCTGTACAGGACCAGCAGGTTGCCATTCAACATCAGGGCCTGCATGGGTGAGTTGACGTCAATCCCGGCGTCGTCGGTGCTGATCCAGGGCTCAAGCTTGCGCTCAGAGAGCGTCAGGCGCGCGATCCAGGTTTTCTTGTCATTGCCGTGGCAGCACACCCATACAACGTCGCCGTCGCGGCACATGCCGACGTAGTTGCCTTCGCCAAGATCTGCCGGGTCGTCGGTGGTGGGGGGGATGACGTTGGTGTATCCGTCAAGCTCTGCGTTCTGGCCGCGCATGCGATAAAAGGTGACCCAGTCCTGGCCGTCCGGGTAGCCGCCTTCCGCGACAAGCAGCGCATCGCGGCCCATCCACAGCGCAGACAGCGGGCCCACCTTGTACAGCCGCCGGCCGTCCGGCAGCTTCTGCCAGTACTCAGTGGCCATGTTGTCGATCAGCGTGCGCGTGCGGCCGCCCTCAATCAGCAGCACGCGGCCGTTGCCCGAATCGGTGATCGTCAACGCCCGATCGCCGGGGCGAAAGGCAACGCTTGACGGGTTGTTCAAGCCGTCGGCGACGACGATGGCGCGCAGGTCTTCAGCCAGGCCGGCGTCCACTTCCCCCAATGCGGGTGCAGAAGGACCCGAGGAGCAGGCGGCAAGCAGTGCAACGACAGGCAGCAGGAACAAAGTTCGCATGAGATGTCTCCGTACTGTGGGAAGGACATTATGGGGAACGGATGGCCGCGCGCTACTCTTCCTTCAATGCCTTGATGATTTCTTCGAGCGTCTTGCGCGCGTCGCCGAACACCATGTAGTTGTTCTCGCACTCGAAAAGTTCGTTCTTCACGCCCGCAAACCCGCTTCCGAGGCTGCGTTTCATGGTGAAGACCGTGCGGCAGTGCTCGACGTTGATCACCGGCATGCCGTACAGGGGGCTTGACTTGTCGGTCTTGGCGGCTGGGTTGACGGTGTCGTTGGCGCCGATGACCAGCGCGACATCGACGTTCTTGAGGTCGTCGTTGATTTCGTCCATCTCGAACAACTGCTCGTAGGGCACGTTGGCCTCTGCCAGCAGCACGTTCATGTGGCCGGGCATGCGGCCCGCCACCGGGTGGATCGCATAGCGCACCGTGGCGCCGCGCTCTTCAAGAATGGCGGCCATCTCACGCACCGCGTGCTGCGCCTGCGCGACGGCCATGCCGTAGCCGGGCACGATCACCACGTTCTGCGCATCGCCCATCACCATCGCCGCGGTTTCGGCGTCGGCCGATTTCACGTTCTTGTATTCGCCGCCACCGCCTGCCGCCGCGCCAGTGTCGGCACCGAAGCCCCCAAAAATGACGTTGGCGAGGCTGCGGTTCATTGCTTTGCACATGATCTGCGTCAGGATCAGGCCTGCCGCGCCGACGAGCGAGCCAGAAACGATCAGCACATGGCTGTTAAGCGCAAACCCGGCCATTGCCGCCGCCACGCCGGAATAACTGTTCAGCAGAGAAATCACGACCGGCATGTCGCCGCCGCCGATCGGAATCACCAACGTAATGCCCAGCGCCAGCGCCACCAGGACCACCACCACGAGCAGCAACAGCCCGAGCCCCCCGCCCACGCCCCACACGCCCGCCACCATGGTCGCGAGCGCAATCGCGCCCAGCGCAATGTTCAGCGCGTGGCGGCCGGGCAGCAGCACCGGCTTGCCGGAGATCTTCTCGGAAAGCTTGAGGAACGCGATGATGCTGCCGGTGAATGTCAGGCAGCCGATCAGAATTGAAAGCATGACTGCCACGCCGTTGACGTCACCCGACACACCGGCGATCGACGCGCGAGCAAGCGGCAGGTGAGGGATGCCGCCGTAAGCGTAGGCCGCCAGCGCCACAAGCGCCGATGCAATTCCTCCCGAGCCGTTGAACAGCGCGACCATCTCGGGCATCTGCGTCATCTGCACCTTGATGCTGGCGTACGCGCCAAGCACGCCGCCGATCAGCAGGCCGATGATGATCCAGACCGGCGAGATGTTCTGCATGTGCACCAGCTGCGCGATCACAGCCAGCAGCATGGCGCCCGCCGCAAGCCGATTGCCCTGCTTGGCCGTCTTCACGCGGCCCATCTGCATGATGCCGAACATGAACATCAAAATGGAAACGATGTAGCCGAAGTGGGCCAACAGCTCATGGGTCGCGAGATTTACCGAGCCTGCCAAGGCGTACTCCCGGGTGCTGTTTCGCTATTTCTTCGATCCGAACATCTTGAGCATGCGCTCAGTGACCATGAAACCGCCGACTACGTTGATGGTCGCAAACACGACCGCAAGCATCCCGATGAAGTGCGCCCAGGCGCCGCCGCTGCCGCCAGCCATCTGCAACGCGCCAAGAATCGTGATGCCTGAAATCGCGTTGGCACCCGACATCAACGGTGTGTGCAACGTCGGCGGAACCTTGGTGATGAGCTGGTAGCCGGCGACGCACGCCAGGACGAAGGTGTAGAAACCGATGATCACTTCGCCGGTCATTTTGCATCCTTGTTTTCGTCCTGCTGCGCCTTCCCGGCGGCTGGTGCGGTTCCTTCTGCGGCTTTCTCGGGCTGGTCACTGGACTCTTGCGTCGCTGTGCTGCCAGTCGCCGGCACTGCGGGCTCCTTTTCCTTCACCAGCGGTGGCAGGTCCAGCAGCTCGCGGACTTTGGGGTGGTGCACTTCGCCCTCGTGGCAGACCATAGCGCCATCGACGATGTCATCCTTGTAGCTCCAGGCCAGCGCGCCTTCTTTGGTCAAGGAATCGAGCAGGATGTTCAGCACGTTGCGCGAGTACATCTCGCTGGCGTTAATGCTGAGCGTCGCCGGCCAGTTCAGGTCGCCGACCAGCGTGACACCTTCCTTCACGACGGTCTTGCCCGGCTCGGTCAGTTCGCAGTTTCCGCCACGCTCCGCCGCCAGGTCAATGATCACGCTGCCTGACTTCATGCTGCGCACGTGGTCGCCGGTGATGGTGATCGGCGCCTTCTTGTACGGGATCAGCGCTGTCGTAATGATCGCGTCGGCATTTCGGAACGCTTTAGCAAGCATCTCTGCCTGCGCCTTCTTGTACTCATCCGTCTGCTCGGCGGCGTATCCACCGGTGCCCTTCTTTACCTCGACGCCTTCGACCTCAAGGAACTTTGCGCCCAGCGATTCCGCCTGTTCCTTGGTTTCGGGGCGCGGGTCGGTGGCTTCAACCACCGCACCAAGGCGCTTGGCGGTTGCAATCGCTTGTAAGCCTGCCACGCCCACGCCGATGATCACGAAGCGCGACGGCTTGATGGTGCCGGAGGGCGTCATCATCATCGGCAGAATCTTGTGCAGGTGGTTGGCGGCGACAAGGACAGCCTTGTATCCCGCGAGGTTGGCCTGGCTTGAAAGGGCATCGTCCTTCTGCGCGCGAGTGGTGCGCGGGATGGCGTCCATGGCGAACATGCTGATCTTGCGCTCGTTGAGCTTCTTGACGAGTTCGAGGTTCTCGAACGCCCAGAGAAAGCTGATCAGGCTCGCGCCTTGCTTCATGCCATTGATCAGCGCTTCGTCGGGCACGTTGATCTGCATGACCAAGTCAGCGGATGACAGGCCCCTGGCGCGGTCGGTTTCGATGCTCGCGCCGACCGCTTTGTACGCCTCGTCCGAAAAGTGCGCAGCCGTGCCCGCGCCGGACTGAATCACTACGGTGACGCCCTTTTTGGCCATCTGCTTGACGGTGTCCGGAGTGGCGGCAACGCGGGTTTCGCCCGGCGTGGTCTCCTTGGGGATGAACACCGAAACCATGAACGCTCCTGGACCGGCGCCGTGCAAAATGCACAACTGCCGTACAGCCTTTGAATTGGGTAGGGTTTGTAGCAATCGCCCGCGTCATTGTCCAACGTTGCGCAGCGAGTCGTGTCACTCCTCGGTCGCCGGAGGATCTTCCGCGGATGATGCATCCGCCCGGCGAGGCTCCGGCTCGTTGTCAGGCTCCGTGGCGGCTGGCTGGTCCTGCTGACGCCTTGCCGGGTGAACGGAGTCCTGCGTCTGGCGGCGATCGGCGGCTTCGCGCGGCTCGCGGCGCCTGTCGGCGCGCGCGGCTTGCTTGGCTTCCCGCTCTGCGATGAACTTGGCGCGGCGTTCGCGCTTGTAGCGCCGGATGTCCTTGTCGCTCCAGTCTGCTTCAAACTGGATTTCGGTGATGTCGCGCTCCTCGCGGTTGCCGTCGCCGAAGTCCACCGTGACCTTCTGGCGCAGGATATCAACGCCGCAGGCGTGGCAGTCGCGGCCTTCGCAGACCACCGGCTGGCCTTCCATCGGTACGGTCTTGCGCAATTCGTTGTAAAGGTCGTCCTCGTACTTCAGGCAGCATTTCAGGCGGCCGCACTGGCCGCTGATCTTGGCCGGGTCAAGGCTGATGCGCTGCGTCTTGGCCATCTTCATGCTGACGGGAACGAAGTCGATGATGTAGCTGCCGCAGCACAACTCCTGCCCGCAGACGCCAACGTCGCCTGTCAGGCGCGCAGCGTCGCGCGCGCCAACTTGCCGCAGCTCAATGCGCGATTCCAGGGCGGCGCTGTACTCGCGCACGAAGTCGCGAAAGTCCACACGGTCGTCACTGGAGAAGTAAACGACAATCTTGTCGGCCGACAGCAGTTGCTCGGCATTTTCAAAGCGCATGCGCAGCTTGTACTTGGCGGCAAGTTCTTTGAACTTGCGGCGCAGCGGCTTGACGTCCATGACACGCTGTTCACGAAACTGGCGCGAGTCCTCAAGACTTGGCTTGCGCAGCACTTCGCCGCCGACCTGATCGCGCGGCCCGAGTTTGGGCTCGCCGGGGGTAGTCTTGACCTGGCCCATCTCGATGCCGCGCCGGGTCTTCAGCACAACCACGTCGTTAAGCCGCAACTGGATGTCGCGCGGTACGCGGAAGTACTCCTGGGTGCGAAGTGCAGAGTATCGGGCCAGAACCAGCATGGAGCGTCAGTAACCGGGGCCAGGGGATGCAAAGCCTGAAAACTACGCGAGTTGAGACGCATCCGCAAGGCCCGGCAGGGGTGACGTGAAACACCGACCCGGCTATACTCCGGCGCCCAAGGGTGCCCCATTGACTGACATGACGACTGACACGTTGCAGAAGTGCCCGGCTTGCGCCACGGAAAATCCCGAGCAAGCCAAGTTCTGCATCAACTGCGGCGGTTCGCTCAAAGCTTCGGTCCCCGGCGGCGAGCCCGATGAGATCGGGCGCGTCATTCCGGGCGATGACCTGATCTTCGAAGTGGAGGGTGTCAGCTATGACCCGGGCACCGTGGTCGCTGACCGCTATTCGGTTGAGCGCGAACTGGGGCGTGGGGGCATGGGCACCGTGCTGCTGTGCCGCGACAAGTACAGCGACAATGACCATTGCTGCCTGAAGGTCATCAACCCGCAATTGATCGACAACGAGGATCTGGTTGAGCGCTTCAAAAGCGAAGGCCGCATCGCCCGCCGCATCCGCCACGCCGCGATCATCGCCACCCACGACATCTTTGAGTGGAAAAGCCGCTGGCACATCAGCATGGAGTTCTTTCCCGGCATTGTGCTGCGCAAGTTCATCAACGACGCGGACGCCAGTGGCCAGGCGACACCCCTGAATGACGCCATCATCATTCTGGAAAAGATGCTCGACGGGCTGACGGCGGCGCACGAAGTAACCGTGCACCGCGACCTGAAGCCCGAAAACATCATGCTGCGCGGACGCCCCGGTGCGCAGGACTTCCAGCTCAAGATTCTTGATTTCGGAATTGCGAAGAACTTCGACGTCAGCAACGCGACCATGGCTGAAGTCGCCATGGGCACCACCGGATACATGGCACCTGAGCAGGCCCGCGATGCCGCCAATGTAACGCCTCGCGCAGATCTCTATGCATGCACCGTGATGTTCTATGAACTGCTGACCGGGCTGTTGCCTGTCGGCAACTATGAGCCCGTCACCGCCCTGCGCCCCGACCTGCCGTCGTGGATTGACGCCTTCGTGGATCGCGGCCTCAAGAGCCGTCCCGATGCCCGCTACGCCAGCGCCGACGAGATGAAGCGGGTCCTGCTTTCCGGCGGGGCAGAGCAGCAATCCGACGGCTCACAGCCGGGCACAGGCCTTGAGCCCGAGCGAGAAAAGGACCCGGTTGAAGACGGCCGCTGGCTGCGCATCAAGCGCATGGATTCACGCCAGGGCCTTGTTCATGCCGTGGCCTACAGCCCCGATGGCAGTTGCTTCGCAACTGCCGGCGAGGACGGCACCGTCAAGGTGTGGGATTCAAGGCGGCTGAAAATGAAGGCAGAGCTGAAGGGACATTCCGCATGGGTCAAGACCCTGCACTTCAGCCCCGATGCTTCACGGCTGGCTTCCGGCAGTGGCGACAAGACCGTGCGTATCTGGGATACCCGAACCTGGCGCGAGTCAGCTGTCATCACTGGGCATGAGACGCCGGTGATTGCCGTGCGCTTCAGCCCGGACGGCAACTTTCTTGCCAGCTCAGGCGCTGACCAGACGGCTGTGCTGTGGGACGCCCGGAGTTTTGAACCGGTCAGCGAGGTGCAGGGCGGCGGCATAGCGGCGCTTTCATTCAGCCCGGACGGCTTGATGCTGGCCAGCGGGACTCTCAGCCAAAGCGTGCTGGTCTGGGACCTGATGACGTCGCAGGTGCTGGTTGAGCTCAAGGGCCACCGCGGCACAATCACCAGCTTGGCATTCAGCGCCGACGGGCGGTTCCTGCTCAGCGGCAGCGACGATTGTTCAATCCGGGTGTACGAGATTCCGGGCTTTGAGCGGACCTTGAAGATCCGCGACCATGCAAGCCTGGTTTGGAACATCGCGTTTTCGAATGATTCCCGCATCATGGCCAGCGCCGGCGAAGACAGGATTCTCGTGCTGCGCAGCGTCCCGGAGTGGAAGGAGATCGCCACCTTCGCGGACCATCCGAAAGGCGTCAGCGGCGTATGCTTCGGGCCGGACACGCGCAGCATGGTCACCTGCGGGCGCGAAGGCGGGATTGCCGTGTATGCGCTTCGTGTTTGACGACTGACGGGAGGGCGACAGTGGGGGACGTTTGGGATACCGCACAGCGCCAGTTTTATGAGGTCGCTGACCGGCTGAAGCTTTCCAAGGGCTTGCGCAGCTACCTGTCTGAGCCTGAGGCGCTGCATGTCGTGTCGGTCCCCGTGGTGTCGGACGACGGCACCACGCGTGTGCTGACGGGTGTGCGCTCGCAGCACAGCTTTGCCCGCGGCCCGGCCAAGGGTGGCCTGCGCTTTCACCCGGACGTCACCATCAATGAAGTCAAGGCGCTGAGCATGTGGATGACCTGGAAGTGCGCGGTCGTTGACGTGCCTTTCGGCGGCGGCAAGGGCGGCTTGATCGTTGACTACAAGTCGCTGTCGGCAGGCGAGCAGGAGCGCGTAACCCGCGCGTTTGCGCGCCGGATGTTGCCCTATATCGGCCCTGACTTTGACATCCCCGCGCCGGACGTGAACACAGGCCCGCGAGAAATGGCATGGATCGCCGACGAGTACGGCCACCATGTCGGCCACCCCGAGCCCGGGGTGATCACGGGCAAACCGCTTGAACTTGGCGGCTCAGCCGGGCGCACCGACGCCACCGGGCGCGGGTTGGCGTTTGCCGTGCAGCGCTATTACGAGGACATCGGGATGCCGCTTGAGCGACAGCGCGTCGTGATTCAGGGGTTTGGCAACGTCGGCCAGTGGGCGGCGCGTGTGCTTTCCAAGATGGGGGCGATCATCGTCGCGGTTTCGGATTCGCGCGGAGGCGTGTACGCGGAAGAGGGCATCAACGTAGAAGCGGCGATTGAGCACAAGGAAGAGCACGGCACGATCGCCGAGTTCACGGGCGATTCGGTCACCAGCGAGGAACTGATTGAGCTGGAATGCGATATCCTGGTCCCGTCTGCGCTTGAAAACGCGATCCATGAAGGCAACGCCCGCAAGGTCAAGGCGCGCATGATCGCCGAGGGCGCAAACGGCCCGACAACGCTTGAGGCCGACGCCATTCTCGACAAAAAGGGCGTAACGATCATCCCTGACGTTCTCGCAAACGCCGGAGGCGTAACAGTCAGCTACTTCGAGTGGGTGCAGAATCGCCAGCGCATGTACTGGACCGTGCACGACGTGCACCAGAAGCTGCGCGACGTCATGCGCCGCGCCACCGATGACGTATGCCGCATGGCCAAGGAAAAACAGGTGAACTGGCGCATTGCTGCCTATCTGCTTTCTGTTGACCGCGTGGCGCGGGCTGTGCAAATGGCGCACCCCGACTTCGGGGCAGGGGCATGACCGGCTGATCCGCCGGATCGTGCTTGCGGGCAGAACGCAGGCGGTTACAAAGGATTCGACGGATTGGAGTCGGTTTGCTGTTGGGGGTGTGGTACTTTCCGTGCGTCTTTGAGGGGATTGACCCGCAAGGGCAAGGATAACGAGTCATGGAAACAGTCCTCTACGTCTTGGCAGGTGTCTCGACAGCCTTCTTTGTGCTGCGTCTGGTGCTGATGTTCGTCGGCATCAACGGGGCCGATCACGCCGATGCCGGCGGCTTTGGCGATCACCTGGACGACGCGGCGGCAGCCGCCGACTTCAAGATTTTCACGCTGCTGACCGGCATCGTGACGCTGATGATCGGCTCATGGACCTCGCTGCTGCTGATCGGCATGGAGTTCAACCCGTGGCTATCACTTGGGATCGGATATGTGATCGGTTTTGCCGCGGCGCTGGCGGTGGGCTACGCCATCTTTTCTCTGCGCAAGCTTGAGCACGACGGCACGATTCGCGACTTCAAGGCCGAAGGCCTCAAGGGCACGGTGTATGTGCGGATTCCGGAAGCCGGCAAGGGCAAGGGCCAGGTGCAGATTACGGTCAACGGCCGCCTGAAAACGTTTGATGCCATCAGCGACGGGCCGGAGATTGCAAGCTTCAAGCCGGTTGTGGTAATGGCAAGAATCGACGAGGCGACACTGCGGGTTTGTCCAACGGAGTAATTGTCGCCGCCGGGCGACCAGAAAGGGAGCGGGCACATGTTTCTTGGTATCGATGCAGGCACGCTGACGGCCATCATTGCCATCCTGTTGATAGGGCTGATGTTGCTGCCGATTGCGCTTGTCGTGAAGTACTACAAGCGCTGCCCCAGCAACAAGATTCTAGTGGTCTTTGGTAAGGGTGTCGGTGCCGGCACGTCCAAGACGGTGCACGGCGGCGCGGCAATGGTCTGGCCGCTGATCCAGGATTACGCCTACTTGTCCCTTGAGCCGATCACCGTCGAGATCGACCTGCGCGGCGCCTTGAGCCTCAAAAACATTCGCGTCAACGTGCCATCGAGCTTCACGGTAGGCATTGGTACGTCGCCCGCGATCATGAGCGCCGCTGCTGAGCGACTTCTGGGCCTGGATGATCGCGCGATTCACGGGCAGGCCGCGGACATCATCATTGGTCAGTTGCGACTGGTCATCGCCACCATGGACATTGAGCAGATCAACCAGGACCGCGAGACCTTCCTTGAGAAGGTGAACAAGAACGTGGGGCTTGAGCTCAACAAGATCGGTCTCGAAGTCATCAACGTGAACATCCGCGACATCACCGACGAGTCGGGCTACATCGAAGCGATCGGTAAGCGCGCGGCATCCGAAGCCATCAACCAGGCGCGCGTCGAAGTGGCTGAGCAGGAGAAGTTCGGTGCCACGGGTGAAGCCACCCAGAACCGCGAACGCGTGATCTCGGTGTCCGAAGAACAAGCCAAAGCCACCGAAGGTAAGAAGAAGGCCGAGCGCGACCAGCGCATCGCGGTTGCCCGCCTTGAGGCAGAAGGCCGCGCGGCTGAGGCAGCCGCGCAGAAGCAGCAGGAAGTTGCAGTCGCCCGCGAAGCCGCACAGACGGACACCGGCAAGAAGGAAGCGGACATGCAGCGCCGCGTGCAGGTGGCGGATTACGAAGCCAAGGCAATCGACGGCGAAAACACGTCCAAGGCGCAGATCGCCGATCGCAATGCCACGCTGGCTGAAGCCGAAGCCGAGGCCACACGCAGGGGTGAGATCGCCCGCGTCGAGGCGCAGCGTGCCGTGTTCCTCAAGGAGCGCGAGCTTGAACAGGCTCGACTGGAGAAGGAAATCATCGTCCAGGAAGAGATCGACAAGCGCCGCGTCGAGATCGAGGCCGACGCCGTGGCTGAGCGCCGCCGCCGCGAGGCCAAGGGCGAAGCCGACGCCATCCTGATGAAGTACGAAGCCGAAGCCGAAGGCACACGCAAGGTGCTGGAGGCCAAGGCACTGGGCTACCGCGAATTGGTTTCAGCCTGCGCCGAGCGCCCGGACATCGCGCCCACGCTGCTGCTTATCGAAAAGATGCCGGAGCTGGTCGCCGAGCAGGTCAAGGCCGTGCAGAATCTCAAGATCGACAAGGTCACGGTGTGGGACGGCGGCAACAGCAGCAATGGTACCGGCAAGGGCGGCACGGCGGGCTTCCTCAGCAGCCTGATCGGCGCGCTGCCGCCGGTGCACGAACTGGCTGAGCAAGCCGGGGTGGAGTTGCCCGGCTACCTGGGCAAGCTGCGCAAGTCCGAAAAGGACGGCTTGATGGGCGGCGACCCGAAGGGCCAGGCTTGATCTGATCGGGCAAGACGGCCAGGACACAATCAGGCGGTCAGGATTCTCAAGGTGGTCAGGACAAAATCCTTACCACCCTGCCAATCCTGACCGTCCTGTTTTTTCTTAAGCGGCGTTCAGGTTGTGCAGGTCGTTGAGTGTCTTGGGATCGCATTCAACCGTAAGCACGTCGCCCGGTTCGATCTCGACGTCGGTTGGCGGGTGGAACACCGTGCCCTCGCCGCGCCGGTAGGAGACAACGACAAGCTGGTGGGTCTTGACCAACTCGCCCACGGTCTTGCCCTTCAGGTTCGCATCGGCGTGCGCGGTTAGGCGTGCGAGTACCAGCAACCGCCCATCCACAAAGAACGCGTTGATGATGCTAGGGTCCGCGCTGGCGGTCGCGAACACGGGTGCCGAAAGCGAGGCTGTACTGAAGGCAAGTTCCATCCCCATCGTGTCGCGGATTTTCTCGGCCAGTTCCTGGTCGTACATGCGCAGCACAACGCGAATCTCGGGCTTCAGTTTTCGCGCGTCAATCGCCAGCTCAAGGTTTGCCAGGTCGTCATCGGTACAGCAGATGACCGATTTTGCCGACAGGCAGTTCATGTCGCCCAGGATGCCCTCCTCGCGATGCGTGCCGATACGAACGGGAACGCCGTGGTTATTCGCGAACGCGATGTTGGGGCAATTCGGGTCCTTCTCAATGACAACCACGTGCTGGTTCAAAGCCAGCAACTGCTGAAGCACGCGAAAGCCGACCTTGCCCAGGCCAAATAGAATTACATGGTCTTTGAACGTCGTAGTCATGGCCCGCACCCATTCCGGGGACTCTTCATCGCGTCGAAACGCGTAGTAGGTAAACCGCACCAGCCCGTCCAGCACTACCACGATGCCCAGCAGCGGCAGAACAAAGAAGAGCGTCTCCAGCAGCCAGTGGCTTGGCCAATCCATGGTCGGCTCGCCGGTCAGCAGGGCAAACGTCACCCACAGCGCGTGGGGGAAGGTCAACTGCTCGTCATACAGAAAGTAAAAGGCGGCGCCGCCGAGCAGCACCACGACCATCGCCAGCAGGAACAGCGGCAGGAACTGGCGCAACGGCTTGCGCAGATAGACAAGCCAGGCCCTGATTCGCCGATGCTTTGAACGCATGCGCCCGCCTACAGAAGTTGCTTCAGATTTGCCCGCAAGTCGTCGTTAATGGAAAGAGCTGGAAAATCGGCCTGCCACACAAGCACGCCACGCATCTGTACCAGCAAACTGAGGGCGGCCGCCAAGCGGGGCGACTTCAAGGCATCCTCAAGGTCGAAGAAGCTGACCCGCCGGCTACTTTCCAGCAGCACAAGAAAAGCCCGAGCCATCGCCATCGTATCGGCTCGTGCTGCACGGGCCGGCGCAATCGCGTGCAAGATAGCCTGTGATGCCACCCAGGCGGGAAACGCAGTGAGCTGAATAAGGGCGTTGATGAACTGGTCGGCTGTATCGCCCGGAGTCAGTGCAGCCTCGGGTTTCTGTAACCCGCGAGGCAGAACCACGGTTCCGCTGCGCAGCTTCACTCGCTGCTGTGTGCGACGGTAGGAGAAGTATTGGATGGGATACGCCGCGATCAGAATGCCGACTGCCAACAGGGGCGCGAGCCCAACCGCCCGGCTTGAGGGCAGAAACCGGGCGATCACAACCGTAAGCACGACCAGCATGAAGATGTTTGCGCCGACCCAGATTACGCCATACAGCGCGGCAGCGATCACGCCGCTTCGGGCGTCGTCGCGCAGTTCGTTTCCGACCCACGCGGCAATACGCTCATAAGCCTGGGCTGAAACCTGCAACCGGACTTCGCTTTGCGAAACACTCTGCATGGCCCGATTCTCCGGAGCGGCAGCATACCGGCGAGTACAAAGGCAGGCGAGGTTTCTAACCGCCCGCCTGCTCGTCGCCGAAGACGCGGCGCTTCCACTCCTGGCGACGGGCGCGCTTTTCGTCCCGCGCGCTGATCTGCTCTTCGTGCTGATCCAGCGCCTTGCGCACTAGAGGTTCAACTTCCGTGTGATCGGCCAATGCCTGCAAAACGGCAGGATCAAACTGCTCGGCGCGGTCCTGCGACCTGCCGCCACACGCGGTGATCCACTCGGCAGCCTGCCAAGCCGACACACCCAGTGCCAACGCCAGCGCGTTGGCAGCCGACTTGCGCCGATGCTGAAACATTACGTGCGCCAGTTTGCGCAGCCGGTGATACGCCGCAATCTCCGGCCGCGTTGCGCGCGGCCTGATTTCGAGCAATGCCGAATCGACGTTGGGTTTGGGCCAGAACACCTTGCCGGGCACCTTGCGAATCATGCGCGCGTCGGCAAAGCAGTTGCGCAGCAACGCGGGCAGGCCCCATTCGCGGTCGCCCGGCCGTGCGGCGAGCTTTTCGCCCACTTCGTGCTGCACCATCACCAGCATGCGCTCAAACGGCAAACCCGATTCCAGGGCCGCAATAATCACCGCCGTCGCGACAGAGTAGGGGAGATTGGCCACCATCTTCAGCCGCCCGCAGCGGGGTGGTTTTCCGGGCAAATGGGAGTGAACCTCGAAATCGGAATCAGCAGAAGCCCCGGCTGGACTTGTCCGACCAAGCTCCTGCGAAGTCGGAAGGCCGGGGGTAGCCGCCTCAGCGGCGACAAGTCCGGCGACCATTGCTTCCAACCGGGGGTTCAACCCACGGCCATCGGCGTTCAACGCATCACAGCGCACCTGCACGAGGTTGGGCACACCGGTCAGGATGTCGCGCGACAGCTCAAACATCCCGCGGTCCAGCTCAACACTGATGACCAGCCCGGCGGCATCGCATAGATACCCGGTAAGCGAACCGGCGCCCGTGCCGATCTCGACAACGCAATCAGCTTCGTCAACGTCGGCGTCGGCCACGATGGCCTTGAGCAGGTTGAAATCAGCGAGAAAGTTCTGGCCCAAACGTTTGCTAGGCCGCACGCCATAGGCCTGCATGCGCAGCTTGATGTCCTGAAGTTTCAACGGCTCGGGCATATGGTAAGCCACAGATGGACACAGATAAGCACGGATCAAACATCTGTGTGTGTCTGGGTTTATCTGTGGTTCTATTTGCCAGCGCTGTCGCGCAGTTCGGTCAACAGGCGGCGGGTCAGCACGCCACACATCTTCTTGCGGTAGTCGGGTGCCATGGGGACGTTCAGCTTCGGCGATGCCGCCGTCTGTACGTGCCGGGCGACTGCCTCGATCAATTCGTCCGTGAGCGGCTTGCCGATCACATCGGGCATGTTCTTGTACGGATCGACCAGCAGGTAGTGGCCCGGCTCGCGGCGTTTCTCCTGTTGCGAGAAGTCGAACAGCACCGGCGTGGTGTCCACAGCACCCAGCCCGATGCGCAGCGTCTTTACTTTGTCACCATCCAGATCCAGCGCCGCACCGACGCCCGCCACGCTGAAGTCGATGCTGGCGCGCGGTGCGAGTTTTTTCCAACCGCTGCGCACTTCGTGCGCCCACTTGGGCAGCGTGACCTTCACCAGGATCTCGCCCGGCTTGCGATCAAAGCGCTCGATACCGTCGCCCCAGTAGAAGTCATTGAGCTTGACGGTGCGCTTGCCTTGTGGCCCGACGAAGGTGGCTTCCGCGCCCAGCGCGATCAGCATCGGCGCCAGGTCGCTGGAGTGCGTCGCGACGCACACCTTGTTGTTGAGGACGCTCTTGCCGTCCTCGTTGATCATGGGCACGACGTGGCAGCGGTCGCCGTCGGCTTTCAGGCAGTAGCCGAGGCTGCGGCGCCAGAAGTAGCTCTGGTTGAAGAAGTGGCAGCGGTTGTCGAGCATCAGGTTGCCGCCCAAGGTGCCCGACTCGCGCAGCAGCGGCGAAGCAATGTGTGCAGCCGCCTCACGCACGCCGGCTGGCACTTCGGTGTTGTGCTCAATCTCGGCAATGGTGACGCCCGCGCCGATGGAAAAGGGGACTGGCTCCGCGGAGCGGTGCCTGTCCCCCTTTTCATCCCAACCTATGAACTTCAGCTCAGCAATGTGCTGCAACGAAATGACATGCCCGCGCGAGTTCAGCCCGCACTTGTAGTTGGGCAGCAGGTCGGTCCCGCCCGAAAGGAAGTCGCAATCCCCATCATGCTTGCCCGCAAGCGCAACGGCCTCGTCCAGCGAAGCCGGCTGATGAAGTTCAAATCTCGGCAGCAGCATTGTCATGGCTTGGCACCTTCCCCTGCGTCTGACAGCACCCTCTTCAGGAGGGCAGGCGACAGCCTTACCCCGGCGGCCACCATCTTGTCGAGTACCGGTCGGACCAGGGTGACCAGTCCTTTTCTCTTCGCAACCACGAGGAGCGCGGCACTGCCGGTCAGAGCGACGCCCCTGGCCCGGGCGATTGCTCGTACTTCAAGCTCATCGATGTACGCAACGTCCGCGCGGCCTTCTTCCACAAGCTGGATCACTGAAGCCTCTCCCGGGTCGAGGAGCATCGCCAGCATGTCGTCCGGTTTGTTCTTCGTCGCACGAACAGGCAGCGAGCTGATTTCAATCCGAGGCAGTCCCATGGCCTCGCCGCGCTCCAACTCGGCCTCAACGATCGGCGTGATGACGAACGCAAGAGGAAGATTCAGACACGCGTCCAGCACGCCGCCTTTGGCCAAGGCAATGAGCGGGCCGGAGTCCATGGCAATCCGCTCAGCCAACGAGACCCTCGAGCGTTTTCAGGTCCTCTTTGAGTTCCTTCTCGGTCAGGTTGGACATTGGCACACCGACGCGCGCGAGCGACAGAAGGAGCTCAACCCGGCCCATGCCGCAGATGCGCGCGGCGCGGCCCGAGGAAATCTTGCCGAGCTCGTACAGCTTCGCCAACGCAAGAAACTTGAACTCGCGGTCGAAGTCGGCGGGCGTCGTTTCCATCGCCTCGATCAACTCGTCCATCTCGATTTTCAGTGTGTGGGTCATAGAACAACCTCGCTGCACCGATTGTAGCGCAGCCGCAGCGTCCCCGCAAAGGCGCGCCCCTACCCTCTCCTGCCGGCGTAGGCTTCCGCAAACAAGCTGCGGAGCAACTCCCGATGCGTCGGGAACTGTGCGGGTGTCATCAAGAAGACGATCCTCGAATCCGTCTGCCTCACCACGGGAATATCGTGCTCCTCCAGTCTTTCCTTCCACGCCGGAAAGTCCGCGAGCCGATGCGCGCGCATCTTCACTGCACTCTTCTGTGGGGTGAAGGTTACAACGTTGTCCACGAGGGTTCCCATCATCACGCCGATGTATCGTTGCTTGTAGTTTGGCTGAATCCTCTCGCCTCCGATTTCGCGGAGCAGCTTGAAGCATTCGTCCACAAGTCTGATCGAATCAGGTGAGGACCACTTCTCCCAATCCTGATGAGTGACACTTCGGCTTTCGCCTTCCTCCTCGTCCTCGTCGCCGGATCGCACCAGGTCAAGCACTCGGACGAAGTTAAGGACCAATCTGTCCTCGACGCGAAGCGCGTTCATCTGGAGAGCAATGATCGGTATGACGGAATTGAACAACCCGATCACGTTGAGAAACCTGGAGTTGACGGTTTCAGCGACCAGGACCGCCACGTGCTCCGCGTGCGGGTATCGCTTGCGCTCAACGTCCCAGTATTCGATGCAGCGTATGATGTGGCTTGGGTCGGTCTCACCAAGCATCAGTTCGACTTCATACCTCGTGCCGTCATCGCGGTTGATAAGCAGCATGTCCAGCCGTCCGCCTTGCGGCTGGCGAATCTCCTGTCCGGCCACATACAGACTGTCTCCAAGCCCGAGCATCGAAGGGTCGTTGGCGATTTCCCGTTGAAGCCATGCTTCGTTGAATTCGGCATGCGTCCGAAGAAGCAGTCTTTCCGGTTTCACGAGTCGAAGCGAGTCAGCCACAGGTCGCCCCCGTCAATTTCTATTTGCCGCCTCACGATGTTCCGATGCTTTTGAACCAGGCTTATTCGCGGTGTCGTGGCTCAGCCTACTTCGACGACTCCTCGCGTGCTTTCTTTTCGATGGCTTTTAGGATTCGGTCCGGCGTCATGGGTACTTCGAACATTCGTACGCCGACTGCGTCGTAGATGGCGTTGCCTACGGCTGGGATGATGGGGGCTAGCGCGCCTTCGCCGCATTCTTTGGCTCCGAAGGGGCCTTCAGGGTCGGCTGACTCCACGATGATCGCTTCGATGTCCGGCGTCTCGAATGGTGTTGGAATCTTGTAATCGAGGAAGTTGGCGTTCAGCAGTTGTCCGTTCCGGTAACGCAACTGCTCGGTCAGCGCCTGGCCCAGCCCCATGTGCACGCTGCCTTCGATCTGCCCTTCTACCGCGAGCGGGTTAAGCGCGCGCCCGCAGTCGTGGCTGGCCCAGATCTTGATCGGCTGTACGAAACCGGTTTCCGGGTCCACTTTCAGCTCACATATGAACGCGCTGAACGAGTAGCTGGGGCTCAAGCCCGCGTTGCTGCCCTTGAACGTGGTGCCCAGCGGCGGCGACTGGTACGAACCGCTGGCGATCAGCGCGCCCACGTCAGCTTGTGCTTCGTGCAGCGCTTCCATAAACGTGACCCGCACGTCGGGCTTGCTGCGGCTGATCAGTTCCTCGCCGACGAAGTCGAAGTACTGCGCCGGCTGGCCGGTCAGACGCGCGGCCGCGTCCGCCAGCTTGCGGCGGATTTCCTCTGCGGCTTTGCGCGCGGCGTTGCCCGCCATGAACGTGACTCGCGACGAGTAGCTGCCCAGGTCAATGGGCGCGGTGTCGGAGGTCGTCGATTTGACGTGAATGCGCTCAAGCTCAACGCCCAGCACTTCGGCGACGCACTGCGCGAGCATGGTGTCGCTGCCCTGGCCGATTTCAGCCGCCAGCGAATGCACGGTGATGCCGCCGTCCATGTCAATCTTCAGGTGGACGGTGCTCTGCGGCAGCTTGTTCCAGTGGATCGGCAGCGCGGACCCGCTGATGTAGAACGCGCAACCCACACCGATGCCGTGGCCGTATGGCAGATTGCCCCATTTCTTCTTCCACTCGCTGCGGCGCATGGCTTCCAACAATCCTTCGCGGATGCCGTTGCTGGTGATTCGGAACTTGTGGAACGGCGTCAGCGTGTTGTTCGGCAGGAAGTTGCGCAGGCGCAGTTCGCACGGGTCGATGCCCAGCTTCACAGCCGCCATGTCGATCAGCGTTTCCGTGCAGTAGCGCGGGTTGACGCTGCCGTGTCCGCGCATCGCGCCGCTGGGGATGCGGTTGCTGTAGATGCGCTTGCCGTGGTAGCGGAAGGCCGGCATCCAATAGGGGCCATTGCTCAACACACCGTTGTAGTACGCGCTGACCACTCCGAAACTGCCGTACGCCCCGCCGTCGATCACGATGTCGCTGTCGAGCGCCAGCAGCTTGCCCTCGGCGTCGAAGGCCATGGCCAGCTTGCCCTCGGTGGGGTGGCGGCCGCGGCCCGTCAGGAAGGTTTCCTCGCGGTCCATGGTCAGCTTGACCGGGCGGCGTGTGCGCATGCTGAGAAGGCTGGCGATCATCTCATGCTGAAACGGATCGGATTTGCCGCCGAAACCGCCGCCAACCATCGTGCGGATCACCTGGATGCGGTGCATCGGCAGGTCGAGCACCTTCGCCAGCGCGCGGTGGGTGTAGTGGGGGACCTGCTGTGGCGTGTACAGTTGCAGCCGGTCGTCGGCGTCCCAATGGCCGATGATGGCGTGCGGCTCGGTGAACCCGTGGCTGATGCCGTCGAACTTGAACTCAGCGCTGACGATGGCTTCGGCGGCTTTGAAAGCGCCATCGACGTCGCCGAACTCCTGATCGACCGCCTTGTGGATGTTGGCGTTGGGGTGCTTCTTATCGACCTTGTCGTGGATCTGCAGCTCAGGCGCGACGTCTTTCAGCGAATCGCGCGGCTTGAGGAACTCTTCCAGCGGTTCATACTCGACGTCAATCAGCCAGATTGCCTCGGCGGCAATTTCTTCTGTGTCGGCGGCGACGGCGGCGACAGGCTCGCCGTTATAGATGACCTTGTCGCGGGCCATGGTGAGCTCGTCCTGGCTGACGGGCAGGACGCCAAAGCGTCTCTCAGCGTCGGCGCCGGTGACGACGGCTCGCACGCCGGGCAATGCCAGCGCCTTGGAAGTGTCAATGCGCCTGATGCGCGCGTGTGCCTTTTCGGCGCGCAGGATGCGGGCGTGGAGCATGCCCGGGAACTTCATGTCGTCGGCATAGACGCCCTCGCCGGTGACCTTACGGAAGGCGTCCTTGAGCGGCACGCGCTTGCCGATCACGTTGAATTTGAGCTCCGCAGGCGCCCCGGTATCGGTCCAGACGCCCTTGTTGAGCTGATGCTCGTTCTTTGTCTCGCCTGATCCGCTGATGGTCGGCATGTCTTTCCTTATCGAACTGCTTCCCCCCCAGCCCCCACCGATACGCGAAGACGCGGAGAA
>CAZZBH010000022.1:0-38937 GCA_964652605.1 uncultured Planctomycetaceae bacterium
CGACACGCGGTGGCCTGTGATGAGTTCCTCTTTTACCCACTTGCTGAACTCGTCCAGCGGCTTGGTGTCCAGTTCGTTCGCGGCGTACAGACCCTTCAACAGCGCCAGACCGTCCACAAAGTACTCGCCCGGCATGTCGAAGCAGGTTCGCATTGCCGTCGCGTTGCGTGAGCGCGCGCGCTGGCGCAGCAACTCCGGCTTCTTGAACTCTTTGACTTCCAGCAACGGCTTCAGCGCCTCATCCAGCTTGGCGGGCAGCTCGCCCAGCGCCTTGTCGTTCACCGTGGTGTAGGTGGTGAACATGTTGTCGGTCTCGTATCTGCAGATCAGCTCCGCCAGCGCCTTGCCGTCCACACCCGGCTTTTCGCAGATGTCCTTCATCATCTTGGTGTAGTAGTAGTTTGGCGCACCCACGATCGTCTGCGAAGCCATCACGTAGGGCGCGGTGCCCTTGAACGCGTGGTAGTTCTCCAACGCGCCCTTGCCGCACTGCTGGATGAACACCAGCTCAAGCTTCCCGGGCAGCGTCTTGCGCCATTCCGCCAGCGCCTCGGCCACCTTCACCACATGAAGCCACTCGCGCTTGCTTTCGCCCGGGCCACCATCGTTGGACATCTCGGACAACTTGCCACCATGATTCAGGAACACGACCGCGTAGCGTTTGGCCTTGTAGTTCTCGCGGGTCCACTCAAGCTGCGCTTTCAACGTCGCCTCATCGGCGGAGTCCTCGGTCTTGAGCTTGGTGAACTTCTCTCTTCCTTTCGTGGCTTCGTAGCGCTTCATGCCGTCCCTGTCGGTGAAGTCGGCAAAGGTGACCACGGCGACGTTGTCGGTTGTGATGCCGGCCTTGAGCATGTCCAGGATCGGCCGACCGCAACCCTCAAGGTTGTTGTCGTAAGCCATGTAGTAGAAGAACACCCATTCCCATTCCTTCGGCGCCTCTGCCTTCTCCTCAACGACGGGCGCGGGGTTCTCCGGTTTGTCTTCGTCTGCAAAAGCGGGTACCGCGAGCAACATCAACAGCGCGGCCGGCAACCCAAGCGGGATCAGTTTCGACATGGCTTGCCTTTCATCAGAACTCGCCGTCGAACAGGGGAATGGTGTTATCGTAGTCAGCCTGCTTCTGGTCGCCCACCAGTGTGCGGGCTTCGACGTACTCGCCTGTGGACAGGTCCATCAGCTTGGCAGTCAGTGGCAGCATGCCCGCGCGGATGCCGTTGACGAGACTGGACTCCTTGAAGGGCCCCTTCAACTCGCCTTTCACCAGCACCTTGAACGCTCTTGATTTCGGGCTCATGCTGCCAGCCAGTATAACCTCATGGCGCCGGCAGCCACCACCGATTCCGTGCCAATGAGCAATCTCGCTCGCGCAGGCAGTGCGTACTGGCCCGCGCGGGCATTCCTGCCTACAATCCCGCCCCTGCCGTCGGGGGAATCGTGCCGCGCTGGTTGCTGAAATGCCTCTGCCTGCTTGTGTCGCTGGCGATGTTCGCGGGCGGTGCCGTGCTGTCTTCGGCCCAGGACATTGAGCAGGCCGCCGAGGGCTTGCGCGTGCTCTCGATCGAGCTGCAGACACGCTCTGAGGGTCGCGTCTATGACCGCGCACCCGACAGCGCTACCCGCCAGGCCATTCTGGCTAACCTGCGCACCCGGCAGGGCCTGCCGTTCAGCCGCGCCGAGGTTGACCGCGACATTGACTACCTTGTGAACAAGTCCCACATGTTCCGCGCCGTCGAGGCACGGGCTGCGGTTGACCCTGACCCGGCGTTTGCCGGTGTGCGGGTCAAACTGATCCTGACACAACCGCTGGTCAAGCAACTTCGGTTTATCGGGCCGCCCTGGGCGCCGGGTGAGGTGCGCGACCGCTACCGCTTTGTCGGCTCGGTGGATACGGCGCAGGGCGCGGAGTTCAGCCTGCCGCGCCTCGATGCCGACGTGAAACGTCTGTTTGAATCCGGCGCGTTCATCGACGTGCGCGGCGAGCACAAGTTTACGGCAGAAGGCGTAGATGTCGTGTTTCGGGTGACACCGAACGAGCCGCTGGCAATCGTGGCGTTCAGCGGCGTGCACGCGCCCGGCTTTACGACCGATTTGCAGCGGGTGATAGCGGGCCGCGAGCCGATTCGGCCGGGCACGACAAGCGACGAATCAGACAACTACGGTGCGGCCTACTTTCCCATGGCCGCCTTCAGCGGCGACGTTGTGACCGACGCCAGCGCCGCCAATATTCAGGGCGCGGTGGAACTGACCAAGGAGTTCTACCGCGTGAATGGCTACGCCTTCATTGAAGTTACACCGCGCGTGATCAGCCTGCCGCGCGAGTACGACGAAGCGACGCTGGAGAACACCTACGGCACGCTGCGGCCCAGTATGCTGGCCACCATCAGGGGCCTGATCTCTTCGGGCTATGGCGGGCGCACGGTGCTGGTGTTTGAAGTGTTCGAGGGCACGCAGCTTCGTGTTGGCGGCATTCACTTCCTTGGCATCAGCGATGTCGAGTCGCCATCCAACGACGCGCTGTCCATCTATCGCATCAGCGGGTTCTTCAAGGTCATCTACCAGTTCTGGTACGGGGTGGTCAGCAGCAACGCCGACCGCAAGGCGGCTGTGCTGTCTGAGGTCATGCGCCTGAAGAACGGCGCGCCCTACATCGAGTCGGACGCGCGGCGCGACGCCGAGTCGTTGCAGGCGTATTTCCGCCAGCGCGGGTGGCTTGACGCGACGGTTTCGTTCAGCAACTTCGCGGTGAACAACGTGCGCTCACGCGTTGACCTGTACTACCAGGTTGACCCGGGCTCAGTGTACGCGGTTTCTGACCTGCGCATTGAGTACGAGACGCGTGCGCCGCGGGTGCCACAGGGCGCCGAGCCGCGCGAGTTCGATGCGCCCGTCGCCACATTCGCCGAGCTGCTTGAGGAGATGGACCTTGAGGGCGAGGCCCTGTCGCGCGAAGCCGCAGCCGAGCGCTACACAGCCGCATACGTTGATCCTCTGCACAACCCGGCGCAGGGACGGCACTTCGGCGCCTATGACCTCAAGACGCCGCTGCCGTGGGACGAGTACCAGATTCAGGGCTCGCCAACCGGCGGGGAAGGCCTGGCGGGCGCGGTGCGCCGGCTGCTGGCTGATCGCGGCTATTCCAACATCGAGGTCAGCTTCGAGCGTGTTGAAACCGAGGCCGAGTTCATCAACACAGACTGGGAGTCGCCGTGGCCGGTGCGCCGCGTGGGCATGATTCTGCGCATCCAGCAGGGCTACCAGAGCATCGTCGGCAACGTCACCTTCCGCGGCAACGTCGAGACGCGCGATGAAGTCCTGCGCCGGCTTGTCACGCTGTACCCCGAGGACGTGTTCGACCGCAACAAGCTGCTGCAATCGGACATGCGTCTGCGCCGCCAGCAGTGGTTTGAGCAAGCAGCCCCGGGCGCCGGCGTCACCAGCCGCACCAGCCAGCGACTGGTGTTTTCGGAGGGCGAGTACGTTGAGTACACAGACATCGACTACGACGTCGTGGAAGGGCGCACGAACCGCATCAATTTTGCGGCGGGGTTCAACACCGCCACAGGCTTCACCGCATCGGTGGATCTGACGCTGATGAACTTCGACATCTCGTCGCTGGTCAGCTGGGCGTGGGGGCGGCCCAACTTCAGCTTCACCGGGGCGGGCCAGTCGCTCAGCTTCACGGCGCAGCCGCCGCTTGACCGGCAACAGGCGTACCGCATCAACTTCACCGAGCCCTGGCTTTTCGGCTACAACCTGTACGGCAGCATCTCCGGCGAGTACGTCAGCCAGAACTTCATTGATTACACCCGTTCGCGGCTTGGTGTTGACCCGACGCTTGGGTGGCGGATTTTCCCCGACGTCACCTGGTTTTACGGCTACTCGTTTTCGATCCTTGAGCTGACAGACATTGCGGGCGACGCGCCGCCCGAGATCAGGCGCGACGCCGGCGAAGATGTGCTCAGCACACTGTGGTCCGAAATTGTCTGGAACACGACCGACAACCCTGCATTTCCGACAGCCGGCTTCAACCTCTCGTACCGGTTCTCCTACAGTGGCGGGCCGTTGCTGGGCGGCACGATCGACTTCTGGCGCATGCGCGCAAACGCCTCGTACTACGTGCCTGTCGCCGAGATCGACGAGGTGCGCACGCTCGTGCTGGCGTTCAGCGCGACAGCAAGCTGGCAGGATGTTCACAGCGACACGACGGAGATTCCGTTTGTCGAGCGATTCCTGCTGGGCGGCAACAGCATCGGCAGTCGCGGCCTGCTGCGCGGGTTTCAGTTCGCGGGCGTCGGTCCCAGCCGCAACAACCTTGCAATCGGCGGCAACTTCATGGTGCAAGGATTCACCGAGCTGCGCTTCCCCATCTTCCCCGGCAGCTTGTGGGCCGTTGGTTTTGTGGATGCAGGGCAACTCAGCCCGACGCTGAACACGTTTGACCCGACCGGGTGGACGGTTTCAGCCGGTGTGGGCTTGCGCCTGGTGCTGCCGATTCTGCCGGTGCCGTTCGCGCTGGATTTCGGGTTTCCGATCATCAACCAGCCCGGCAACCGTGAGCAGGTCATCAGCATCAACCTCGGTTTCGGTTTCAGTTAGTGAACACGGCTTGACGCCCCTGCCGTCCGGTGTGAGATGGTCGCGGGGTGAATGGCCTTACGGAGATGCGGCATGAGAAGTGCATGGAAGATTGTGGCGCTGGCGTGCGTGGCGGTGTTGGCCGGATATGGCGGGTCGCTGCTTTCGGGGCTGATGCAGCCGCAGGTGGTAAGCGCGCAGAATGAGCGGGCCACCAGGGGCATTCGCATCGCTGTGGTTAACATCGAAAAAGCGGCCAAGGCATCGGCCGAGTTCGACCGCAAGCAGACACAGTGGAAGCGCGCGATGGAAGATCTGGAGCTCGAGCGCAAAAACATTGAGGAAGAAGCCAACAGCGCAACGGCCGAGCTGCGCAAGGCACGACTGGACGGTGACCAGGACAAAGTGCTCGACATCCAGGCGAGGCTCGAAACTCTGGAGGCCAAGTTCAAGATGTCGGTGGAGCAGCACGAAGAATACCTGACCGGTTTGATGGCCAAGTACCAGGACGACGTTCTGCGCAAAGTAGAGGCAGAAGTGGCGAAAGTTGCCCGGTTGAAAGGCGTGGACATCGTGCTGCAGGACTATGAGGTCGATTCAGCGCCGCAGGGCGGCTTCTTCTCCGACGGCACTTACGCGCAGACCCTTTTGAACAAGCCTGTCTTTCTGGTGCCGGGGCGGATTGACAATTCCAACAACTATGTCACCGACATCACCGAGCAGGTGATCAACGGCCTGAAGTAAGGCACGCTGAGAGCAGGGCGGGCTGACGGGGTGCATGACCCTGACGTTTACAACCGCGGGAGAATCGCACGGGCCGGCGGTCATCGCCACGCTGCACGGTTTGCCGTTCGGGCATGGCCTGGACATCGCGTGGATCAATGACCAGCTTCGGCGCCGCCAGGGCGGATACGGCCGCAGCGGTCGCCAGAAGCTGGAGCAGGACCAAGTCACCGTGCTGTCCGGCCTGCGCCACGGGCTGACCATCGGCAGCCCACTGACAATGATCGTGCACAACAGGGATTCGCGCATCGACAAGGCGCCCGCGCTGCCCAACGTACGCCCCGGCCACGTGGACCTGGCGGGCGTGCTCAAGGTCGGCTCGCGCGACGCGCGCGATGTGCTGGAGCGTGCCAGCGCCCGCGAAACAGCCGCGCGCGTCATGGCCGGTGCTGCCTGCCAGTCCCTGCTGCATGAGGTTGGAATCGACGTGGTGGCCCACGTGCTGCGCATCGGTGAGGTCGTCGCCGACCACCCGATGGACAAAGGCTACGCTGCGATCGTGCGTGAGCCGCAATCTGCCCGTAAGGCGCGGGATGCAGGTGAGTTCGGAACCCTTGATCGCGCTCACGACGCCGCGCTGAAGCAGGCGATTGAGCAGGCAAGGGCCGAAGGTGATACCTTGGGCGGAAGCATCGAAGTGGTTGCAACAAACCTGCCGCCCGGTCTGGGCAGTCATAACCACTGGGACAGCCGGCTTGACGGCCGCCTTGCGCAGGCGCTGATGAGCATCCAGGCGATGAAGGCAGTGGAGATCGGCCTTGGCGGTGATGCGGCCGCCCGGCGCGGCAGCCGGGTGCACGACCCGGTTGTGCCGGCGCGGCCTGCGTCTGGGCGCGCGCCGTTTGCCCGGAGCAGCAACAACGCGGGAGGCCTGGAGGGCGGCGTAACCAATGGCGAGCCACTGGTCTGTCGCGTGCACATGAAGCCAATCAGCACGCTGATGAACCCGCTGCCAAGCGTGGATGTCGCAACGGGCCAAGCCGCGCAGGCCAGCACCGAGCGCAGCGACGTGTGCGCCGTGCCTGCGGCAGCGATTGTGGCAGAGTGTGCGGTGGCCTTGGTCGTTGCGCAGGTTTTGCTTGAAAAGACCGGCGGCGACAGCATGACGGAAGTCGGGCGCAACCTGCGGGGATACCTTGACTCGCTGGATGAGTACAAGTCAGGTTGAGTCCGCGGCGTTGCAGGGTGCAGTGGCATGATCTGGCGCGTTCACAGGATGGTCATTCGCGACATTGTGCTGCTGACGCTGGTGGGCGTTGTCGGGCTGACGTTTCTGTTCAGTGCGCTGGGCCTGTACCAGGTGGTCAACCGGCTTGAAGTGACGCCGCACATCTCGACACTGATTTCGTTTGCGCCCAGCCTTGTTGTATCGCTGCTTCCGCTGACTCTGCCCATTTCGGCGCTGATTGCGGGCGCAATGGTTTTCGGCCGCATGCGGGCAGAGCGAGAACTGCTGCTTGTGTCTGCTTCAGGCGTTGCACCCTGGCGGCCGTTTATCGGCCTGCTGCCGGTGGGGCTGGTTGTGGCGGGGGTGTCATGGTTCGGAGTCAGTGAATTCGGGCCGGACGCTTACGCCGATCGCCACCGCCTTCAGCACAAGGCACTGGCGGACTTCCTCGACAATCCCCCGCAGGGGCCGCGCGAGCTGCGCTTTCCGGGCATTGACATGAGTTACTCGTCGGTTGACGACGGCGTGTACCGCGACCTGACGGTTTTCATCTACAGTAACCAGGGCCTGCTGGCGTCGCTTCACGCGGGCAGCGCGCGCATTGAGTACCTGCGCTATTCGGCTGAGCTGGCGCTATCGCGTTGCTTTGAGCCGCGACTGATTCAATTTGACCCCGATACCGGCCGTCCGGTAGGCACGCCGTTGGTCGCCGACAGGGTGGAGGACTTGAGGGTCCCTTTCAACTTTGGCGACGAGGAGGGTCCAGGGGGCAGCAAAGCGCTGGACACGGTGCGCCTGCTGGAAAAGATGCACGCAGAGGCAGAATCTTCCGGCAGGCACAGCGCCGCCGCCGAGCTTGTGCGCCGCGCCGGCTTGGCGCTGGCTGGGTTGCTGCTGCCTCTGCTGGGCGCGTTGCTGGCCGGGATGGTCAATCATCCCAACCGCCTGCTGGCCATTGGCGCGGGCGTGATCCCGACGGCCGTGGGGTACTACCCGGTGATGACCGCATCGACCACGCTTGCAGAGAAGGCAATTCTCTCGCCGGTGCTGTGCGTGCTGCTTGCGCCGGCGGCTGCCGTGGCGGCGATCCTGCTGGCGGGATGGCGTATCACACAAGGCCGCTGGCGATGAACCGGCGGTTTTTCGTATCCCCGCGCCGTGCCATACCGTCGCTATCGTGCAGGCGAATCAGGGAAAAGCATGGAGCCGGTGGACAAGGAATTCACGAAGCAGATTCGGCAGGCGCGCATGCGCTTTCTGAAGGCGGTTGATCCGCACCGGCCTGAGCTGTACCGCTATTGCCGACACCTGGCACGCAATGTCTGGGATGCCGAGGACCTGGTTCAGGACACGCTGCTGCGGGCCTTTGCCAAGCTGGCTGAGGTGCACTGGGACGTTCGCAACCCGCGCGCCTACCTTTTCCGCATTGCTACGAATTTGTGGATTGACCGCTATCGCAAGGCCACCGAGGCTGAAATGCCTGAAAACCTTGAGCCCGCGGCTTCCGAGCCGCCTCCGCTTCCTGCCGAAACGCGCGAAGCGATCCGTGAACTGGCGCGGCTGCTTGGCCCGCGTGAGCGCGCCGCCGTCCTGCTTAAGGACGTGTTCGAGTTCAGCCTCGAGGAGTCAGCCGCTTACCTGCAGACGGGCATCGGCGCCACCAAGGCGCTGCTGCATCGAGCCCGCGAGAAACTGGCAAGGGGCCGCGCCGGGGCCGCACCGTCAGTCACGGGCGACGACCACCCAAGCGCTGCGCTGCTGGACCAGTGGTGCGAGGCCTTCAACAAGCGCGACCTGCCACGCCTGACCGCGCTGATGCTGGAAGACGCAACCGCTGAGGTCGTCGGCATGGTGCAGGAATACGGGACCGACCAGGCCCGGCACGGAAGCCTAGCGCACACCGTGGTCGAAGTGGGTTCGCCGCAGGCGGAGCGCCGCGAGTACCTCGGTGAGCCAATCGTGGTGCTGTGGTACACAGTGGAACAGGACGGGCATGAGAAGCGGGTCGTGCGCGACGTGCTGCGATTCACTGAACATGATGGCACGTTGTGGACTCTGCGCTACTACTACTTCTGCCCAGAGACCCTGGCCGAAGTCTGTGAGGCGCTGAATTTGCCACTGGTGGACAACGGCTACCGCTACGCCTGAACCGGGGCATCCCACACAAGTCATGTATCCATAACCAGTTACCTCAATCGAACACATACATCCTACCACTCAATGTAGTGCAACCACTCATTGTGGTAATTCTTCTTGCCAAGGTGAGGTCGGGCACTTAGGATGCCTCGATCAGCAATTTGTGCATTCGATGAAGAGGTGGCGGCGTGGCCGCCGCAAGCTCTGTCTGCTCGCAAGGAGAACGAACTTATGAGCTCTCTACGCACTTGCATGCTGTCGGCGCTGGTGGCGTTGGCAGGCGGCTTGTACAGCCAGAACTTCACCTACTACCGCATAATGACAGTGAACAACTCCGGCACGGCTGCGCTGACGGACCACCAGGTGCTGGTGAAGCTCGATACCTCCAACTTCAATTATGCCACTGTCACCGGTGCCAACGGCGAAGACATTCGGTTTGCCGAGACTGTGGGCATGGGTGGCGCTGCTCTGGATTACTACATCGAGGACTGGAACCCAACCGGTACCAGCCTGATCTGGGTGAAACTGCCCAGCATCCCGGCGTCAGGGATGGTGGACTTTGAGATGCACTACGGAGACGCCGGCACGACCACATCGGATTCGAACTTCAACAACACGTTCCCCAATGCGTTCATCAGCAGCGGATCGACGACCCTGACGGGGCTGCAGGATTTCGACTGGTTTGAAGTCCTGGCGGGCGACACCATCACGGTTGGCACGGCGCAAGTGCTGGAGATTCAGGCACGGCGCATCATTATCGACGGCAACATTGACGGCACCGGTGCGGGGCATCAGCAGCCCGGCGGCTCGCAGTTGCCGGGTACGGGTCCCGGCGGGGGACTGCCATCGACCACAGCGGAAGCCTCAGGCGGCGGCGGATACGGCGGCGATGGCGGCTTTGGCGGCGCTGACGGCACGGCAGTCGGCCCCGGCGGGCCGGCCTATGGCACCAGCGACGGAGCCACCATTGAGATGGGCTCATCCGGCGCCAGCGGTGGTGGCGCAGCGGCTGCGGGCCACGGCGGCGGTGCCGTGGATATCAGGGGGACGCTGGTGAGTGTGAGCGGTGCGATCACGTGCAACGGAACCAACGGCGCGACCAGTGGCCAGAGTGCCGGTGGCGGCTCGGGCGGCGGCATCCTGATCGGCGGCTACGAGGTGATCGTTAGCGGCGCGTTCACGGTGGACGGCGGCGATGGCGGCGATCCGCCGAGCTCGGCCAATGATGGCGGCGGTGGCGGCGGTGGTGGCCGCATCAAGATCCTGTACGTGGACGCTGTGGACGACACTTCGACCGCAGTTGCCAACGGCGGCCTTGGCGGAGCGACAGTGACCACAGCACCCGGCGAAGACGGCGACGACGGCACTGTCCATGTAGGACAGGAGCCGGCGGTGATCGATGCCGCTTCGGTCACGATCGGCGCAGAGACCCTGTTCAATGAGAAGGCGGCGGCAGCGCTGGCCGCCGGCAGCGCGCTCAGCGGGCCGACGAACGGGCCGTTCACCATGGAGGTGGACCCGGGCGAGACGCTTGCCAACGTCTCAATCGAATTGACCGACGCAGATGCCGACGACATCACTGTCGTCTCGATCAGCACACTGACCAGCTCGCCGACCGGTGTCACCGAACCACCCATCCCGGCACCGGGCCAGCCGATTGTGCTGACCTGGACCGGCACGGCAGAAGCGACGAACGCTCCCGGTGACTATGCCTGGGAAGTCGAATTCGTGGACGCGGTCAACGGCACTCCTGTCATCGTCGATGTCATCCTAACGATTCGGGACTTGCCGCCGGTGCACGCGATTCTCGATGCCTCGAGCGGCGACGGCAGCTCGGCCAATCCCTATCTCGCCGACTACTTTCCGGGCGACACCACATCCAAGGCGATTGACCTTGCGATTGTGGCTGACCCCAACGAAGGCCAGCCGGTGACGCTGGTAACCGTAGTGCAGGTCTCGGGGCCGACCAATGGCGCGGGGTTTGATTTCACCTTGACCGGCGACGTGCTGACGATCATGCCGGCTGCAACGCTGCAACCCGAGGATGCGGGGTTGCAGTCGTTCACCATTGTTGTGGACGACGGCACGCACTTTGTGCAGCTGCAGGCGGCTGCGTTTGTGTACAGCTCGTCGGGCAGCCTGTTCTTCGTAAATTCGCCGACGCTGCCGTACGCGACGCTGGACCAGCCCTACGGCCCGCAGACATTGCAGGTCATGGGCGGCACCGCGCCCTACACGTTCAGCGAGGCGGGCGGGGCATTGCCCGCGGGCCTGTCGCTCAATGCCGCAACCGGTGAAATTTCCGGCACGCCGACGGCCCTGGGCGCCAGCACCCTGTTTGTGCGGGTTGTGGACGCCAACAACGACACGCTGACAGGCGGATTTACAGTATTGGTGCAGCAACCCGCGTCAGCGGGCGGAGAAACAGGCACGGCACCCGCGGACGATAGCAGCTGCGTGTCGCACGGCGGCGCTGCCTGGCCGCTGGCTTTACTGGCGCTGATTGCAGGCGCGGCGCTGGGCAGGCGCCGCCGAGCTGCAAGGCAGTAGCGGCAATGTATTGACCGAACCCGGGAGGGCACCCGCCTTCCCGGGTTCTTGTTTTGCCTACACGGTGAACGAGCGCGGGTCGATCAGGTTCAGCCGGATCAACGACAACAGGACCATTGCCACGCCGATTGTCGTGATGACAAGTGCGCCAAACACGGGCAGCTTGGTCTCCAGCGCGCGATAGAGCCGCCCCTTGCCCTGTCGCCCGCGCGCATGCAGGTAGCTCTTGCCTTGCACCAGCACCAATCCGATTGCCGCAAGCACCACCGCCAGCCCCAGGCTGAACACCAGCACCATGATCAAGCCGGGGGCATACATCTGGCTGCGAAATGCAATCAGGCCCACCACAAAGGCGGTGGGACAGGGAAGGATTCCGCCCAGAATGCCAAGCCAGAGAATCTCCATGCGCGTCATGCGTGCAGGGTCGCGATGATGGTGGTCGTGGACCGGCTCAAGCATCGGGTCGGAATCATCAGGCGCCTTTTCGTGCGCGGCGTGGGTGTGCGGGTGGTGATGATCGTGATCGTGGTGATGATCGTGGTCGTGGTGATGGTCGTGATGGTGATGATCGTGGTGATGATCGTGGTGATGGTCGTCGTCCGGGTCGATGTGACGGCCGAACAGGTCATGCGCGTGTCCGCCGCCGCCCGCGCGCTTGATAACCAGCACCGCGCCCATCAACAGAATGGTGGCCCCGACCGCCAGCGAAATCCACTCGGCCATCTGTTGTTCAGGGTTCTTGAACACGCCGGGCCAGAACTCGCTGGCTGCCCAGCCAAACGCCAGCAGCAGCATCACGCCACTTGTGTGTGCAGCCGTGACGACCACGCCCAGAAACAGCGCGTCGGTGCGCGTTCCCTGTGTGCCGATCAGATAACTCGCGACCAGCGTCTTGCCGTGGCCCGGCATCACGGCGTGGTATGCACCCAGCCCGAACATCGCCAGCAGGACCGAAAGCCAGACCCAGGGGCTGGCTGTGTTATCACGAAGAGAGCGGACAAGAGACTCGGCACGTGACTCAACCGACTCGGTATCGCGCCGTTCGTCGTACATCTGCACCATCTTGTCCCGCGATGCCTGGTCGCTTTGCGGACCGTCCGCCGCGGGTTCATCGGCTGGCTTCGGCACGCTGCCTTGCGTGAACGTGCCGACCTCCCACTTGAATGTCATGCGCTGGAATTCGTCGGGCTTGGGGGTGCGGTCAAAGTTGCGATTGAAGAATGCCGCGCGGCGCGGGCCGCGGTCGTCGAAGACGCGCAGCTGCTCGGACGGCTGGGCGATGAAGATTCGCTTGTCGGCCAGTACCATCTCCACAGGGTGCTCGCCGCGATCCCAGGCCGTCGGCATCTCGACGTCAAACTTGAATGTGTAGCCGATGCGTATGTCTTTGACCGGCATGCCGCCAGGTTGATCGATGGTGTTGTCGGGACTGTTCAGATCGACAAACTCGAAGTGCTCGTAGCGGGGTTTCAGCGTAACACGCTCGTCGTGAATCCGGATCTGCAGGGCCTGCATCAGGTCCGCGGCAAGCACGCGGTAGCGGGCGTCACGCTCGGTGCGCGTGATGCGCTCGTCCTTGTTGAGGTCGAGTTCCTGCAACTCAACATAGGACGTAAACGGACCGTCGTAGAAGTACAGCACCTCGAGGCGCATGCCCTCTGCGTCCGTTTTCGCGTCACGCAGGAGGTAGAGCTCGACAATCATGTCCACCCGGTCATCGAACGGGTGGGCCGAAAGCGACGAAGCGCCCATCACGCACAGCAGCAGACAGATGGCTGTTGCCTTCATGAGGTTGATTGTAGCAGCGCCGCGCACAAATGAAGGCGGCTGACTATCCCTCCTGCGGCGCATCGCCTGACCCGCGCGCGCCCAGCAGTGCCGCAACATCGACTTCAACCTCACGGATGTAGGGCCATTTGCGGTCACCGGTCTTCTCGAAGTGATCAAGAATGTACGCGTTGTCCGGCGAAAGATCGTCAAAGTGCGCCGAGCGAATCTCGGTAAGGCCCGAGCGGATCTCGACCGTGAAGCGCTCACCCGACAGCATCTGCGGATGCACACGAACCTTCAGCTTGCCGACGTTGCGAACGGTGACCATCACGCTGCCCTTGTACTTCTCTGAGTAAAAGCCGCGCACACGCGCCGCCAGCGGCTCCGGCTCAGGTGGTTTGGCGGCGTCGAAACTGCCTTTCCGTGTGAGCTGCTCGTCGCCGCGCTGGACGACAACGCTGACGTCTTCGCCCGCCGACTTGGCGGCCAGCGCGTCTGCCAGGTCTTCGAACGTCTTGATCTCGGCGTCGCCGATCTTGACGATTGCATCGCCTGCCTTGATTTCCATTCTGGCGGCGAGTGAACCCTCCTGGACCGACTCGACCTTTGGCGGAGCGGAGTCGCGCACCAGAGTCACCCCAAGGCGTACGCGTGGGGCGGGGATTTCGAACTTGTAGTTGGGCAGGTCGGCGCTTCGGGTGCCAAGGTCCATGATCTCGGTGACCTTCAACCAGTTGCACTCGCCGCGGGCTGGCGTGGTGCAGGTCCAGTCAAGCAGGTGCTGAAACACGTCGCGCTTCCAGGTCGGCCAGCGCTTCTCGAAGAAGTAGGCCATGTCCCGTTGAATGACCGGCTGAACTTCGTGGGCCAGGTCAGGGTACTCGTTGATGAAGATGTAGATGCCGGCGTTCTCGGCGTCGTCGATCAGCTTCTTGACGGCGGCGGCTGGGTAGAGAGTGTCCTTGCCGCCGTTGAACGCGTAGATGCTGGCCTGGTTCAGGTTCTCAAACCAGACTGGCGAGCCGTCGGCCATCGGCACCAGCGGGTGCCCGATCATCGAGTAATAGCCGGCAAAGCTGTCGTTCATACGAAACGCAAAGCCAAAGCTGCCGCTGCCGCCATCCGAGATTCCGCTGACGACCACCTTGTCGTCGTCCACGTTCAGGTGACGCTTGGCTTCGCGCATCATGTGCAGAACGTTGCGCTGCCCGGTTTCGTGCCACCAGGCGGCTTTGGCGCCGGTCTGCGGCACGCCGGCGGAAGCGCCAAGAAGGATAACCTGCTCGCGCACGCTGGCGGGCATGGAGTCGCGGTACAGCTCAACCATGTACTGCCCGGGCGCCGTGCGGTGCACGCCTGCTTCGTCGTCGCCCGCGGGAAACTCCGCCGGCCAGGCGTTCACGCCGCCGTGCAGCAGGATCATCATCGGGTACGGCTTGCCCGCGTCATAGCCTTCGGGGATGTGCAGCCAATAGGGGCGCTCGTGCCCGTCGGGGCACTTGGTGTAGTGCTTGGACACTCCAGCCGCCTTGGGTTTCTCAAACTTCAACCCGGCGATCGCAGCCTGCAACTGAGGCGTGGCAAGCGCGATCAGCCGCTTACGCAGGGCGTCTCTCTCTTCGCCGTCAGCCTTCAGGTAGTGGGTAAGCAGGTGGACATTGTCAACTTTGTTGTCATCGAGGGGAACATCCTGTGCCACATTGGCACCGGACAGTAGCAGCAGAATGACGAAAGCAGCGGACACTGTTTTCATAAACCCAATCCTTGCAAGTTATTATGAGAATCCTGGCATCGGTGACCATGTATCTGGCACGCGGTCTGCACAGGCCCGCGCGAAGCGGATTGCCCGCACCGCCGGTGTGTCACGGACCGGGGCGGCGGGGCCCAACCGGGCCCCGCGATGCATTTGGCCCTGGGCGGGTGTTGGGTGCTGAGTTTTGGGTGTCGGGGCATAGGGCGGAATGATATCGCCGCCGTTGACCCAGCACCCAGCACCAAGCACCCCAAAACCTGATTTTTTTGGCAGGCACTGAAACTTTGGAGGGGTGGGTACCCGTTTTTATACCCGGAGGGGGTGTGTCATGCGTACGGCAGACACAACACGTATTGAAAAGCTCTTCGCCGAGCACGCCGGCGCGGTCCATGCGGCCGTGTACAGGCTGACGCTCGACAGCGCCGCGGCTGAGGACGCGACGCAGGAGGCTTTCGTGCGCCTGCTGACCCGCCCCCCGCGCGACGAGAGCAACCTGGCAGCGTGGCTGAAGCGTGTTGCGGTGAACTTCGCCATCGACACGCTGCGCCGCACCAACCGCCACAAGCCGTTCGGCGACTTCGAGCACGAGGCGCAGGACCGGCCGGACGTGTCCGACACGAGCCTGAGTGGCGAGCTGGTTGCAGCGCTTCAGCGCCTGAAGGCGGATCACCGGGCAGCGGTGCTGGCGGTGGACCGCGATGGCATGAGCTACACCGATGCCGCGGACCTGCTGGGAGTCCATCTGAACAAGCTGAAGACGGACCTGCTGCGCGGGCGTCGCGCTCTGCACGAGTTGCTGAAGGGCTCGCAATTGGCTGGCGACAGCCGGAGGGAGTAACATGGATTGGGACGGTTTCAAGCTCACGCAGGACGAGCGGGCAGTCCTTGACCACGTAAGCGGACTGACGTCCGTGCTTCCGGAGCCGTCAGGCGACCGATGCAAAGATCGTGAGATCGTAGGAGAACTGGTGGCCATCCGCGGCAAAGTCGCGGCTCTGGCCACCAGAACCCCGAGAATGCGCCTGTGTTTCGATGATGTCCTGGCTGCCGCACGAGAAGTTCCATCCGCAGCGCCAGTCCCTACCCCGGAATCCCGAATTTTCTACTACCTCTCGTCCCGCTGGGGCCTCGGCCTGATGGCTGCGGCAAGTGTAGCCGCGGCGTTCATTACGGGTTGGATTGCGACAGGTGGCGCGAGTGCGCGACTACTCACGACGGAACGCATGTCGTTCAGCGGGAATGCGGACGCTCAGCAGTTTCCGGTGGCCGAGGAAGAGTTCCCGAATCGTTCTTCGGTTCCCGAGCCTCCTTCCCTGGAACAGGACCTTACTCAGATCGACGATTCTGCATTCAACAGTTCCCTCATCCGCACAGGCAGTCTCCGCCTTCAACACACGAATCCCGCTGACATACAAGCAGAGGTGCTCGCCCTGGTTACCATCATGGGTGGTTTCGTTACGCGGCTGAACCGCACCGGCACCGGCGACGACACGACCGTGAACCTTGAAGTCGCCGTCCCGTCGGACAAGTTCAGCGAGTTCACCAGGAAAACCGCAGCGCTGGGAGAAGTCGTAAGTCAGACCGAAACCGCCGAAGACGTCAGCAGCCAGCAGATTGACCTCAAAGCCCGCCTTGCAGAAGCCGAGTCCTACCTGAAGCGCCTCGATTCCCTCGCCGAAAAACAAGCCGACATCAGCCAGCTTCAGCATTACGAGCGCAACCGCCGCGAAGTCCGTCTTGAGATCGAACGCTACAACAAAGCCATTTCCGCACTGAGCAACCGCACCAGCTACGCCCGGCTTGACCTCAGCATTGCCGCCACGGCGCCCGAGCCAAAGCCGGAGCCCGGCAAGCTCTCAGAAGCACTAGACGACGGCCTGCAAGGCCTCGAATCCACCAGCGCGTTCCTCGTAAAAACAGGCATAGCCGGCTCGCCGGTGATAGCGCTAGGCACCCTCATCTACCTCGCAATACGCCGCAAACGCCGCAAGCAGCAGGAACAAGCGGCCTGAGCCTTCCGTCCGTTGACGATTCGTCCCCCGTGCGCGAAACTGGTTGCATGGACTGGCGAGATCGAATTACGGCTGATCCAGCAATTTGCCACGGCAAAGCGTGCATCAAAGGCACGCGCGTGATGGTGTCCGTGATCCTCGACAACATAGCCGACGGCCGGACCGAGCAGCAGATCCTCAAGAGCTACCCCGCACTGACTGCGGACGACATTCATGCCGCGGTTGCCTACGCCGCAGACCTGTCACGTGAGAGGCTCGTACCTTTCCCGACGGACGCGGCATGAAGGCCCGTTTCAAGACAGATGAGAACCTGCCCGACGAAGTTCGGGACTGTCTGCGCCAAGCCGGGTTTGATTGCGAGTCAGTCGGAGACGAGGGATTGTCGGGCTCCGCCGACGAAGACCTCATCGAAGTCTGCCAACGCGAGGGCCGCGCAATGGTGACGCTGGACCTCGACTTTGCGAACCTACGCACATACCCACCCGCAAAGTACGCCGGTATCGTGGTGCTGCGACCCCGTCGCTCATCGGTAGGCGTAGTGCTGGAGTTGCTACAGCGCGTACTTCCGATGCTCGAAACCGAAGAGCTCCACGGCCGCTTGTGGATTTGTGATCCGGGCGGCGTTCGAATCCGCGGCGATTCCGCCTGACCGAATCCACAGAGTTGTTACCCACCTGGGCTGGTCACGATGTCCTTGTCCGGGACTTCTTCGCCGCCGGGTTTGTCGCCTTTGCCGTAGCAGGTCAGCTCGTACCCGGTTTCTGCGAGCTGGTAGCGGTAGTAGGTGCCTCGGAATGGGTCCTGGGGCAGGATCTGGCGCTGGAAATACGGGCGCAGGTCGTGCAATGCCTCCGGATACTCCCCGTGCTCGGTGTGATAGCTGCCGAGTGCCTTGGCCAGCTTGTCCATGTCGGCCTTCGCACGCTGCCACAGTGATGCGTCTTCCGGCGTCGGGGTCCACGTGGTTTCGGGCGCTGGCTTGTCGGCTTGGAAGTCTTCGTAATTCTGGCCGGGGCCGAGCTTTTTCTGCGCCGCTTCAAACAGTTCGAAAAACACCTTCTTGTCGCCGCCGTTCTTGTGGCCCATGAAGGCTTGGTCGTCCACCAGCACCGCGTCGTCCGGATTCTTGATTCGGTGGCGGTGAGGGTTCAGCAGGAACAGGCCCGGGCTGATCTGGAACAGCCCAACACTGTCGGGCAGCGGGACAATGTTCTCCGTACGCCAGATCGCAAAGTCCTCCCACACCTGCCGCATCTCCGCCAGCCTGGCGCCGGTGTGCGCGAAAAACGTGCCGTTGTCGGTCGTGGGCGTCTTGGGCAGGTCGTTGAACTCACGAATATTGTGGCCGATCAGCACCACGAGGTGGCGGTTGCAGTACTCGACAAACTCGGGGTCGGTGAACAATTCCGCCTGCACGCGGTCGCA
Organism: uncultured Planctomycetaceae bacterium; assembly: GCA_964652605.1. Classification (GTDB taxonomy): domain Bacteria; phylum Planctomycetota; class UBA8742; order UBA2392; family UBA2392; genus JADJRK01. The sequence goes on from CAZZBH010000022.1 coordinate 18,176, forward strand.
CTGGCCGCAGCGCTCGTACCCCATATACAGGAAGACGGGCACGTTGCGGTCACCGGCTTCGGCGTAGGCGTCGCGGGTGTCGGTGTACACGCGAAGCAGCGGCGGCTCAGGCGCGATTTCAGCCAGCACCTTGGGGTCGCGCACGACCACGCGAAACCCCACGCTGCCATCCATAGCGTCCATGCCCTGCCCGCAGCGGCAGACACAGCGCAGGTTCCACCAGTTGGGGCTGACCCACGCGCCACCCTTGAGCATGGTGGGGTTGCCCAGGTCGATCTCGGGATCGGCGCTGAGGTCGCCGTCCCAGTAAGCACGCTCGTAAACGTTGCCCGCCATGTCCAGCAGGCCGTAGGGCGACGAGCCGTCGGGGTAGTTGCCCACCGGCATCGTGCGCTTCGGGCCGTGCAGATAGGAGTTCGCGCGGGTGCTGTCCGGCAGCTTGTCCTCATTGCCCCACGGAAACAGCAGGCCCGCAGGCCCAGCCGCCGCCTTCTCGAACTCAGTGCCACGCGGCAAGTCGCCGCCCACCCACCGCGCGTAGGCCAACGCAAGCCACCCGCTGACGCCAACCGCGGGGTGTCTTTCGCAACCCTGCTGGATGTGGCAACCGTCTAGGGTGAAGCGCATGCCCCAGGGGTGATCCACGGCCCATGGCTTGCCGTCGGGCCCGGTGACTTTGCCTTTGCCGAACATTACGCCTTCGGCTTGGGCCAGGAATTGCGCGACTTGCCAGTTGGTGACCTCGTGCTTGTCCACCAGCATCGCGGGAAGGTGCACCCAGCTTCCCTCGTGCTGTTCGGCTGTGCCGGGCGTGTCCCAGTAGGCGCGCTTGTGAAAGTAGCCGCCGGGTAAGAGAACGACGGTCGCAAAGTCATCGAGGCGGAAGAACTCTCTGTACCCACGTGTGTTGACGCCGATTTCGCCGTACCGCTCGGCGAACACAGGGGCGTCGATGGCCGGAAGGAACTGTGCTCCGCCGCCGGGCGGCATGTCCTGAAAGAAAAACCCGGGGTCGGAGTACGCTCGGTTGCCCAAGTTGGCAGTGCCGAACTGGACATCGTCCAGCTCAGCGGGCACCGCCGGGTACCGGTCCTCTGATGTCGCGCATGCGGCCAGCACCCCCGCCAGTGCCAGCGTGATTGCGTACTTTGGCATCACTTGCTCCTTGTTCTTTGCGGCGCGCAGTATAACAGCGGTGCGGACCGTTTGGTTTCGAACGTTCCGCCTGGGGTACTCACGGGCCGCATCTTTTGCACCGTCAGTGGCGGCTATGCGTTGCGCCCTGCCAAGCTAAGGCCCTAGAATCGCCCCTGACGCGTAGGACACGGCCAACAGACGAAGGACGACGCTCTTGCCCACCGGCGATGTCACTGCCGAAAGCTTTTCAAGCCGCAAGGTGTGCATTGCCCGCGCGCGCGAGCATGTCGGCAACCGGGCCTACGTGGCTGCGCGCAACACTCTGGCGCGCGGTGCACGGCAATGGCCGCAGCTTGAGTTTGAACACGAATACCGCACGTTGCTCGGCCAGGTTGCCGGGCGCATGGGTTGCCTGCGCGAAGCCTGCAGGCTGCTTTCGCTGGCGGTGCGGGATGAAGACTCGCACGTGGAGGCGCGCTTTCTGCTTGGGCGCGTGCTGCTTGACATTGGCCGTTTTGAACGCGCGGTGCTGGTGCTGTCGGAGATTCTCAAGGACGAAGACCAGCTTGTGCCGTATCGCGTGCATGCCGGCGGCGCGCTGAGCGTGGCCTACGCCGCGATGGGACTGAACAAAAGCAGCCAGGACGCGCTGGAAGAAGCAGCGCGTTTCGGGTTGATCAGCGCGCAGTTGCTGGCCGATGAGGGCTTTCGGCTGCTGCGGGTCGGGGCGTACCCTGAGGCAGAAGTACAGCTGGCCAAGGGGCTGCAGGTTGACAGCACCTGTGAAGATGCGTTCTACCGCCTAAGCAACGCGTTGCTGATCCAGGGCAAGTCGGAGCCCGCGCTGGAAGTGCTGGCATACGGAATTGAGCAATCGCCCGAATACTCGCCGTTCTACCGACTGATGGCCGAGATTTACACATCGCGCGGCCAGCACAAAGAATCTGCGGCATTCCTGCGCCGCGCACTGGAGATCTCACCGGGTGCGGACGACGCCGACCTTGTGCGGTTCATGCTGGCGGCGTCGCTGTACCGCGCAGGGCGCGATGAATCGGCTCTGGTAACGCTTCGCGAGCTGCTTGAGGCGCACCCCAGGACGCGCCTGCGCCGCGAGGTTGCCGCGCGGATTCAATCGCTGGAAAACCCGCCGGGCAAGTCGTCACGGCGTATCGCCAACTTTCCGCGCAAGCTCCAGAAGCGCAGCTATTGTGCGCCTAACACGCTGGCGAACGTGCTGACCTTCAGCGGTATCAAGACGACTCAGGACGACGTGGCAGCCCGAGTCATGCGCGGGGCCGGTACGCGCTGGCCGGAACTGCTGGACTACCTGAAGGACGTAAAGGGCATCGCCTGGCGCGGATTCTTCGGCACGCTGGACCTGCTTCGCCGCTGCATCGACAACGAAGTTCCGGTGATCACCACTGAGTACTTTGGCATGTCGGGCCACGCGCTGGCGATCATCGGCTACGACGACACAGCCGGTTTGTTGATCGCACAGGACCCCAGGTTCTTTGAACCGGTGGAGATTGCTTACCAGGAGTTCCTGCGGTCATGGCAGCACGACGACGGTTTGTGTGTTGCCGTCACGGGCGAAGAAAACAAGAAGAAGCTGCCTGCGCTGCGCGGCGACGAAGAGCAGCTCGTCAGGCAGCACATCGACCTGTTGCGGCTTCAAACTGCCGGGGACACGCAGGCGGCAGTCACCGCCGCGCGCGAACTTGCCGCCGACGCGCCGGAGAAGCAGGCACCGCTGCGCGTTCTGGCCGAGCTGGCGCTGCAAGCCCGTGACCACGAGCAACTTCGGCAGTTGTGCGAGAGTGCGCTGGCGCGCTGGCCCCAGTGCTTCTGGGCACGCCGCCACCTGGGCGATGCTTTCTGGATGGCCGGCGAGCCCGAAACAGCCTTGCTGCACTACCGCAAGGCCCGCGGGATCGACCGCCGCGACGAAAGCCTTTCCTACGCGCTGGGCGAACTGTTGATCAGCCTGGAGCAACGCCGGGCGGGCCGCGGCTTTCTGGTGCGCGCTTTGGCCGAAGATCCGCGCTACCACAAGGCCCGCATCCGCCTGGCGCGTGACCTTGCCGACACCGGCGACACAGAAGGCGCAATCTTTCATGCCCGGCTGTTGGTCGAGTACAGCCCCGAAGACGCTGAGTCTGCCGCCTTGCTGGCGAAGCTGTCGGGAAATACGGCTGTGCGCACGCTCAGTGAAGGCGTCCGGCGGGTTGAGGATGAACTTGCTCGGCGTGCCGATGCCCCGCCGCCTGGCTCAAGCGCCTTTCCATCGTCGGACGACGAAGAGATGGAAATCGAGCTGGAAGATCTTTGAACGCGGCGATTGCACAGGGCGCAGTACCCGAACGGGCGGTCAAAAACTGAACGTGACGGTCTTTCTCACTCCAGCGCCGGATTTTCTTCGGTGCGTCGCGGATGATGCGTTATGATTCGCCGACGCTGTGGGACAACCCACGGCCATTTTGTTTCTTGCAACCGACGACGGGAAGACACATGAGGACGAAGGCAAAACTCGCACTTTCCACCATCATTTCAGGCGGTCAGTCCGGTGCCGACCGAGGCGCACTGGACGCGGCCATTGAGCTTGGGCTCGCGCACGGCGGTTACTGCCCCAAGGGACGCAAGTCTGACGACGGCGTGATTCCCGCCCGCTACACGCTCACTGAAACAGACTCAAAAGACTATCCTGACCGCACTGAGGCGAACGTCATGAAGGGTGACGCCACGCTGGTGTGCACATTCGGGCGGCTTGGCGGCGGCAGCAAGCTGACGGCTGAGCTTGCGCGCAAGCACGGCAAACACGTGCTGCACCTTGACCTCAACGCGGAAGCCACCGATTACGCCGTGAAGTGCGTGCGCGAGTGGCTGGAAGAGCACGAGATCAAGACGCTGAACGTTGCCGGAAACCGGGAGAGTGAGGCTGCGGGACTGCATGGCGCGGTCAAGGACCTTCTGACGCGCGTTATGCGCTAGCGGCTCTGGCACCAAAACTGCGGCCGGGAAGGCGAAAGCGTTCCCGGCCGCTGCCATTGCTGCCTGTTTGCTGCGATTCAGGACGGCCTAGCAGATTCGCCACGCGCGGAATGTAGGATGCGGCAAACGAATGGGGGTTGGCCATGCCGGACGACAAGCGCAATGTGAAAGGCTTCAGCAACGACGTAGGCTTTGGCGGCAGCGATCTGCCGGACCTCAAGAACATGCCGTTCCGGATCATGGCAGTCGGCAATTTCTGCGGCGCAAACCGCAGCGAGGCGCGCAACCCAGCCGCCATCGACGCGCACGATTTCGACAGCGTGCTGGAGCAGCTGTGGCCCCGTGCGGTGTTTGAGGTCGAGAACCATCTTGGCACGGGCAAGACGGTCGAGATCGACTTCACGCCGAAGTCGATCAAGGACTTTGAACCACGCAACCTGGCGGCGCGCATCCCCGCGCTCGCGCCGGTCGCAGACTTCATCGCGCGCGCGCGTGGACTGGCCGCTGGTACCCTCAAGCCCGCAGAGTTCAAACGCGACCTTGCCGCCATCCAGGCTGTGCCCGCGCTGCGTGACGCCCTGGAAACGGCGCTGGACAAGGCCGGAGGGCCGCCGGCCACCAGTGAGAACGCACCGGCCCCGGGCAGGGCCGGCGACTCGGGTGACGCCGCGATTGACAGCATTTTCGACATGGTGGACAGCGGGCCGAAGAAGCAGACGGCTGGCTCGGCGATCGACAGTTTTGCGGCCGGGATGGGCGGTGGGCAGAAAGGTATCGACGTCGGCGACGCCATCGCGATGGCGGAGAAGTTGCTGGAAAAGCAGCTCGTGCCGGTGCTGATCAACCCGTTGATGCACGAGCTTGAGCGCAACTGGCGCGGCTTGCACCTGCTGTGCAAACGCGGCAAGGGCGCCTCGATTGAGGTGTTTGACGGCGACTTTGATGCCTGGCAGGAGGGTGTGTTCAACCGCGAACTCTCCGGCGCGAGCAACGCGCCGCTGGCTCTGGTCCTGCTTGCCGACGCAATTACCAACTCGCCCGCTGACCTGGAGACATTGCAGCAATGGGGCGATGCAGGCGCACAACTGCAGTGCGCGGTGGCGTTTGAAGCCAGCGAGGAGTTCCTCGGCATCGACATGCAAAAGTTGGCGGGGCTCAGCGCCGCCGCGACCGTGTTTGACGACGCGCGCTTCGACAAGTGGCGCAGCCTGCGTGACAAGGACGAGTCACGTTGGCTTGTCGCCGGTTTGAACCCGTACCTCGCGCGCGCGGCGCACACGCGCGGCAAGCAGGGCATCGACGCGCCCGCCTTGTGGGGCTCGCCGGTATGGGTGATTGGCGCGGCGGTCGCGCAAAGCATGCAGCGCACGGGATGGCCGGCATCGCACACCGGAGTGTCCGACGGAGAAGTGGAGCAGTTGCCGACACTGGCACGCGACGGCACAGAGTTCCCGCTGGGGGCACTGCTTTCCGATCGCCATTTGAAGGATCTGAACAAGTCCGGATTCACGCCGCTGATGGCCCAGCCGAATCATGACTCCGCCTGGGTGCTGCTGGCGCCCACCGTGCACCGGCCAAGCAAGGCTGAAGAAGAGGGCAAGATGGGCTCGCTGGCCTACCAGTTGCTGGCGGCGCGCATTGGCGAAGCCGTGATCCGCGCCAAGGGCCTGCTGAGCGTGCCCAACGACGCCGACGCCACCGTAAGCAAGGTCGAATCATTCCTGAATGCATTGTTGAGCAACACCGGTCCGGGTGCGACAGCGATGGCGCGTGTGAACGGCGGCGCGCTGGAAATCGCCATCCGCACGGGGCGCGATGTGCTGAACGGCGTAGAAATGCAGTTCGGAGTGGGGCTGTAAGATCCAGATTGTGCACGCGCCCCGCGCGCTGGGGCACTACGACCGACGGCCGACCGTCGGGTTTGCCAGCCACTCTGAAATGCGTGCCTTGATCTGGTCGCGTACTTTGCGGAACTTCGCCAGCTGCAATTCTTCGTTGCTGGTGGCAGCGGCGGGGTCCTCGAAACTCCAGTGGTAGCGGCGCTGCACGCCCGGGAACACGGTGGGACAGTTTTCGTCGGCGTGGTCGCAGACCGTTATCAGGTCGGCGAAGACTACCTTGCCCAGGTAATCGCGAACGTGCTTGGAAGTCTGCTTGCCGGCGTCGATGTCGATTTCCCGCAGCACGCGCAGCGTCATCGGGTGCACGCCCTTGGGCTCAATCCCGGCGCTGAGCGCTTCAAAGCGGTCGCCCGCAAGGTGGTTGAGCAGCGCCTCAGCCATCTGGCTGCGCGCGGAGTTGCCGGTGCAGAGAAACAGCACTTTGCGGCGATTCATGTGGTACTCCTCTTTGTGTTCTTGTCGTGAACGGCTGCGCTCAATGGCACCGCCGCCAGTGCACCGACCACCGGCGCGAGCACGTAGATCCACACGTGCTCAAGGTGCATGGAGACCAGGGCCGGTGCGATACTGCGCGCCGGGTTCATCGACGCGCCGCTGATCGGCCCGGCGAACATGGCTTCCAGTGCGACGACGCCGCCGACGGCGGCGCCGGCCATCATGCCGGATTCGCGCGCGCCGGTGCTGACACCCAGGATCACAGCCATCAGGATCAGCGTAAGCACGACTTCCAGCACGCCCGACTGCGCCGTGCTGCCTGCGGGCAGGGTCGCGCCCAGATGCGCGACGTTGCCGAACAGGGCCAGGAGCAGAAGGCTCGCAGCAAACGCGCCCGCAAGCTGCGCTGCAATGTAGGGCAGCACCATGCCCGACTTGAAGCGACCGGCTGCCCAGAATGCCAGCGTTACCGCCGGGTTGATGTGCGCGCCGCTGACTTCGCCAAAGGCGTAGATCACAGCCATCACCACCAGCCCGAATGTAAGCGCGATGCCTACGTGGGTGATCGCACCTTCGCTGACATGGTTGATCACGATCGCGCCCGTGCCCGCGAAAACCATGGCGAATGTCCCGAAGGCTTCTGCGATCAGTTTGCGGGCAAGCATGGAGTGTCCGAGTTTCTTTCCGCGCGCCGGTACAAACTGCCTTACGCGAAGGCGCGAAGATCACGCGAAGGCCGCGAAGAAAGACTTCAAGTAACGGGACGGACAGGACAAGATCGTCCGGCCTGTCCTGATCCAACCCGGTGTTGCAGTTCTTCGCGTCCTTCGCTCACTTCGCCCCTTCGCGTTCATGCTTTTCGAACTAGCAGCACCCTTGGTTTGCGGCCTGCGCTTCGGCCTTCTGGGCCGGCGTGCAGCAGGCCGATGCGGCCTCGGCGGGCGCGCCCGCGGTGGCCATGGCCGGTGCGCAGCACTGTTCGCTGCTTGCGGCCGATTCGCCCTTCATGGCGTTGGCTTCTTCCAGGCGCACCCAGAACTCCCACTCGTTGCCGTCCGGGTCTTTGGCCCAGAACTTGTCCGACTTGGCGTAGCAGCAGATCACTTCCTCTTCGTCGCGCACCTGCATGCCGGCCTGCAGTACGCGCACCCTCCAATCATGCAGGTCGGTGTCGCTGAACAGCTCGACGCCGAAGTGCCTCACGGGGTTTGCGCCTGCCGCATGCTGTGGGGCATGCACCAGCGACAAGTGGAGCGCGGGCTGATCAAGCCGCCAGTTTGCGTAGTCGGGCTTGACCTTGGTTGGGGCTGCGCCGAACAGGGCAGAGTAGAACTGCTTGCTCTTGTCCAGGTCGCTGACGGCCAGTCCGATGTGAATGCGGGTTTTCATGGTTCCTCACTTGGCTGCTGCCGTTGCTTTCAGTGCGGCGGGCGAGCAATTGCTCCCCGGCGCGCAGCACCATCCCTGGAAACTCTTTTCCAGGTCGGCGATCAGCTCAGGTGTCAGCAGCTTCTTCAATGTGGCGCGGAGCAGTTTGATACGGTCGTCCGATTCACCGGCCAGCCGATAGTAGGACCAGACACCTTCGCGGCGGTCGCGCACCAGGCCTGCATGAAGCAGATAGCGCAGGTGGCGCGAGGTCTTGCTCTGGGAAGCGCCTATGACGTTCTCAAGGTCGCAGACGCATAGCTCCCCGTGGTGGATGAGCAGCGCCAGAATCTTGAGCCGCGTTTCGTCGCCCATTGCCTTGAAGATGTCGGCCAGTTCGTCCATGGCAACTGTATAACCGCTTATGCGGGTATATGCATCCCCAAATCGCAGAAATTTTCACGGTAGGGGCAACGCCGCAATCAGCTTGCCTGGAAGTCCAGAACGATCTTGCCCGCTTCGCCCCGCAGCATGCGCTCAAAGCCGCCACGGAATTCGGTATAGGGCAGTACTTCGGTGATTACCCGGCGCAGCTTGGCGCGCGCCTCGGGCACGCGAACCAGGTCGCGCACCTTGTACCATGTGTCGTAGATGCGGCGCCCGATGATGCCCTGCACCGTGATGCCGTTGAAAATCACGTCTTTGCTGTAGTCGTCAAACGTGTAGGCCGCGTTCTTGGGAAGCCCGAACGCGACAATCTTGCCGCCGCGCCGCACGCTCTTGATGCTGTTCGTGATCGCGTCGGGGTGCCCCGACATTTCCAGCACGACGTCGGGGCCGTCATGCCCCGCCGCCTCGCGGATCAAGCCCTGTACACGCGCGCGCTCTGCGGCGCGATCCTCGGGCGTTGCTGCCGGCCTGGCCATGATCACGTCGTGGACGCCGATCTCGCGGGCAATCTTCGCGCGCGTTTCACTGACTTCGACCGTGATGACGCGCTCAGCCCCGTGAATCAGCGCGATCACGGCGCAGAACATGCCGATCGGGCCCAGACCGATGATGGCCACACGCTGGCCTTGCAGCGAGAAGTGTGCAGCCGCGTGCATGGCGTTGCCCAGCGGCTCCTGGATCGCGGCGATTTCGAACGGCAGATCGGCGTCGTTCTTCCAGATGCAGGAAGAAGGTAGGGCAATATAGCGCGCAAACGCGCCGTCGCGGTCAAAGCCGATGATCTTGTCGTTGACGCACACGTGTTTTTCGCCGTGCGTGCACTGGTAGCACCTTTCGCATACCACGTGGCTTTCGGCGCTGACAAAATCGCCGGGTGCCAGCTTGACTGCGGGGTCATCCATGATGGTGCCGACGTTGCTGCCGATCTCGACAACATGCCCGCAAAGCTCATGGCCGGCGATTACGCCGTGCTGAAAGTTGTTGCTGGCGCGCAGCAGCTTGGGCCGGATCGACTCGTCCCATTGGTACAGGTGCAGGTCGCTGCCGCAGACAGCCGCAGCGCGCACCTTGATCAGCACTTCGTCGGGGTTGATACGCGGGACGTCGGCTTCGCGAACTTCCATCGATCCGGGCCTTGCGGCAACAAACTGGATGGAAGGCATGGTGGATTCGGGCATGTAGGCAGTTCCTCTGTCAGCATCGTAGCGTAGCAAGCTCCATTGCGGAATGGGCGTGGGTCGTGTCGCGCAAGGTGTCAGGCTGCCGTTATGGGCTATCCTATTCCACTGGAAGTCGCCTTCTTTGAGTTTGCGAGGAAACTCGAGGCGGCTGGAATTGCCTACATGTTGACGGGCAGCCTGGCCCGTGTTTCCACGCGGAGCGCCGGGATACCAATGTCGTTGACATTGTCCTGGCAACCGTCTGATTCACACAGCGGGCTTGGCAGTCACCTTCCAACGCCCTATCAGGATCATCAACCCAGCGGCGATCAGCACGCCGCCCACCGCAAACGGCCATTGCGGCCCGGCTGCGTCGTACACGATGCCGCCTAACAGTGGCCCCGCTATGCGACCCAGCGTCGCGGCACTGGCTGTGATGCCCATGGCGCCACCCTGCTGGTCGGCGCGCGTGTGGCTGCTGATGATCGCGAGAATGCTGGGATTGCACAGCGCGTTGAAGGCGCCGATGCCGATCCCCAGCAGGATCAGCCACAGCAGCGCGTTCAAGCCGGGATTCAACTCAACCTGGAAGCCGAACAGGCCCATGAACACCACCAGCCCTGCCAACCCGATCGCCAGCACACCGCGACTGCCAAGCCGTGCAGTGAGACGGCCGATCAATCCCCCCTGCACGAAGGCCAGCGTCAATCCGATTGCGACAAACACCCACGCGTTCGCGCTGGCGCTGATGCCGAGATGATCGACGTTGAACTGGCTGAACATCGCTTCAAGATTTGCAAACCCCAGCGTCACAACGAAGTACACCAGCAGCATCGGGCCAATGCCCGGCCGTGTCGTCGCGGCGATCAGCGCCTTGAGACGGCTTTGCCGCGGGCCAAGCCCCGCACGCAGCGCCGGCGACAGAGATTCGCGCATCACGAACACAGCCAGCACAAACGACGTCGTGCTCAAGCCGGCGGCAAACAGCGCGGGCAACGTCAGCTGCGCATGGCGGAACGCTGTCGTCGCAGGCGTGCCGGCTGCGATGGCGCCGTTCACGTAATCAGGCACATACCCGAGCACGCCCAGCAAGCCCTCACTGACGAGCGCACCGCCGATTGCAGGCCCGAACACGAACCCTAAGCCGAACGCCATGCCAATCAGACCCATGCCCTTGGCGCGCCTCTCCGGCGGGAACACGTCGGCGATGTACGCCTGCGCCGTGCTGAGGTTGGCTGCGCACACGCCCGCCAGCGCGCGCGAAATCAGCAGCCACGTGTAGTCGCGCGCGAACGCGAACATGATCCAGGTCAGCGCAAAGCCGGCTGTGCTGAACGCCAGCACGGGTTTGCGCCCGATCTTGTCGCTGACGCGGCCCCAGATGGGCGCGAACAGGAACTGCATCAGGGAGTACGCGGTCATGATCGAGCCGACCAGAACGCCGCCCCGCATTTCAAGGCCGACGAGCCCAGCCGCGCCATCCGCCCAGGGCGGAACGTCAAAAATGGCAACGTAGTAGGCCAAGCTCGGCAGCACGATGCCGAAGCCCAGCAAGTCAATGAAGATAATCAGCCAGACGGTGAAAACGCCGCGCTTCTGGTCAGGAGTGAGGCGGCTGTGGTCGGGCATTGCGGGATGGTAGTGGGAATGCTGGGAATGGGGAATCGGCGGGAGTCAGTGGCTTGTGGGCAGAACGAAGATTGGGGAATCGATTTGACTGTCGCAACAGCCGGCAAGCACTCTCGCCGATTGCCGATTGCCGATTGCCGACTGCCGACTGCCCGTCCAGCCACTATTGCACACTTCGCACACCGACTTAAGCTCTCACGCCAAAGGTCGGGGGCGACTTCCATGGCAGAGAAGAAGAAGGGCAGGCTCAAGCGAGCCCTGCTGTTTGCGGGTGTAGGTCTGGTCGGATTCCTTGCACTGGCGTTCGGAGGCATCTATTTCGCCTCCGAGAGCAAAATCAACGCGATCATTGACTTCGAGGCAACCGCCGTTGCCATCCCCGAGGGCGACGCTGCTGCAATCGAACGCGGGAAGTATCTCGTCAATCACGTAATGGGTTGTGCCCACAGCGACTGCCACCGCGCCGACCTGGGCGGGGGCACGCTGATCGACGCGCAACCGATGGGCATGATCTACGCACCAAATATTACGGCTGGCAAAGGTGGCGTAACCTCAGACTACGAGCCCGTTGACTGGGTGCGCATCCTGCGCCACGGCCTGAAGAAGGACGGCCGTCGCGCGATCCTGATGCCCAGCGAGGACTACTGGACGTTTGACGACGCCGACATCGGCGCTGTTGTAGCGTACGTGAAGTCCGTGCCGCCGGTTGACCGCGAAAACCGGCCGCATGCGCCTGGCCCCGTAGCGCGCATGCTGATTGCAACGGGCGAAGTGAAGTTTGCGCACGACAAGATCGCCCACGATTCACAGCGGCCGACGGCAAAGCCCGGGCCCACGCGTGAGTGGGGCGAGGTGATGGCGGGAACCTGCATTGGTTGTCACGGCGAGGGCTTCAGCGGCGGCAAGATTCCGGGTGGTGACCCAAGCTGGCCCGAGGCGCGCAACATCACGCCGAGCCAAGCCGACGGCATTGGCAGTTGGGACTACGCGGCGTTCAGCAAGGCGATGCGCGAGGGAAAGCGTCCCGATGGCACCGAGCTCAACCCGCTGATGCCATGGCAGGCATACGCCGGAATGGATGAGGACGACGTGCGCGCGCTGTGGGAGTACCTGCGAACAGTCCCCGCCACGCCGGCCGGCGGCAGATAGGCAAAGCAGCGGCGCACCTGCCTCACGCGCGGAAGCGGTGAATGGTTGACGTGTGCGTAGCGCCTCCGGCGACGACCTGGATGTTGCTGCCCGATAGAATCGCGATCACGTCGTTCTTGCCGGTCAGCGTGTCGGCTACTTGATCTACAAAATTGCTGTCGAACCCGATGAACTCAACGGCGTCCAGGCGCCGCACCTCGCCACGGCAGCGCTGCAGCATCTCGCGGGCTTCGCGCTCGTAGCGCTTCACCACAAAGACCCTTGCGTCGTAGTACTTGAACGTGACCTTGTCGAGCTTCTGCACGCGGCATTGCCCGCATTCAATCCAGGTTGCGGGCCGGCCGTCGTCGGAGCGGATCAGCAGATCGGGTTTGAAGCGCTCATCGTCGTCCATCGATGGCTCGATCTGCAGCTTGGGGTGGTGGAACAGGGCCATGGCGAGGATTTTGAGCACGATGTGCTGCATGCTCTCGCCGTCGCGCAGCTCCAGCACGATGCGGCGCTCCGCGAACAGTTCGCGGTCGTAGTCGTTGACAGAAAGATCCACGTTCAATCTTGGCATGAATGGCTGCCCAACGAAAAGGGACGGGCAGTCTGCGCCCGTCCCCTTGAACTGATTCGCTGCTGACTAGCCCTGGAAGCCCTTGCTGACGATCATGACGTGCGGGTCTTTGCCCTCGCCGATCTGCTTCATGCCCAGGAAGCCAAGGTAGATGGCAAACAACCAACCGACAAAGCACCAGGAGCCGACAAACGAAATAATGGCCAGAATCCAGCACTTCTTGATCTGGTCCTGATACCAGGCGTTGGTCTCCTGCCCTTCCTTCTTGACGATGTACCCGAAAATAATCGGGCCCCAGATCGAAAAGACGCCCGAAAGGATCCACATCAGCTTGGCGTTCTCCGCCAAGTCCTTCGACACGCCAATCTGCTCAAGCGACTTCTGGTCAGCCGGTGCTGCCGGTGCATTTTCAGTCATGGGTTTGTCCCCTTAGTTTCCCGTTTTGAACACAGTGCCTTGACACAAGTCGTTGCAACGAGGCAACGAAGCCCCAACACCATACCACATCAATCTGACGGAACTGCCCCTACGCCACATCGAACGTGAACGCACGCACTGTTTATCGAATCGACAGAATGTGCGCAAGTCCCAAAATTGCCGCAACGCCCGACGCTGGACGGATTGCACAGAATCGTACAACGCCTGACTACGCGCCGGCTGCCTTCTTCAGCGTGTCAGCCAAGTCGGTCGCTTCCCAAGGAAAGTTGTTCCCGGTGTGACCAAAGTGCCCGTTACGTGCCGTCTCACGGTAAATTGGCCGCAGAAGCTTCAATCGGTCAATGATTGCCTTTGGCTTGAAGCTGATGTGCTCGCGCAGCAACTCGATGATGCGGTGGTCACTGACATTGTTCGTGCCGAACGTATCAACGTGGATGCTAACAGGCTCAGCCACGCCGATGGCGTAAGCCAACTGGATCTCGCAACGGTCGGCCAGGCCTGCCTTGACCACATTCTTGGCGGCGTAGCGGGCGATGTAGGCTGCACTTCGGTCAACCTTGCTTGGGTCCTTGCCGCTGAACGCACCGCCGCCGTGGCGGCCCATGCCGCCGTAGGTGTCGACGATGATCTTGCGGCCGGTCAAGCCGCTGTCGCCGTGCGGGCCGCCGATCACGAATCGCCCGGTGGGATTGACGTGGCAGACCAGGTCTTTGTCCACGAACTTGCCCGGAAGCACTGGCTTGATCACGTGCTCAATGACCTGCTCGCGGATCTCTGCCAGCTCGACCTCAGGCGCGTGCTGTGTGCTGAAGACGACAGTGTGGATGCGCTTGAGCGTCCAGCCATCGTACTCGACAGTCACTTGCGACTTGCAGTCAGGGCGGAGCCAGTTGAACTTACCAGACCTGCGCAGCTCGGCCTGTCGCGCAGTGAGCTTGTGAGACCAGGCGATGGCAGCCGGCATCAGCTCGGGCGTTTCGTTGGTGGCATAGCCGAACATCATTCCCTGATCGCCGGCGCCTTGCTCGTGGTTGTCGCCTTCGTCCACGCCCATGGCGATGTCGGGCGACTGGCCGTGTACGGCGACGATGACGCCGCAGGAGTTGCCGTCGAGGCCATAGTCGCCGTCGGTATAGCCGATCTCGCAGGCGGTGCGGCGCGCGATGTCGCCGATTTCGGCCAGCACGTCCTTGGCTGTGGTAGTGATTTCGCCCATTACTGCGATCAAGCCGGTGGTGGTCGCGGTTTCGCACGCGACGCGCGCGCGCGGGTCCTTGGCGAGCAGCGCGTCGAGCACGGCGTCGGAAACCTGATCGCAGATCTTGTCCGGGTGGCCTTCACCAACCGATTCCGAGGTAAACAGCCTGTGCTCTGTCATCAGCATTCTCCGGCGAACAGTGCGGTGTTATAGACCACCATCGCTGTCGAGCAACAGGGAGCGACATGCGCGGATTGGGCGCACTCGGTTCTCCAGTGGCCGGGCGGCACCGCGCCCGTTCTTCATTCCGTCACCGGCCGCGAGTCGCCGGTAAACAGCCGCGCAATGGCCCCCATCAGCCTGCCCGGGGCGGGCGAGATTATTGGGGCTGGCACGTCTGGTGAGAGGTCGGCCCGGCGGGCAATTACAAAGGCCCGGTCTGAGAACTCGCCGATCGGTTCAATGCGCAGCGGCACAAGCCCTGCTTCCCGCAACTCATTGAGGATCTGCGCGTGGGTCGCGAAGTGTTTGTTCCCGCGTTTTGCCAGTTCGCGCGCGTGGTTGCGCTTGCCCTTGAAGGTCGCGGCGGTCTTGAACTGGGTCAGCACGTACTTCTTCGTTGCGCCGGCCAGAGATCGAAACAGGTCAACGCGCCGCGACGAATCAAAGTAATAGGCAAAGCGCACGCTGGCCACCAGCTCGACTTCCGGAGTGTCCACCAGTTGAAAGGCATCCCCGTGGGAAACGGATCCTGTCAGCTTCATCTTGCCGTGCAGGTCATTGGCCGCCTGGACCATCGGCTGGGAAAAATCCATGCCGTGAACCTTGAATCCGCGGCGCGACCAATACGGAAACAGTCGGCCCGGGCCGCAGGGAAGATCCAGAACTGTGTCGATGCCTTCGGTTGCGGACAGGCAGCGGTAAATCGCGCGGCACTCAGACCACGACTTGATCCGGCCGGTCGGCCCGCGCGGCACACGACACTTCATGTACCCAACCGGGTCTTTGAAGACCGGGTAGCGTTGGTCAGCCACTTGGTGAACTCCAATTCTGTTGACGCTGACCGGGCTGCAGCCAGACGTCAAGGGCGCAGGTCGTTCACGATGTCACATTGGTGCATTCTGGCGCAGGCCGTCGCGGCCCGTCAGGTGTCAGGAACCTCCGGCAGATGCTAAGCTTGGCGTTTTCTTGTCAACGCGTTTGCTCAATCCAAACAAACCGCTGTCGGCTACCGCCCATGGAAGTGCAGTTCGATAGCAAGCCACAAGTAGCCGACCCGACAACACTTTCGGCAGATCCGCTGCGCCATGACGCCGCGTACGCGCAGATGATGCTTGCTGTCAGGGCCGTGATCGGCGAAACCGCCGACGAAACGGCTGACGTTGAAGTGCTGCAGATTTCGCCCCGCGGCGGATTGGTTGCGTTTTCGCGGGGCGGCGAGCGCCTGGTATTCAAGCTAATGACCTGCCGCTCACGCTGGCGCAAGCGTGCGGCGCGTATGGTGGGATGGAACCCGGCACGGCGCGCATACACCCAGTCGCAGTCCTTTGCCCTGCGCGGCATCCCCGTCTGCCCGGTGCTGGAACACGGCGCGGCTTCATTGCCCGGTGCGCCCCGTGCGGTTTGGACGATCAGCCGCTACATCCCGGGTGCTGACACACTGCGCAAACTGAAACACTCACTGCAGCCCGAGCGGCGCAGTGCCGTTCACCCGCTGATCGTCGAAATGAGCAAGCAGGCATTGACGCTGCTTCGCAAAGTGCACGACGAGGGCTTTCAGCATCTCGACTTTCACGCGGGCAACCTGCTTGTCGTGCCCGGAAACAACGGCAGTGGCCCCAGCCTTTGCCTGCTTGACCTGGACACGGTGGTGAAGCGTCGCCCCTTCATGGCCAGCCGGGCGCGCGAGATATGCCGTTTTATCCAGAACTTCGTGGAGCCAGAGAACTATCGCGAAGTCGTAATGCAAGCCATTCACACGTATGCGGGCGACGACGCCAGTCTGCAAGACAGGCTGATGAAGACCCGGCCCGTGCTGCGTCTGCTGCAAATGCAGGGTGTGCAGTCCAAAGACCTTGTGCGCGCTCGCGAGACTCGCGCGGCAACCGGCTAGCGTCCGACCGCCGCTATGCGCCAGATGCCGTCGCCTGAACCGTCAGCAGGCGCGGCAAAAGTTTTTTCGAAAAACTTGAACCTATTCGGCCCTGTCGCGACACATACCGTCAGAGAATGACGAACCCACAACCGGGCCTGGCGTGTGACCGGACCGGCAGCAGCCGCTCCGGCCTGAAGTACCCGCCCCCCTTCGCGACCGGGCCCGGTCTCCCTATTGCAGCAGCTTGAAGGCGTGTTTCCACGAGCCCGATTGCATGCCGTGCATCACCCACACAATGCACATCGCTTCAAGGTAGCGGCTGCCGGCGATGCCGCCGATGTCGCAGGTCTGCCAGCCGAAATCCTTGAGCAGGGCCGCCGTCCGGCCTTTCGCGCCGTCGTCGTTGCCGGCAATGAACATGGTGGGAGGACCGCCTTCCAGTCGCGGCTTGTACATCAGCGCGTTTCCGACGGTGTTGAAGACCTTCACGACTCGGGCCTCGGGCGCCCACTTCTGAACACGCTCGCCCAAACTGTCGTAGCCTGTGATCGCCAGCTTCAGGCCATCGGTGTGATCCAGCGGGTTCGTGGCGTCCCACAACACTTTGCCCTTGAGATTGGCTGCTCCGGCCTGATTGAGCACCGCCTCAGCCACCGTGCCCAGCGTCGCCAGCACCACGAGGTCACCAAAATGTGCGGCATCGGCGAATGTTCCCGCGCTTGCCTTTGCGCCGGCGCGCGCAACCCAGGCTGCGGCCTTGTCATTGTTGCGATGGCGCGCGCCCATCATGACCTCGTGCCCGAGGTCGATGAATCCATTGCCCAGCGCGTGGCCGACATCGCCGGTGCCGAGTACTCCGACTTTCATAAGGTTCCCCCGGGTAGCGTGACAGCACCCAGAACACGCGGCTGCGGCGTGCCTATTCCCGTGTCAGCACCGGTGCCAGCAGATGCGTTGCGTATGCCGCAATTGAGGCGGTCGGTCCGTCACCCGGCAGCCGATGAAGGGCGGCGATCGCCGCGGCATGCTCGCTCTGTGCGCGGGCGGCTAACCCGTTTGCAAATTCATCGTCGGCGTCGTCCATCAACTGGTAAGCCGCGCCGAAGTGCCCTGCGAACTTGCCAAGCGCTGCAATCCGTGATGCATCCGCACCAAACGCAACTCCCGGGGCGGCTACGGCAAGCCGGAACAGCGCAGTGGTCTTGAGGTAGTGCCTGTCATCGCGCGCGCTGCCCTGCAGATCAAGCGACTGGCCGGTGCACATGCCTTCATGGCCGACCGATCGCGCGGCAAGACTTACAACAGACGGCCAGGGCGACAGCAGGTGAAACGCATGCGTGACAAGGCTGAGGCCGGCAAGCAACGCCGTGCCTTCACCAAAGCGTGCGTGGGCGGGTGGCAGGCCGCGGCGCGATGTGGCGTCGTCCATGCACGGCAGGTCGTCGTAAATCAGCGAAGCCGCGTGCAGGTACTCGACCGCCGCGGCAAGCGGCAGGCAGGCCTTGCGGACCGCGCCGTACACGTCGGCGGCAAGCAGGCAAAGCATGGGCCGCATGCGGCGGCCGCCGCCGAACGTGGCATAGCGCATGCAATCCAGCAGCGCACTGTTGTCGCGTGCGGGCGGCGCAGGGAAGTGCGCATGAAGCGCCGCTTCGATCTGCGGCGCAAGCTCGGTCAACTTCTGTGTGATTTGCGATGCCATCCTGCAACATGGCGGGGGCGATTCAGGGCCGTGCATTGTACGAGCGGGCCAAGCCCGGGGAAGGGCAGGACTCAGCGGGCGCAGGTGCCGCCGTCCACGGGCAGGTTGGCGCCGGTGATCCAGTCCGCGTCGGGGCTGCACAAGAACAGCGCGGCAGCCGCCACGTCCTTGGGCAGGCCGATGGCATGCAGCGGGTGAATCTGCTCCATCTGGCTGCGCCACTCCTGGTATCCCAGCTCGCCCTTGTTGTCGTCCTGCATGGGTGTGTCGATCACGCCGGGGCTGACACTGTTGAAGCGAATGCCGAACTCAGCGTAATCCAGCGCGCAGCAACGGGTAAACATGTCCAAGCCGGCTTTGCTGACCGAGTACGCAAGCTGGTGCTGCTCTGCCTGCCGGCCCAGGTTGCTGGAGATGTTGAGCACGCAGGCGCCGTGGCCGCTTTCTTTGAGCATGGGCAGACACGCCTGGGTGACAAGAAAGGCGCCGCGCAGGTTGACGGCCATGACGCGGTCCCAGGTTTTTACGCTGGTGTTGTCCGCGTTGCCGCGTTCGTTGATGCCTGCGTTGTTGACCAGAATATCCAAGCCACCCAGCAGCTCGCGCACCTTGCCGGACAACGACTTGACGTCGTCCGGGTCGCTGACGTCGCATTCGGCAAAATGAATGCCGGGGTAGCGGGGCTTGAGCTCGTCCACGGTTTCCTTAAGCGGGCCGTGCCGCCGCCCGCAGATGACCGCGTGAGCGCCGTTCTCGAGAAAGCAACGCGTGATCTCGCGCCCTATGCCGGTGCCGCCGCCGGTGATCAGTGCGCGTTTTCCCTCAAGTCTGCCGTTCATGGTTCCGCCCTCGCAACATGTAAGCAAAGGCAAGCGCGATTGCGAGGGTTACCCCTGCGGATGTTGAACGGTGACGGTAGTGGTGATGCCGCCATGGGCATGGAAGGCGCCTACCAGGGTCAATTGGCGCGGCTTGAGCGCCTTGATGAGGTCGTCGGCGATGCGGTTGGTGACGGCTTCATGAAAGATGCCGACGTTGCGCCATGCGTGGATGTAGAGCTTGTAGGCCTTGAGCTCAAGGCACTTCTTGTCGGGGATGTAGGTAAGGATGATGTTTGCAAAGTCCGGGTGGCCGGTCTTGGGGCACACGCAGGTAAACTCGGGCGCCTCGATCACGATTTCAAAGTCGCGCTCAGGGTTCGGGTTGTCGAACGTTTCGATGTCTGCGGAAGTCGGTGCGTTGGCCATAGTTTGCTTTGGGACATATCGGTGTGATCGAATCAGGATTGGTCCGCCCTGTATGGCGGCAAGGCGCCGGTTGAATCCATCTTCAGCGGGCCCACGCCGCTTACCTTGATGTCGCCGGGGCTGACGAAGGCAACACGCCGGAACCCGTCCGGGTGGTTCTGGGGGCGGCTTGCGTACTTGATCCCTCGGTTCCAGACCTCTTCGGCGAACTTGTTGACGTTGTTGACGGTGATTTCGAAGGCGATTGGCCGTGTGCAGTCGCGATCGCTTTCAGCCTTTTCAATCCGCATCACGAAGCGCCCGGTGTTGATGTGCTGCACGCGGTCACTTACCCGCGTGGCTGTCGCGTCGTAGATGCGGCTGAAAAACTCAGCCTCGTCCGCCACGTTGGGCACGCGGATGATCACGTACTGTTGTCCGTCCAAGCCTGCCATGGGGCGTTTCTTAGCAATTGATGCAGGTAGAAGGTAGTAGGCTGCATAGCCCGGGGTGCGCTGTGCGTTCGCCTTCATCGTCACCCTCTCGTCATTGCTATCTTCTGTTACACTGCGCGCATGGCTGACGTGAAGGACATCCGTGACCGCCGCCTGCGCGACCTGCGTGTGTCGGTCACTGATCGCTGCAACCTGCGCTGCTCGTACTGCATGCCCGCCGACGTATTCGGGCCGGACTACGCGTTTCTGCCGCGCAAGGAGATTCTCGACTACGAAGAGATCACGCGGCTGGCACGCGTGTTCGCGCAGATGGGCGTCACCAAGCTGCGCATCACCGGCGGCGAGCCGCTGCTGCGCCGCGACCTGCCGCAGTTGATCGTGCAGTTGCGCGCCATCCCCGGCATCGAGGACATCGCACTGACCACCAACGGCCTTCTGCTGCCAACGTATGCACGACCGCTGAAGAAAGCCGGATTGGACCGCGTAACAGTCAGCCTCGACTCCATGAATGATGAGACGTTCGGCCGCATGAACGGCAAAGGTGTAGGCACAGCGCCCGTACTGAAGGGAATAGACGCTGCGCTGCAAGCCGGACTGACGCCGCTGAAAATCAACATGGTCGTCAAACGCGGCGACAACGACGGCGAGATTGAGACCATGGCCGAGCGCTGGCGCGGCACGGGCGTGATTGTGCGCTACATCGAGTACATGGACGTCGGCACGACCAACGGTTGGCGCATGGACGACGTGGTGCCCGCGCGCGAGATTGTGCAGCGCATCAACGCCCGCTGGCCGCTGGAAAGCGCCGACCCCAATTATCCGGGCGAAGTGGCTTCCCGCTGGCGCTACGCCGACGGTCAGGGCGAGTT
>CAZZBH010000023.1:0-38761 GCA_964652605.1 uncultured Planctomycetaceae bacterium
GTTTGGAACGGCCCACTGATGTCCTCCACCGAATGGAAATCGCCGCCCAGGATGACTGCGTAGGAGGTCGCACCGGGCGTCACATCAATGGTGTAGGCCGTCGCGTCGCCCGCGCCGTGCTGCTGATTGTCAGATCGCCCGCAAAGCAGACGTGCGCCGAGAAATTGCCTCGCATGGCGTTCACCACGTTGCCGGACTCGAACCCGGGGTCATAGCCGGTTTGCAGACCCGCCGCAGGGCAATGGTGGCGGCGGTGAGGGCCGCCAGCCAGGCCAGCCACAGCACGGCGGTTGACGTCCCTTGCCCGCCCGTGCCGGGTTGGCTTGGTGCGGCTGTGCAAGCTCCGGCTTGGGCTTCTTCCTTGTTGGTGAATTGGGGTTTGATTGTCAGTGTGATGGTTTCTTCGGCCCAGTCGCCCGTGCCCTGGTCTTCTACACGGACGGTGAATTGATAGGTGCCGGTGGCAAGCGGAGTGCCGGATACAGCCACCGTGTCCGTTGCCGAGGTGCCGAGCGACAATCCCGGGGGCAAGCTCCCGCCGACCAGCGACCAGTCGAAGGGGCCCGTGCCAAGCCGCGCTTCGAAGTCCCGCGAATAAGGCACCTCCAGCACGCCCGAAGGCAGCTTCGCCGGCGCGATATGAAGACCGTAGGACCACGCGTCGTCGCGGGTAGTGCCCCCCCCCGCTCCCCCCAATACCCACAACCGATGTCGGAAGACGAAGGACGCATGCTCTTCGCGCTCGACCATTTGCGCGTCTGCCACCTCCCTCCTCCAGACAACTCCATCGGCGGATGACCACACGTCGGAATGAACAACCATGAGGCCGTGGTCATTCACATCGAATCCACCGATCACCCAGATGCGACCTCTGAAAACGGTCGCTGTGTGACCGGCACGCGGCTCCCAGGGGGCGGCGGCCAGTTCTTGCGTCCAGTTGACACCATCCGGCGACGACCAGACATCGTTCAGGTGGTCAAAGTCCCAACCGCCCAGCACCCACAGCTTGTTGTTGAACACCACGGTCGCGTGGCCTTCGCGAGGAGTCCAGCCGGCTGCTCCGACTTCCTGTGCCCAGTTGACGCCGTCCGGCGACGACCACACGTCGCTGTGCATCAGGTCAGGGCCGGGCCGACTTTCCTGGCCGCCAAGAATCCAGATGCGGCCATCGAACACCGCGCCGGAATGGTACGCCCGGCCGTTCCATGGCGCGTCGGCCACTTCTTCTGTCCAATTGATGCCGTCCGGGGACGACCAGACGTCGTCTCCGTGGATGGCTCCACCAGAAACACCGCCGATCATCCACAGCCGGCTGTCAAATACTTCCGACACGCATCCGTGGCGGTAGAACCATGGCACCAGCGTGAGGTCTTGCGTCCAGCTCGTGCCATCGGGTGATGACCACAGGTCTGCAAACGTGACCGGGTTGATACCATTGAATACCCATACGCGATCATTGAATACAACGGCATTGGGATGGATGCGCCCGGTCCAAGCGCCGGGGCCGGTCTCATATCTCCATCCGTCCTGGCACAACGCGCCAACCGGTATAGACAGCAGTAGAAGCAGAAGCGCTGCGCGCATGAGTCACCTCCGGGGATTGCACATACTCCGCTCGCATCGTTATGGGTAGTGCGATCTGCCCATGAATCCGCTTGACGACGCACTCGGCTGGTGGCCGCCCATCCAAAGTTTCCACGCCGCGTCCTGCGCCAGCAAAGCGTTGATTCTATCGCCCGGCGGCGAGGCAACCGGATTCGGAGCCCAAGACTGATTCACCACGCCAGAGGAAGCTGTGAATGCCGACACGCCCTTGCGCGTCGCCCAGGCGCTTCCGGTCCACACTTCCGCGAAATCGCCGCCAATGATCAGATGATCGTCGGCAAGCGTCACGGCGCGACCCACCGCGATGCTTGCCGAGTTTCTCGCGATGATGTCGTACGCCAGCGATGTGCCGTCCCAAACGGTAGCAACCCGTTGCCCCGGGCTCAACGAGCCCAACGCGCCGGATATGTACAAATTCGCGGACGAATCCATCGCAAGACCATAAACGATGTTACCGGGGTCCAGCCCCGCGTCAAAGCCTGTGTCAAGCTCACCGGTAATCGGATGGAAGCGGCCGACGCCGTAGCGAGTTGCCGACGGCGTGACCGAGGCCGAGCCGTCAAAGTCTCCGCCAAGAAATACACCGCTGAAACCGTCCATCTGGATCGCGTTCACATGGACGAACGGGTTGGTGTTGTGGAACAGGATCGGGTTCCAGCCGGCAGGGTCCGCCATTCCCACCGGCGTCAAAGCGTAGGGATCGACAGCCGCAGCGGACTCCCGGCTGACCAGTCCGGCAGACGAGTTGACATCTGTGAACTTGCCACCGACGTACAAGTACTCGCCAAGCCCCAGAGCATCGACCGTCGCCAGGCTTGGCTGATTCACACTGTCGATGACTTCGACCCACCAGTCTGCGGGCCACCAGGATTTTGCGGGAACGTTCATCACCGCCTCGCAAGCCATGACATAGGACTCGACGGACGTTCCGTGGGGCAGGCCGAAGGAATGGCACGCGCCGCCGTAATAGACGACCTCGGGCAGCGAGCTGGTATCGACAAGTATCGCGTTGACCGGCCCCGTCGTACGCGGCCCCCAGTCCAGAATCCGAAACCCCCAATCGATAGCCGCGATGTTGGCGCAGTCAAGTTTCATGGACCAAGGCAGGCTGGGATTCGGGAATCCGCCTCCGCCGCGCATTACCCAGTATCCGCCGGCGCCGCCAGTCATCGCACCGACACGAAGGCGCACCGCATCCTGCGATGACGCAGCCAGCGAGCCGCGAAACTTCGGCACGTGATCACCGTAGCCTGTCCATGCTGCGCCATCGGGCGCCTTCGTCGTCGAGTACGCTGTGATTCGGTTTGCGGGGATGGTGGTCTGGAACGTTGTCGGCGGCGTGGTGCCGGTGTAGTTCCTGCTTGCCGGGCGAGACGTGAAGTCTCCGACGGCGATCACCACCTGCTCAACCGGATCGAACGCTACCTGGCTGACAGGTCCATTCGGCCCTACGTCGAACGGCTCCGTGAGCAACCTGCCCGGACCGCCAAAGTTATTTATACGATAAACAGCCAACGCATCGCTGCCGGTGGTCACCGTTGTAACCCAATTGGCAGCCCATACGCGGTTCATATCATCCACCGCAAAGGAGTGGACCTCCGGGCCGCCAGTAAGAAGTGCCTGGAGGTTCGGGAAGTGTCCACGTAGCGTGGTCACACAGATGTTGTCACAGGCATAAGTGGTAGGATCTTGTTTAAACGCGAGGTGTGAAAACCTGCCGCTGAAAACTAGGGCCAATGCGGGGATCGGGTCCTGGCTGTCATTGAACGTCATGTTGGTGTCACGCGCGAACTTCAGTTCAGTGACGGAGGCAGTGTTGGGAAAACTGCCGCTGCTGCTGTCGAATACTCGCGCCATGGTTTGTGGAATATGCCTCGGATACGTTGCGGTGCCTGTACCGGACAGCGCGACAATCGCAAGATTCCGGATTCCACGCATGTCGCGGCCCACACTGTACGGCTTTCCGAAGCGAATCGAGTTGCAGTCACCACCTCCGATTGCCAGACGGCCGCCTTCCGGCGTATCGAGAAACGCTAGCGCCGAGATCGCGCCCCAGTATGTCGCTTGGCCCGGATCCTTGAGCGGCTCATTCGGATCCGGTTCACCTGTCACCCTGATATCGTTCAATGAGTCAACCGTGCCCGTGCCGGTAAAATATCCATCCTGATCCCATGCCGGCACACGCGCAAACTTTCGCGCCAGCCGGTTCTTGCCGGGATCGTCTGACTGATCCTGCAGCGTGGTGAAGTGGCCGCCGAGATAGACGGTGGTGTGGAACTTTCCGCCGGCAAAGGCCATCTCGTTCAACGCGACAACCGGACGACCGAACACGCCCGAAGGACCGACCGGGTTGGGGCGGAAACTGAGATCCCACTGACCTGTAGGCATGATGCGTGCCACGTTGCGAATCAGCACATTATTTATCGAGAAGCTAAACTGGCCTGTTACGTAAACGTACCCATTGGCGTCGGCAACCAGCCGTCTCACATCCATTTGTCCACTGATGTTGGCTGGCGGAATTCGAGTGCGTCTCCTTCCGCCGGTGTCCATGCTCGCGACCTCGCCTTCGACCTCCCACGTCATGCCCGTGAAGTCGCCGCCTACGAAGATTCGCTCCGCGGAATCGCGTGCCATGGCGTTTATCTGGCCATCCAGCGTCCACCCTTGTGTCGGTAGCGGTGTGATAACGGCTGTTCCTGGCGCAGAGATCATCACGCTGCCGAACGGGCTGGCGCTGATGGAGAGGTGCCAACCGAGCACCGGCGGAGGAGCGGGCGGAGGCGCGGGCACCGGGATGAAGAGCACGCCGCCGGTACTGGCCAGCACAGAGATAATTACGGGCTTTGTCGAGAGTTGCCCTTTCAGCAGCCGCTCGACTTCTCCGAAATCCGGCAGGGCGTCTTCGTCGCCTCCGCTTTCCTCCTCAATCTCCTCCAGGTCGCCGACCTCGACGCGTAGGAGCACCAATGACACCGGCTCGGCGTCAAGTTCCCACGGGAATTCCGCGTACGCCTGCCCGTCGCCCGTCCATTCCACCTCCTCCGCGTCGTCGATGGTCAGTTCCAACCGGTCGCGGTTGAGGTACGCTTGGTGCGGCGATTCGGCGCGGGCAACCAGGATGTCCGGGTACGTGTCGTCATCGACATCGGCTACGCGCACGCGCACATCCATTTCGGCGTCGATGTAGCCGACGAACTCGTACAGCTCGTAGCCTTCCTGCTTTTGCTTCAATATGTAGGTCATGCCGGCTGCCATGATTACGAAGTCGCAATAACTGTCGCCCGTCAACTCGGCTGCGACGATCTGGCGGACGTGCCTTGCGAATGACAATTCGCTTTCGTTTACCAGTATGAACACTTCAGTCGGATCCGGGTCCCATTCGTAGATCAATAGGTCCGATGCCGTCGCCACAGCCAGCAGCGTGCCGGCTTCGTTGCCGGGCGCTATGTACAGCGCGCCCTCGAACGGCGCCCAGCCGTACAGGTCGGCTTCTTCTTCGCCCAGCTCATAGACATAGACAATGCCGTCCGCGAGAACGAGCAATTCCAGGTAATCGCCGGGCACGATGTCCATCGCGTGCACGGAGGTCACGCCCTCGGCGTACTCCATGACGTAGTATGGCGAAGCCGAAAACTCCTCATCCACGACAGGAAAGCAGACAACACAGTCGGCATACCCGACAACCACACCCTTGATCACGCTGTCGGCAAACAGGCCCGACTGGATGAAGACCGGTGCGCCGTGGCCGGTGATCTCGTACTCGTCGGCTTCGGTATAGACGCCGTAGCCGTCGTTGAGGTACAGCCGGAGTCCCTCTTCATCGGCGATGATGATGTCGTTGACGCCGAACCAACTATAGGTGTCGGCAACCAGCAGCGAATGGCCGCGCGAGGTTGCGAACTCGGTGGGCTCGTCCGGCTCTTCGCTCGCGATGGACCAGTAGATGACGTGGTCGTTGTCGCCGTCGCTGCAGGCGACGATGGCGTCCATCTCGTCGTCAAAATTGACATCCGCCATCACCATGTCGCTGGAGAGACGGTCGCCCTCACCGAAAGAGACGGCTGTGCGGTTGAACCCGCCTTGCGCCAGCAGCGGTGTAGCGCACACGGCTGCGAACAATCCCACAGCAACCGTCTTAACTACGAGAGAGAGAGAGAGAGAGAGAGAGAGAGGTGGCGTGTCATGGCCTGTCTCCGTTTGACCAGCGTGCCGCATGTTGACACCATGCGACAGCGCTCACAACTAATTTTCCAAGATTATTTTCTCGAACGCACAGATCGCACCGGCGCAACTCTCCGGGCGTCGGACCGCGACTTCGATGCTTCCTCGTGCCCGGATGGCAGCGTCTTTCGCGCGGTGCGGAGCTTTGCGCGCGGCAGAGCTGTACCGGACATCGCCGGGCCTGCGCGCCGCAGGGCGCTTCTGCCCGAAGGCGGGACGGCGATGGAACTCCATCGGCCGGAGGCCGATGCCACGGCACACGGCGCGAGCCGGCCCTATGCCGCCGGGAGGTCGGCGCGGCGGATTACTCTGGTCTGGTGGAAGGCTTTCATGGTGGTTGGGTAGATTTCTGTCAGCTCGACGCGGCGGCCTGGCTCTACAATCATGCTCATGTGCCGGCGGCTGATCTCGCTGGGATGCTCAAGGCCGAGCGCGCGGACGATCATCATTACGTCGTGCTGCACAGCTTTGAGGTAATTTGCCACACGCACGCTTTTGTCCTGCGGGTCAAGCCCGCGCTTGAGCCACCAGTTCTGCGTGGTGATGCCGGTCGGGCAATGGTTGGTGTTGCACTGCAACGCCTGGATGCATCCCAGCGCGAACATAAAGCCGCGCGCGATGTGGCACAGGTCAGCGCCCAGGCCCAGCGCGATCGCGGCTTGCGCGCCCGTGATGATGCGCCCACTGCCGATCACGCGAACCTTGTCGCGCACGCCCTCCTCGCGCAGGATGTTGTCGGTGATGACCAGCGCCTCCTGCAACGAGATGCCCATGTGATCCGAGAGCGACATGGGTGCGGCACCTGTGCCGCCCTCCGCGCCATCGACAATGATGAAGTCAGGCCCGTCGTCGTGGCGCGCGATGTAGCGCGCAACTTCGCGCATGAAGTCTTCGCCGCCCAGCACGCACTTGAAGCCAGCCGGCTTGCCGCCGCTGAGGTCGCGCACCTTGTTGATGAACGCCATCATGCCGGGCACGTCGTTGAACTCGGGGTGCGCGTTGGGGCTGTGGCAATCCTCGCCCATGCGGATGCCGCGGATGCGTGCGATTTCTGCGGTGATCTTTTCCTTGGGCAGCACGCCGCCCTTGCCCGGCTTGGCGCCCTGGGCGAGCTTGAGGTACACGGCTTTGATCTGCTCGCGCGTGGCGACCTCGCGGAACTTGTCTTCGCAGAAGGTGCCGTCTTCATTGCGACATCCGAACTTGCCGGGCCCGATCTGGTAGAAGATGTCGCCGCCGCCGGCCATATGATAGTCGCTGACCGATCCTTCGCCCGTGCTCATGTAGCCGCCGGCCAGCTTCGCACCCTGGCTCAATGCCAGCACCGCGTTGCTGGAGAGCGAGCCGAAGCTCATGCCGCTGATGTTCGCGATGTGCCTGACGCCATATGGTTTGGGCCGGTTTGGGCCGAGCACGACCGGCTCCATGTCGTCTTTGGCGTGCAGATCAGATGTCGGGAAAGGCGCTGGGCTGAACTTGATCAAGCCGGGCATGTCCTGATCGATCTGCGTTCCGAATGGATTGGTGTTGGAAAGCCCCTTGGCTGCGCGGTAGGCCCAGGTGCGGTGCAGGCGCGTGAACGGTCGTTCGGTCAGGTCGCTGGTGACAATGTACTGGCGCAGCGGCGGGCCCAGTTTTTCAAAGATGTACCGAAAGCGGCCGAACAGCGGGAAGTTGCGGACAATGGCGTGCCTGCGCTGCGAGACGTCCCAAAGCGTGCCAAGCAATATGTAGGCCCCGGCGCCGACCAGCAACCAACCCCACCACGGCATGGCAGTCTCCTGTGAAATGAGTGTGGGATTGTAGGGGGTTGCGACTCAGAACGCGAGACACTCAGCAGGACGGGGGCAGGGCGCCTATTAACGAAGAAAGCCCGCGCGGGGCGGGCCTTCCTGCTACAGCTTGCGAGTCCCGTCGGCCAGCCTGCGGCGCGTGTGGCGACCGTCCGAATGGATGGCTGCTGTGATCAGCTTGAAGAACTCGTGGGCTGTGAACGGTTTGCCGAGAGATGCGAAAACGCCGGCCATCACGGCGCGCTCCAGCTCATTGGTGGCGATTTCGCTGGTAAGCAAGATGATCGGTGAGCGGCGCAGTGCGCGGCGACGCCTGTAGTCGTTGACAACGTCAATCCCGGTCCCATCCGGCAGCTCGTAGGCGACAATCACGGCGTCGGGCGTGCAGAGTTCAAGGAAAGCTTCCGCTTCCTGGCGTGATGCGACGCGAAACGGAGTAGCGCCGAGGGTTTCAAGAAGGGCTTCGCAGCGTGCGCCGGAAGCTGTGTCGGCTTCGATGACCAGCACGACGGATTGGCGAATTCGGGCGTTATCCATGGCAAACTCCGGTTATCAAGTACGGCAGAGCGACCGCCGCATCCTGCATGGGACCAGTTGTCAAGACTTCCGGGTTACGCTTGCCAGAACTGGCTTCCGTCCGGCACTGCAACCCCCACACCATAGAATATCACGCCAACGTCATGGGTCAAACAAAAAGTTATAGCGTGAACTAGCGTTAGAATAGCCGATGGCTTTCATAACAACAGTTCCGCCAATACGTTATGAGAGATCGCCCCCGCTGGCTCACCCAGCGCGGGGACGAGTATATGCACAGAATGCACAGCGTTATCGCCCGGCTTGTTCGCCGCTTGCAGCCCTACGGGGTGATCTCGAACTCGGCATCCCCAACATCGCTGTCTAGCTCCGTATCCTTGAACTCGTACTGCGTATAGCCGGGTTGCTTGTCGCCCTTCTGCTGTGGCTCAGTCAGCTTTACGCCGGCGATCTGCTTGCCGTCTTCGGTGAAGGTCACCTCTATGGTTGCGATGTACTTCTGCACTGATTCATTCTTCGGCTTCATTACAAGTGTAAGTGAATCGCCTGCCTTGCGCTCCACCTCGTAGTCGTTTTTCAGCTTAGTGAACTCGCCTTTGAACCATGTAAAGAGTTGCTTTACGACGGCGTCCAGGCCGCGATCGTCGGCAAGTTTGAATGCCTCGACCTTGCGCGTGCTTTCGCTCCACTTCCTGCCGCTGTTGCCGCTTACCACAAGGATTGACTTGTGCGGCTTGGAGTATTCCCAGCGCACCTGGTCGGGCCGCTTGAACACGAATCGCCCGCTGGATTTGACGGTGTCATCGAACAGCGGCAGGTAGCGCGTCTGCTCAAAGTTGCCCTTGAAGTCCTTGTGCTGCTTGTGCTCTTTCTCGATGCGCGCAAGCAGCTCGTCCAGCGTCTCCGGCTTCTGCCCGTCGGCAGTCTTTTCGGCCGGTTTGTCGGTTGGCTCCTGCTCCGTTCCTGCCGTATCCTGGGCAACGGCCCCGCTGACGGCGATCAGTACCAGAAGCAGCCCGGCAGTCAAACGCATGTCGCACCTCCGCACAGATTGTACTTCATGGCCATGGCTTGCCATGCGCCGGAATTCTGGCGCCGTCACGCCCGGCGATAAGCCGCCGCGTGCAGCAGTTCATCCAGCCTGACAATCTCAAGCCCACGCGCGCGCAGGCCGTCGATCACCACCGGCAACGCCTCGAGCGTCGCTTGCCGATCCTGCGATCCCTGCAAGCCTGCACCATCGTGCAACAGAATCACGCCGCCGGGTTTGGCCCTGTCCACAATGCGCTGCGCAATGCGCGCCGCGTCGCTCACCACCGCGTCAAACCCGCGCACCTGCCAGCCGACCGCCACCATCCCCTCGCCGCGAAGCGCGTCGCCCAGCGCGGGATTCTTGAAACCATGCGGCGCACGGTAAAGCGCGGGTGTCACGCCCGCGGCTTGCTGGATGGCATCGTTGCAGGCGCGGATTTCCCGCCGCAGGCGTGCATGCAGGCCAAAGTTGATCCACAAGGCGTGCGAATCGCTGTGATTGCCCAGTATATGGCCTTCGTCGTGAATGCGCCGCGCCAACTCCGGGTGCTGCCGCACGCGCTCGCCAACACAAAAGAATGCCGCACGGACGCCGCGCTCATGCAGCATGTCCAGAATCAGCGGAGTGAAGGCGGGATCCGGACCGTCGTCAAAGGTGAGCGCGACAGTCTTGACCGGCGACGGCGAGCGCCAAAGCGTGCGCGCCCAGAAAGAGCTGTTAACGTCAAACACCGCCCAGGAAAGCAACGCGAGCACCGCCACCAGCACAGCCGCCACCCCGACCCAGTTCAGTGGAGAATCAAGCAGGACAAGGCAGGCAACGACTCCCGCAACGCCGACAGCCTTGATCATGAGCGCCTTGAGCACGCACGCAAACTAGATCAGCCGCACCAAAAGCAAAAGCACCAGGGCTGCGCAGGACCTCGACACGAGCCTCACGAGCCGGCCTGCTCAATCGCGCAGGTCTTCGTCCAGTACAAGGTCGCAGCGCCAGCCGCCAGGTGTCTCGCGCAGCGTCCCAACCGGAAGCAGGCGCTCGTCGCGCGTCATCAGCAGGATGCATGGTAGTTCGGGCAGCATGCGGGCTGTGTAACTCAGGGCTCCCGGCGTCACGCCCATGACTTGCAGAAACTGCTGCCCGCTGTCCCGCAACTCGCGCTGGGTGGTTGCGCCGCGAATCGTCGCTGAGGTTTGGTACAGCCTGAGTTCCTGAAGGTCCGGCTGCCAGCTCAAGCGCCCGAACACTGGAACCATCGCTCCGGACTTGTCGCCGGACCGGATCACCGCGATGGTGCCCAGCTTCGGATCAACACTTCCGCTTCCCAACGAGCTTGTGAACAGGTACTTCAGGTCTCCGGGCAGCGTGACGCGCGCGATGCCATCGCTGCCTGTCATCATAAGCACACGTGTGATGCGCCCAGCGCCCCCGCGATCCGCCTGTGCACTCGTGACTTCGATGCCCGCGACCGGCTTGCCGTCCTGTTCCACGCGCACCTGGATGTTCGTGGGGTTTGGGAAATCGAGAGCCGCCACCGAAGTTGATTCGTCAACGCGTTCCTCGATCGTTAGTGGCCCCGCACGAAGCTGCAAAGTGCCGGGCAGTCCGGGCGTGTGCAGCACGGCTTCACCGTCCACCGCGACGGCCGGAGCGCACCAGGGCCCCATGGGGCCTTTCCAAGCCACAGTGAAGTCCCGCAGTGGCGGCACACGAACTGCAAGTCGGCGCGATTCCACGAGCTCGAGGACCAGATCCTTCGCGGGTGCAGCCTCGATGAACGCGGAAAACTCGCGCCACTGGGCGTGGAGGCGGGTCGCTGCCCTGGCCGAGACGGTGAATCTGCCGTCCGCGCCCGTCAGCACGGCGTCTTCCACCACCTGGTTTCCAACGGCAACGCGGGCACCGTCGACCGGCTTTCCCTGATGCAGCACAACACCGGACCACGTGTTGACAGGCGCAAGCCGCACGCTCCACGCATCGCCGTCGCGCCGCGCCGACCCAAGCACGCCGGACCAGGTGACCGCGCCGCCGCCGTCGCGCACCTCAATCTGCCAGTTTCTTGCCGAGGGTGAGACATCCCCCAGCGACAGGCGGACGGCGGGCGGGCTGGGCCGGAGCCGCGGCTCGGTTGCCGTGCCGAGGTCGATGACGCGAACCTTCGCGCCGTCCGAGAGCTTGATTGGCGACCCTTGCCGGTCGTGCAGCAACAGCCAGACCTCAGGAAGGTCCGTTACGACGAACAAACTGACCTCTGACCCCGGCGGGCCAAGGTCAACGCGCCCAAGCAGCGGGCCATCCGCCCTGCGCACGAGCGCCAGACCTCCGGGCGTCAGCCCGGATATGACCGCGTTATCCGCGCCGCCGTCGTGACGACCTTCCAAGCCCCGAACAGTATAGACCTCGATTGCCGGCAGGGCCTCGTCCGCAAACACGCGCAAAGACGCGCCGGGGACGATGTGGATCGTAGCGCCAGCCTGCCGGGGATAGCAGTAACACCGCCCGACGCCGCCAGATGATGTGGAAGCGCAAAGTTCGAAACCGGGGTAGTCCGTGGCAACGGGAAACCAGAAACGTCCCTCGGCGTTGGTCGGTTCAAGGTCGGTTCGCTCACCGAAGTGCCGGCAGAGCTGGACGACGCAATCCTGCACGGGTTTGCCATCCATCAGCACCAAGCCGTTGCCGATCAGAGGGTCCAGAAAGCACCTGATTTCGGATCGTGAAGTCGGCTTGATAGTCGCAGTCGCGTACCCCGCGGCGCGGACATGGGCTTGTTTGAAGCGATGCGGCGCCAAGCACTGGCCATCGGCGGCTGCAAAGGTGTGCGTTGCGCCGTCCTCCAGTGTCACCATGACTGTGAATCGCTCGACGGGCGTCTGCCGCAACGCGTCGATACAATGGATTGTCAGATCCAATTCACCGGTGAACTCAGCAGGCAGAACATCTTCGGACTCGACCGAATCGGACGCGGCTGCCTTCACTTCTGAAGTTATTGATCCGTTGGTGGGCACGACTGCCTCCACCGCAGATGGTGTCATTGGTCCTGTACCGGCATGCTGGATGGGGGTGGCTTCATCGGCATGGGGTTCCGCCGAGCCATTTTCGGACAACTTGCCGGTTACCAGCGGCCACAGGAACACAACTAGTAGGACGATAACGCCGATGACCACAAGAAGTGCGATTTTTTTTCTGGTCTCCACGATGTCCGCTCCGCGAATAGAACACACTCCGCCCGCCCGAGCACAGGGAGTTTGGAGGGCCCAATCGAAGTCTCCACAGGGTAGGCTTCAGTCGAAACGTTCGATATCGACAGAAACCCACAATCGCATCCAGCGAGCCAAAGTACCAGCCTTACGGGATGATGAACTGCTGATCCTTCTCCCACCCGGATGGATCGACTTCCGTCCATATCCCGTCGCCAAGCTTATACTTGATCCTCACCTCCAGTTCCCAATGCCAGCCGGGCTCGCCTGATGAGCCGCACTTGTCTGCAAGGTCTTGCCCGGACGTCTCAACGTAGTCGAGGAGTGAGTTAACTTCAACGTTACCGTCCCCGTCCACTTTAACAGTCCATTGGCCCATACCCAGCGGATCGGAGGGGTCGGCGGGATTAAAGAGCCCATCTTGGTACAAGCTGGTGAGTAATCCTGTCCCCACAAAATCGTCCGGGTTGTTGTCATCCTCCCACAGTTCCAACTTTGCACGATAAGGGAAGTCGTCGAAAGTCGTCCAACTGATCGTCGCGCCAAACCGAAAATAGACTGGGCTTGTGTCGTCTGTGTACAGCGCGGCCGAAACTCCGGTGTCGGACCAGTCCTGCGCCTGTTGCAGAGAGTCATAGTATCCGTGGAAAAAAGGGCTGGTAACAGTTGGAGCCGCGTAGCTCGTACGTTCTTCACACAACAGTACGGCCACGCAACACATGAGCACGACTGAAATCTGTCTCATCTCTTGACCTCCATAAAGTTGGATTTCGCCACGGGACTACTCGGCGCAGCCCCAAAGCAATGAACTGTACACACACACACAACATTCTTCTGAATTTTTTCGGTCTTGACTCGGCGTTTGCACAGAACGCATATTGGATGGGGCAGATGCAACCACAACCGCGCTAACATGATCAGCTACAGCCTTGCCCAAAGCAGCTACCATCAAGCCGGTGGAAGGAACAGAACAACAACGGCACCGCGTGAGGGTGCCGTTGCCGTTCTTCTGCGATTTTCTGGGGAATCAGTTTCCTTCGGGCTCGCCATCTTCATAGAGGAACTTGATCATCTCGATGTCGCTCTGAAACCCCTTGCGGAAGATGTACGTGAACTCATCCATCACGCGGCGGATCAGGAACGTGCCAAGCTCGTTCTTCTTGCTGCGCGTGAATTCCTGCAGCAGTTCCTCGCGCGTGATGTCGCCCATGTCGTAGTCGTTGGCTGTGTCGTTGATGTGCACTTTGACCCGGGTGGGGTCGATGTCGATCAACAGCCGGAGGTTGCCCGTTGCGCCTTGTTCTTTGGCGTTGAGAATGATGCTGCTGCACGCCTCGTCGATGGCGATGATGATCTGCCGGGTGACACGCGCACCCAGGTTGCCCTCAGACAGTACGTCGCGGACAAAGGTCCGCAACGGCGCCAGCGAGCGGGTGTCAATAGGGACGTCTAGCTCTCTACGGGTTGTCTGGATCATCTCTCGGCACCACAAAGTGCGCTGACGCACACACGAAGTTCACGCCTTTGAGCGTGCCTTTTCTCGCGACGGCTGCAAGCCTGTGGATATTCTTTCGATCAAATTTCGACCCAAACGCACATGTGCAGTCTTGACGTTCTTGACACTTGTCCCCAACACCCTGCGGGCGATGCCATTGCGACCCCCGTGTTGCCCGTGCACTGGTCTGTGGTTACAAATGCCCACTATGGACGTTCAAACTGTCAGGTACGTGGCGCGTCTGGCACGGTTGGCGATCAGCGACGCTGAAGTCTCGCGCTTCACGTCAGACCTGAAGCGTGTCACGGACTACCTGGCCCAGCTCCAGCAGGTTGACACTTCGAACGTGCCGATGACCGTTCATCCTCATGCCGAGCGCGACCACTGGCGCGACGACCAAACGCTGCCCAGTCTCAAGCGCGAGCAGGCCGTCGCCAACGCACCCGAAAGCGAGCAGGGCTTCTTCCAGGTCCCGCCCGTCATCGAGTAACAACATGGACGCATGGCTCAACCTCGAAGCAGTCGAAGTTGCCCGTCAGGTGCGCGACCGCGAAATCACGGCGATTGAACTGACGGAGCGGCTGTACGCCCACGTGCAGGCGCTTGACCCATCCATCGGCAGCTATCTCCACTACGATCGCGATGCGGCCCTCGCCAATGCGCGCCAGACCGACGAGGACGCCAAGGCAGGAAAAGGCGGGCCCCTGTGTGGTGTGCCGGTCGCGGTGAAAGACAACATCAACGTGCAGGGCCAGCGCACGACGTGCGCCAGTCGGATTCTTGAGTCGTTTGTGTCGCCGTACGATGCGACGGTGGTTCAGCGGCTGCGCGCGGCGGGTGCGGTCATTGTCGGCAAGACAAACCTGGACGAGTTTGCCATGGGCAGCAGTTGCGAAAACAGCGCCCTGGGGGTCACGCGCAACCCGTGGGATCGCACCCGCGTGCCCGGCGGCAGCTCTGGTGGCTCGGCCGCGGCGGTTGCGGCGCGCATGGCCGCCATCAGCCTGGGAAGCGACACCGGCGGGTCGATTCGATTGCCGGCGAGTTTTTGCGGCGTGGTGGGGCTCAAGCCGAGCTACGGCCGCGTTTCACGCTACGGGCTTGTCGCGTTCGCCAGCAGTCTGGACCAGGTCGGACCATTTGCGCGCAGCGTGCGCGACGCGGCACTCGCGATGCAAGCGATGGCAGGGCACGACAGCAGGGACGGCACTTCGTCTCGCGCCCCGGTGCCGGACTACTCCGCATGCCTGCGGGCTGACCTGTCGGGGATACGTGTCGGCGTCGTGCACGAGTACCTGGACAGCATGCCCAACCGCGAAGTCGCCGCTTCCTGCACAGCCGCCCTTGATCGGATGAAGGCGCTTGGCGCCGAGGTTGTTGACGTCACGTTGCCGCACGCAGATCACGGCGTGGCGGTTTACTATGTGGTGGCCAGCGCTGAGGCCTCTAGCAACCTGGCGCGGTATGACGGCGTGCGCTATGGCCTTCGCGAAGCCGCAGATTCGGGCATCGAGGCCTACTTTCGTACCCGCGCCGCAGGCTTCGGCCCCGAGGTCAAGCGCCGCATCATGCTGGGCACCTACGCGCTGTCGGCCAGTCACTGGGAAGAGTTTTACGGTCGCGCCGCGCGCGTGCGCACGCTGATCTGCCAGGACTTTGAGCGCGCGTTTGCGGCTTGCGACTTTGTGGTCGGCCCCTGCGCCCCGTTCACGGCTTTCAAGGCGGGCGAAAAGAGCGACCCACTCAGCATGTACCTTTGCGATGTCTTCACCATTCCCGCCAGCTTGGCGGGCCTGTGCGCGCTCAGCATGCCCGTCGGCTATGACAAGCAGGGCCTGCCGATCGGCCTGCACATCCAGGCGCCGGCGTTTGCCGAGGACCGCCTGCTGGGCTGTGCCCATGCGTTGGAGCAGTCCTTGAAGGCAGAAGTGGACCGCGTCCCCGCCATGGCATAGACTTCTCTCAATGAGCGGGCTGGACAAACCGGCTTTCCCGGAAGACTCGATACAAGACCCCGAACTCGACTTCGGGGCCGAGGAAGAGCTGTCGCTTGAGCCTGCGGTGCAGGAACTGGTTGACGATTCCGTGGACGACACCGACGCGATGACGCTGGCCGAGGACGCCAACGTACCGCTGGACGTCGAGCCTGACCCCGACCTGCCGGTAGGCACCGGCTTCGAGGAAGAGATCAGCGCAGAGCAGCCACCTCCTGGCGAGCTGGACAGCCTGCGCCGCGAAGCCGCTGCGCTGCGGGCTGAGCTGGATGCCCTGAAGCAGGAGAGAACCCGGCGACAGGCCGTCACACGCAAGCTGGAACAGAAGCTTGAGACCGCCGCGCCTGCCACAGAGATCGTCCGCCTTGAGGCGGCACTCACTGAGGCCAAAGCCCGCACCCGCGAAGTCGAGGACGAGTGCGCGCGCCTGCGTCGCGAAGCCAAAGAGCTTGCCGGCAAAGCCGAGCAAGCCGAGCATTTACTGGAGGCGCAGGCACAAACGGTGCCCGAGGCGGCGCAGCGGGATCTTGACCTGCTGGCCGACAAGATCCGCAGCCTTGAAGAGGAGAATTCCCGGCTCAATGACACTCTGAACGACCTGCAGCAAGCCGAGGGCCGCACAGGCGAAGCGCAGGAAAGCCTGAGCCGGCAGGTCAGCGAACTTACAGAGAAACTCCGCGCTGCAGAATCCGCGGCCGACGAGGCACGCGCCGAAGCCGAATCCCGAGTCAAGGAAAACCAGGCGTTGCACGCCGAGTTGCAGGCCTTGAAGACCGAGCTAGCAGAAAGTCGGGGCGCGTCTGACCAGTTCGAGCGCAATCTGCAGGACCTCGACGACCGTCAGGCTGAAGCAGCGACCTTGCAGCAGGCGCTGGCGCAAGCCCGCGAAGAAGTTCAGAGGCTGCAGGAGTTTGAGCGAGAGGCACTGCGCGTCGAGCAGCTTGAGGACCGAATCACCGAGTTGCAGCAGGACCTGCTGGGCAAAGAAAAGGAAGCAGCGGAGATCCAGGAGAAGCTGGATACCGAAGCTGCACGCAGCTACCGGTTGTCCCAGCGACGCATACCTGCCCTGAACCGCGAGATTGAAGAAACCCACGAGCACAACCGCGAGCTGGAGCGACGCCTACAGAAAGCAGAACTCAAGGCCCGCACGTTTGAAGAACAAGCCGCCGAGTTGCAGAACAAGGCTGCCGACCTTGAGCGCGCCCTGCAGGGTGCCAAGGCCCGCGCGCAGGACACGGCAGTGTTCGCGCCGGGTGAATCCGAAACCGCAGCAGTAGTCGCAGACGAGGTGCGGCGGCTTACGAACCGGCTGCGCGAGGTAGAGGCCGAGCGCACGGAGCTTGCGGCCGAATTCCGGCGAATGGATGAAGCCCGCCGCGCCGAGCTGCAAAGGCTGGAGGCGCGGGCAGACCGGCTTGAACGAGAGGGCGACGAGCGCTACGAGTCGCTGCTGAAGCAGCGCACAGATCTGCGTGTTCTGCGCGAGCGCATAAGCGGCATGCTGCGCCTGGCTGAGGACCTGGGCAAAGCCGATCGCGACCAGGGCGGGACGCTGCTCGATGCCATCCGCAAGCTCGCCGGATTGCCCGACGACGCCGGGTAGCACCCTGTTTCATTACGGGCTTGCCAGGCTTCCGACAGGGCGCAGGCCGCTTGACCTGAGACCCGGCGCCGCCTATAAGCGCTAGAGCGCCATCGCAAAATGCGGGCGCTGATTTTTTCTATCGAATATTTGTGAGCGCACCGGCCATGATGACGAGCCTGACGAAAGAGACTGCCAGGATTACGGAACTGATCAAGCAGGAACAGTTTGGCGAGGTCGAAAGTGTCTGGGCCGACGCGCTGCAGAAGGCGCCGACCGAGATTGACACCTTCCTGACTCTGGCCGACAAACTGCTGCGGGCAGGGCACGGCGAAAAGGCCGGCAACCTGCTTGAGCAGGTCGTCAACAAGCTGGATGAGCTCGGCGAGCGCCAGAAGGCGGTGCATGTGCTGGGCGAGCTTGCCCGCGTCGCGCCACGAAACAACAACCAGCGCGCGCTGGCCGAGACCGTCTTCGGCGGCGCGTTTTCGTCGCTGCCGGGCTACAGCCAGCTGATCGAGCGTGCCGATGCCGCCGCCAAGGGCAGCGACAACCGCTTTGTTCGCACCTTGTACGACCAGTTGAAGTTCCAGCCCGGTGACTGGGTATTCCACGATGCCGGATGGGGTCTTGGTCAGATCAAAGAGATTGACGCCGAGAACGACCAGCTGATCGTAGATTTCGAAAGCAAGCCCGGGCACGCCGTGAAGCTGGGCGCGGCCGCAAAGTTCTTCCGCAAGCTGCCTGAGCAGGACATCATGGTGCAGCGCGCGGCGGACATGGAAGGCCTGAAGCAGCGCTGCAAGGATGACCCGGAAGCTGTAGTGCTAAGCGTTTTGCGCAGCCACAACAACAAAAGCACGCTCAAGCGCATCAAGGCCGAGCTTGTGCCAACCGTCATCGAGTCAAAGAACTGGGCAAAGTGGTGGTCAGGCGTGCGCAAGGGGCTTGCCCGCCACGAGTACATCAAGCTCGGCACCGGCACCAACCCGCCCATCCAGCGCCTTGTGACGGCCATGACGCAGGAAGACGAAGCGCGCGAGCAGTTTGACAACGCGCCGCGCATCCCGCAGAAGCTTGAAGTCATGCGCCGCTACCTGCGCGACTCCGCTCGCGGCGAACACCGTTCACAGTTGATCGCGCACTTCGGGGCGGAGTTCAAAAAGATTGCAGAGCGCAGCGGTGAGCTTGACCAGCGCGCCCGCGACGGCAGCACCCTTGCCACAGACCGCATCATCGTCGCTCTGATTGGCGAAGACCTGCACAAAGCCGATTCCTCGTACAAGCTTGAGCTGAGCTACGACGTTGACGAATTGCTCAAGGACGGCCAGGCCCTGTTGAGCCGCATCGAGGCCGTCCGCGATTCAGAGCTGCAGCAGCGCGCGCTCGCGCGCCACATACGGCTGGACGACGCCGGCTGGCCTGAAACGCTGGCCGCAGTCTTTCTCAAAGACACCGCATCGCTGTGGGACTGGATTTCCAAGGCCCTGACTGAAGCCGGCCACGCGGACAAGCTTGCCCGGTCGCTGGATGTCGTGCAGGAGTCGGCAGAGCAGTATCCGTTGCAGACGCTCTGGCTGGTCAAGCGCGGGATTCTCGGCAATGAATTGCCGCCGGGTTACAACCTTCCGCCTGCCCATGAGCTGTTTACGCGGCTGTTGTGGGTGATGAACAAGGTGCTGACACGCATCGAACGCGGCGAGACTGCCTTGAAAGAAGCGCTGGCCACTTTGCGCGGCGCGATGACCGAGCGCAACTCGCGCCTGCTGACGACGGCCCTTGAGGGCCTCAGCGAAGAGCGCGCGGGCCACGTGCTGCATGCGATCAATCGTTGCCGCGGGCTTTCGGACATTCACCACGGCACGCTGCGAGACCTGGTGCTTCGGGCCTATCCCACGCTGCAGGCCAAGGCAGCACAACGAACCCAGGACACCGACGAGGAGGAAGCCGCAGAGATCCTCGCCACCGAAAACGGCCTGCGTAAACGTCAGGCTGAACTCAAGCGCATCCAGGAAGAAGAGCTGCCCGATGTCGCCCGCCAGATTGGCGAGGCGCTGGCCATGGGCGACGTCAGCGAAAATGCTGAGCTTGATGCGGCACGCGAGCGCGAAAGCCGCCTCAAGGAATCCGCCAAGCAGATCATGGAAGAGCTCAAACGCGTACGCGTGGTCGCGCCCGAAGAGGTGGACCCGAGCGCAGCCGGCTTCGGCACCAAAGTCACCCTGACGCGCGAGGACGGCAAGACCAAGACCTACACCATCCTCGGCCGCTACGAAGCCGACCTGGAACAGCAGATCATCAGCAACGAAAGCCCGATCGCGCAGGGCATTGTCGGCCGCACCCCCGGCGAAACAGCAGTCGTCGAAACACCGGAAGGCGCGGTGAAGTACCAGGTCATCAGCGTCGAGCGCGCGGAATGAACCGCTCAACCGCAGAATCCAACCAAGCCCCGGCGAATCAGCCGGGGTTTGCATTGGTCGGCGACGAGTGCCCGGATTATCTGTCCCGCCAGCTGATCACCTGCATCGGCAACAAACGCGCATTGTTGCCGTTCATCGGCGAAGCGCTTGACCTTGTTCGCGCGGAGCTGGGGCGCGACCGTCTCGATATCCTGGATGCCTTTGCCGGTTCAGGCGTGGTGTCGCGATTCTTCAAGCGGTTTGCGCGCCGCCTGATCAGCATTGACCTGGAGCAGTATGCACACGTCGCAGCGCGCTGCTACCTTGCCAATGCCACTGAGCTGGACCTGCCGCGCCTGCGCCGCATCCATGCGGACCTGTTGCGCGGCGCTGATGCACCGATCCAGGACGGCATGATCCGCCAAATGTATTCACCGGCCGACGAAGCCCGAATCCAGCCCGGCGAACGCGTCTTCTATACAGTGGACAACGCCCGGCGGCTGGACACGTTTCGAACGCTGATCGGGCGGCTTGACCCTCCCGATCAGCCGTACTTCCTTGCGCCGCTGCTGAGCGAAGCATCCATTCACGCCAACACGTCTGGCGTGTTCAAGGGTTTCTACAAGGATCGCAACACCGGCGCCGGGCGCTTTGGTGGCAGCAAGGGCGATGCCCTGGCGCGTATCACAGGGCCGATCGAGCTGCCCTTTCCTGTGCTCAGCCGATTCGACTGCGCGTGGGAAGCGCACCAGGCAGATGCCAATGAGCTTGTGCGGCAGCTTGACCCGGTCGATCTGGCCTACTTTGACCCGCCCTACAACCAGCACCCCTACGGCAGCAATTACTTCATGCTGAACCTGCTGTGCGAGTACAAGCCGCCTTGTCAACCCAGCCCGGTATCCGGCATTCCGGCCGACTGGCGGCGCTCGGCCTACAACCAGCGCGCCAGCGCCGAGAGCACCCTGTCAGAGCTCGTTGCCGCCACGCGCGCTCGCTATGTTCTGGTTTCCTACAATGATGAAGGGTTTATACGGCCACCTCGCATGCATGCGCTGTTGGCACAGCACGGACGTGTGCGCCGCCTTCAGCGCAGCTACAACACGTTCCGTGGAAGTCGCAATTTGCGCAAGCGCGCCATCCACGTGCGCGAGTCGCTGTACCTGCTGGTGAAGTAGCAGCAGCCGGGGCTTCTGCTGCCGCAGCATTTCACAAACGCGCGACCTTCCCCGCGTTGACCGTTGCCCTTCATCCGTAGATACTCTGGCAGCCTTACCTTCCCCTTGGGGCGGCTTGCCGCTCGGGGGTTGTTTACGCTTGGGGGATTCCTGACACATGCCGCGATTGCTGGTTGAGAAAGGTCCTGACCGTGGCAGGTTCGTCTCCGTAATCGCGGGCCGCCAGGTCGTGGCTGGTCGTGACAAAGCCGCCGACCTCCAGTTAAGCGACAACATGGCCTCGCGGCGCCATTTCATGATCGCCAGCAAGGGCAGCATTTTCGGGCTGAAAGACCTGAACAGCGCCAACGGCACATTGGTCAATGGCCGCCGCGCGGAAGGCGCGCAGAAGCTGTCGTTCGGCGACTCGATCCAGGTCGGCGAAACGCTGCTGTCCTGGCTCTCGGATGAGCAAGCCGGCAGCCGCGGCGGCATGGTCGGCCACGTCATCGGCGGCTATCGCATTGAGGAGCGGCTGGGCCGAGGCGCAATGGGAACGGTGTACCGCGCCACGCAATTGAGCCTGGGGCGCACGGTTGCACTGAAAGTTCTGGCCTCTGAACTGACCAAGGACGCCAAGTTCTGCGAGATGTTCATCAAGGAGGCGCGCGCCGCCGGATCATTGAACCACCCGAACATCATCCAGGTGTACGACGTCGGGGATGAGCGCAACGCCTACTACTTCAGCATGGAGTTCGCGGCCAAGGGCAGCGTGCTGGATGAGCTACAGGCCACCAAGCGCATTCCGCTGCTGCGGGCTGTTCGCATCATTCGCGACGCGTGCTCGGCCCTGGATTACGCAGAGCGCAAGGGGCTGGTGCATCGGGACATCAAGCCCGACAACCTGATGGTCATGGAAGGCGACACGGTGAAGCTGGGCGACCTGGGGCTGGCAATGAGCACCGTCGAGCTGCAGGCCGAGCAAGACGGTGTCTTCGGCACGCCGCACTACATCGCGCCCGAACAGGCAATGGGCAAGCCCATTGACCACCGCGCCGACATCTACGCCCTTGGCGCGACGTTTTATCGCATGCTGACAGGGCGCACGTTGTACAACGGCGCAACGGTAAAGGAGATTTTGAAGAAGCAGGTGCGCGAGCCGCACCCGCCGATCACCGAGCATTACCCGGACTGCCCTGAGGCCATCCGCCGCATCATCGACCGCATGCTGGCCAAGGTGCCCGCCGAGCGATACCAGCACGCCAGTGAAATCGCCGCCGACCTTACGGATTTCGAAAACCTGAATGCGCGGCGCGCTGTGGTGACGTCCGCCGCCTTCGCCTCGCGGCCGGCGGCAATCGGCCCCGACCGGTCTCAGCAGCTTGCAGCGACGGGCACGCGCCGCTACCTCGCCATTGCCCTGCTGGCGGCTCTGCTGGCCGTCGCGTCAGCGGCTTTCGTCGTGTGGTACTTTGTAATTCGCGGCGAAGGCAGCCAGGTCGCCGACAACGGCCAGCCCACAGCGCCTGAACAGCCGCCTGCAAACACCGCGACACCCTCTGACCCGGATGACCCGCAACAACGTGCCATCGCCGCGGCCAATCAGCGGGTGGACCGCAGCATCGTGCTCACGGAAGACCTGCTGACACGCGCCGTCCCGCTGGGTGAGATCGATGAGCGCATCGCGGAAATCGAGCAGACACTTGGGCAGAACAAGCGCGCCAGCGCCGATCGCCTGAAAACATTGCAGGAGCTTCAGGACAAGCTGGTCGAGAAGCGACAGGCGCTCGCCCAGGGTTACGAATCCGCGTTGACCGAATGGCAGGCGGCAGGCACTTCCGCCAACACGATGGTCGAGCAATTCAAGATCGAGGGTGCCAAGCAGGTGCTTGCAGACTTCATCAAGCGCTGGGAAGCGTCACCCGATGAGCAGGTGGCGCGGCTGGTCACCAACGCCGGCGTGATGATGAAGAACCTGCCGATGCGCTTTCAGGGGCGACTGGACGAGTTCGAGCAACACATTCGCCGCGAAGCCGATCAAGCCGAGAAGCAGGAAGTTGCCGTGCGGCCCGAAGCCATGGCTGCGCTGGCCCGCCAGGTCCGAGAGGCGGAACAGTCGTGTGACTCAGAGGAGTTCAAGCCCCGCCTGGCAAAGTTCGCCGGTGAGCTGGAGACCCGCGAAAAGTACCTGCGCGACGAGGCTCAGCGCTCGGCTCGCCAGGCACTGGACGCCGCCTTTGACCGCTCTTCGGCCGCGCTGGCCACAGCCCTTGAGACAGTGCGCAGCCGCATTGTGCGCGGTGAGTTCCGCGCCGCGCAGCAGGCGCTGCAGGACTGGGAAGTCAGCGACCCCGACTACCTGGCGCACGGCAGCACTGAGCGCTTTGCGGCCCTGCGCGCAGACGTGTCCGTGCGGCGCGCGCAGACGCTGCTTGAGATTGAGGCGCTTCGCATCCTGGGTGGCACGCCGCCACACACTGCCGCAATGCCGCCGATCCTTTCGCAAGTTGAGTTGCTCAAGGCCAACGAGTGGCCGGCGACGGTGGCGACGGTGCTGGGCGCGCCTTCTGCCTGGATTTCGCTGCGCGTTGACCGCGAGATCAACGACGAGCTCTGGACACTGGAGTCAATCGTGGCAGGGCGGCCGGTGCACATGAAGGCTGCGCAGTTTGACACTCCGCAGGAGCGCCGCGCACTGGCCGAGGCGCTGGCGCACCTTTTCAGGCTAAGCCCCGACATGCGCCAGCGTCTGATGGATCGCACGCCATCCGGGCCGCCGGCCATCCTGGGGATCTATGCCTGGCTGTGTGAGTACGAAGCCTACACGCCCGCGGCGGCATTCATTGAACACGCCTGGAAGAACATCCCGGCCACACATGAGCATCACGCGCTGGTACGCGAGTACTACGCCTGGAGCCTGCTCGGCCGCGCTGAAGAGGCGCGCCTCGCGGGCAACACCGATGCCGCGCGCAGCCTGATCACGCGGCTTGAGGCCGAGTTCGCGGACACGCGCGCCAACAGGGGACGAAAGTGATTGCGCGATTGCGCCGGGCTCGCAAAGGAGGACTTCACTTCCCGTGTCGTTCG
Source organism: uncultured Planctomycetaceae bacterium (assembly GCA_964652605.1). Taxonomy (GTDB): domain Bacteria; phylum Planctomycetota; class UBA8742; order UBA2392; family UBA2392; genus JADJRK01. The sequence goes on from CAZZBH010000023.1 coordinate 24,098, forward strand.
GCGAGTTCCTGATTTTCGTGGTCATTCTTTTCCTGCACGCGACCTTCTGCGCCGCGGAGACCGCCTTGACCGGCGTGCCGGCTGCGCGCGTGCAGGCGCTGGCCGACAAGGGCGTGCGCCGCGCCGCCGTCCTGATGAAGCTTGTGCAACGCCGCGCAAACGTGGTGGCCGCACTGCTTGTTGGCCAGAACATCGTCGGTGCCGCACTTGCCGTGTACTCAACCCTTGTCATCAATTCACTTGCCAGTGAAAGCATCCCGCCTTTGCTGCGCGCCGGTATCGCTGTGCTGCTTTCGATCGGGTTGTTGCTGGTATTCGGGGAAGTCATTCCAAAGAGCCTCGCCGTCACTTCGCCAACCCGGTTTTCGCTGGCGCTGGCCTGGCCGGTGCTGGGCGTAACCCTGATCTTCAAGCCGGTGACATCCGTGCTGACGGTCTTGAGCAACGCTTTGCTGCGCATACTTGGGGGCAAGGAAAACACCTCTGAGCCGACCCTGACCGTGGAAGAGATTCAAGCCATTGCGCGCATGGGGCATGCCGCAGGAACGATCGACGAAATTGAGGGCAAGGTCGTGTCGCAGGCAGCGATGCTGAATGATACGCGCGTGCGCGAGATCATGGTGCCGCGCACGGACATCCACGCGCTGGAAGCTGGCGTAACGCTGGCCGAGATTCGCTCGTTTTTCCGTGAGTCGGCCTACACACGCATCCCGATTTACCGGCGTGACCTGGATGACGTCATCGGCATCCTGCATTTCAAAGAGTTCTTTCGCTTCGACCCGGGGCGTGATCGAGCTTTTGAGATCATCAACTACCTGCACAAGCCGCTGTTTGTTCCCGGCACCATGTTCATAGGCAACCTGTTGGAAGAAATGCGCGTGCGGCGCACCCACATGGCGATTGTGCTTGACGAGTACGGCGGCACCGCGGGTTTGATCACCATGGAAGACGTGATCGAGATGCTGATCGGGCGCATCGACGACGAATATGACCCGGTCGAGACACCCGTCCGCCAGGTAGGCGAAGCCACGTGGGAAGTGGACGGCCGCGTGACCGACGAACAGCTCGTGTCTCAACTTGGACTTCAACTGTCGCCGGAGGTCGTGCAGGGCTTTGACACCGTGGCCGGTCTGGCCCTCAAGGCCTTCGGGAATATCCCGGCGCAAGACGACGTAACGACGTATCATGGGATGGAGATCACCGCCTCGCGGGTGACAGGGCAGCGCGTGCGACGAGCACGTATCCGAGTACTGCCGCCACACGAGGCAGAGCAAGCCGAGGAAGCGGCAGTCAGCGCAAGGCGCAAGACGTCACGCACGACCAACTCCGTGCGTCCGCCCAGCGACAGCAGTGACGATGCCGAACCAAAGGAGCTGGCACATGAGCGCAAGAATGCGGACTAACATGCGATCCATGATCCTGTTCGTGTTGACCATCTCGTTTGCCGCTGCGTTGGAGGCGCAAGGCACCGCACAGCCGACGCCCGAAAAAGAATCCTTCATCATTGAGCCGGGCACGCTGAACAGTGGCGTCAAAGACGCTGCGCTGCGCCTGATCGCGTCCACGCCTTCGGGCTTCTCGAACAGCAGCAGCAAGTTGCCGGCTGTGAAGTTCAGCGCAGGTGTGACGCTGGTGCCGAACAGCTTTGACATCCTGAACCAGAACGAAGCGCAATGCCGCGTCAACGTTGACGAAGAAGCGCTGGGCACGATCGAAGTCAGTGTCCAGATGTTCGGCGTCAACGGCTCGACGGTTCTCAAGACACTGCGCGGGACACTCGGGGTTGCGGGATCAGTTAGCGTTGAAGGATCGCAGGCAAGGGTCGGCGTCGAAAACGTTCGCCTCGTGCGCGTGAACGTCCAGGAGCCGCAGACAGCCGGCAACATCGTGATCAGCGGGCGCATTGCGGGCAGTGTGCGCATCGTGGCGCCAACCGGCACAACTTTTTCCGAAACGCCAACGCCTTCGGGGACCGGTGCAACGACAAGCGGCGCGCAACTGGAGTCGTCCAACACGGTGTTCAGCTTCAACATCGGTAACGCCGGCGGCGCGGATGTGACTGTCAAGGTTACCGGCATCCGCTATGCAACCGCGACCTTCAGCGCATCCGGCGGCGTCGAAGGCGACCTGGCATGCGAGATTTCGGGGACGGCGCTTTCAAACCAGGCGGCACTGGTTGTCAACGCGTTTACTGCCAAGAGCACCATCGACGGCAGCAACGACGCCGAAGAAACTCCGACTGACGCCAACCCGGGCTCATCGGATGATGAAACCGACTCTTCGGTACTTCCGAGTTCTATCAACACTGGCACGCCCAACCGCCGCGACGGCGACATGGAACGACGTGAACGCGGCAACCGGGACCGCGAAGGCAACCGCACCGGACGAAGCGGTGGCGCCTCGTCGGCTCCGGGCGGGCGCAACGCCGGCGGTGCACGCCCCGGAGGCGTAATCAACAACCCGCAGGCACCAAATCAGCCTCAACAGGGTCAACCCGGGCAGCCTGCAGGGGCACAACCCGTGCCGGCGCGTCCCGCGAACAGCGGCGGCACCGGCACCGGCAGTGCAGGTCCGGAGGAAGCACGCCCCGAACCCGAATCGGGGCCGGCAACCGGTGTTTCCAAGCCGCCCGTTGAACTGGTGGTCACGCCTGGATTGTTCTTCTGCGACAAGGATTTCAAGCCGGTGACCGCCGTCGTGATGGACCGCATTGTGGCGGGCGAAGCCGGTGGCCGCGTCTGGATCCGGCTGCGGCTGGCCAAGGACACAAACCCGGACAAAGTTGAGACCGTCACGGTCAAGCTGACGGTGGGCGGCAAGGTCCGCGAGCTGGTGCTGACCGAAACCTCGGCAGACTCGGGCGATTACCGCTGCGGCAAGGACGGAATCCTGCTGGTCACCGAAGAAAACCCGGACAGCAACGAGCCGGAAGCCGCGAACATCCCGCCCAAGCCCCGCGCCACGTACCGGTAAGGCCAACCGCGCGGGCGCCTAGAAGTGGTCCGGCATCCACGGCAGTGGGCCCGCGAACATCGCGCCCAGCGCCAAATCGTGGCTGTCGTCGCCGTGCAACCTGCCCTCAAGCCGCAGCTCGTCCGGTGACTGAAAACCCGAGTACAAAGCCGCCAGCGCGCCGATGCTGATCTCCGGGCCACCGCTGCCGCCGCGCTCGACCTGCATCCGGCCGTGCTCCAGGCGCAGTGTCCATACTCCGTCGTTGCCCGGCAGCTCGGCGTCGCGCACGCGCAGCGTGGCCGTGGCCTGCACGGTTGCGTTGTAGCCCCGCGATTGCAGTGCAGCCGGTACGCTTACCACGCGCAGCATCCAACCCATCTGTAAATCCTGCGGAAACTCCGGCGTAGCAAGCAGCCGCGAAATCAGCGGGTCACTCGGGGCTACAAAGATGTGCAACTCGCGCGCCATGCTGCTGTGCCGGGCAAACAGACCCAGCAACGCGTCGGCCCCGCCGATGTCCGCGTACACGAAATCGCGGACGTGCAGGTTGTAGCGAAACTCGCCTGGTATATCGCGCTTCTGAAGGAAGTGCGTGTATCCGACAGCCTCCTCGCCGCGATGCGCAATGTAGCCCATCACCGGCGTTTCCTCAGGCGCCTTGCGCACCCGCCGCCAGATCTGCGGGTTGCGATCAAGGCTGCCGTTGACCAGCCGGTAGCGGCGCGCATAAAGTTCAGCCAGCAGCGGCTCATCGTCCGGCCGCATCGCCCGAACACGGACATCCGTGGCACGCGGCGCAATGTGTTCCAGCGGGACGCGCAACCTCGTGCGCAGGCCCGCAAACTCCCACCCCAGCCGCTGGTAGAGCGAAGGAATAGCCGGGTACAGGGTAGCCAGCGGAACACCCTCGCGGTGCGCCTCCTGCAGATTCTCGCGCAGCACCTGCGTTGCCAGGCCGGCGCCTCGCAGCTCCGGCTTGACACCAACCCCGGCGACGCCCCACATGCCGACGGACCTTCCACCGAAGTGCTGGCCCATGCGGTAGAAAACCAGGCCCGCCAGCACATCCGCACCGTCGGTCAGCAATCGTACACTGTCGTTGGAAGAGAAGTTCTCGGCCCAGTCAATGTAGGCTTCCTGATCGCCGGCAAAGGCACGGGCGACGATGTCAGCATACGCGCGCAGTTCCGCGTTGCCTTGCGGTGGGCCGTATCGGGCCATGTTCAGTTGCTCCGCGGTGAAAGAATCTCGGACTCAAACTCGGTGCGCCAGCCTTGCTCCCACGCGCGCTCCAGCCCTTCGAGCCGTTGCCGAACGGCGCGCAGTTCATTCTGTGTCTCGGCAGTTTCGTCGTCGGCTGGGCCGCGGCGCAGCAGCAGCGGCCGCAACCGCGCGGTCAGGCGCTCGTTCTGCAACCGCAGCGCGGCCAGGTCACCCCGGGTTTTCATAGACTCCATGATGGCTTCCAGCCGCGCCATCGCATCGGTGCTGGCATAACGCCGCAACTGCACCAGCTCATCGCCTGTGGGTGGCCTGGCGGCAATGCCGACATCCATCGCCAGCAGCGCCAGTGTCTGCTCGCCGGTCGTTGCAATGTCCAGCATCACGAGCTGCGCGGCCAGGGCAAGCCTCCTTGGCGGCTCGGCTTGCAGGCGCCGCAGGGCAAAAGCCGCGCGCTCCGGCCAGCGCGAGCGGCACATGGCCAGCAGCAGCCGCTCATCGCCGCCGATCATCCCGATCAGCCTGGTCTCGGCCAACGCGCGGTCGGGCGCGCCCGGCAGCGCCAGCCGGTCCATCGCCTCCTGCAACGTCTTGAGTGTCACCGACGGCGCGCCGGAATGGCGCTCCTGATAGCGGCTCCAGGCCGGTTGCGCGAACAGCGAATCTAGCGTGCTGCGCAGCGCGGCGTCTTCAGCGGCAAAGGCTTCCAGACTGGCCGGCTTGGCGCGATCCAGAAGTGATTCCGCAACGCCTTGTGCGCGGGCGCTTGTCAGTGTCCCCAGCAGGGCACAAAGCTGCATCTGGAGGTACGGAGTCAGCTCGTCGGATTCAAGCCGTTGCTCAATATTCTGCAGCAGCTTGTCGCCGTCCACGCCGCGGAGCGCACGAAAGGCCAGAATGCGTTCTGTGCGGCGTGCGTCGCCCGTGCCCAGGATCTGCATGCACAGCGGGATGCGCCGTTCGTGCTCGGTTTCAGACAGGACTTGAAGCAGCTTCACACGCCCCGTGTCGCGCATCTGGGGCAGCTGCTGCTCAAGCGTTTCATAGAAGCGGGCCGCGTTGGCGCGAACGAGTGCTTCGGCTTTCGTCTGATGCTCCGGAACGCTGGATGACAGATACCCGACAGCCGCCAGCACCCGCTGCAGCGACGGCTCGTCATCCTGCGCCAGGGCGGCAGGCACGCTTAGCAACGCCAATGCAACCGCGGCTGTACGCAGAGCCTTCAAGTCATCGCTCCGGAATCTGAGGGGCCGTCAGCGGCCCCGGGGCCTGCCGGCTGTGCGCGTGCCAGCAATATGCGGCGTTTGCGCTGGCGCTCCTGCACGCGCGACGCGAGTTTCATGCTGAACACGACCAGAACGATCAACAGCGACAGCCATCCCAGCGCGCGACCCAGCAGCGCCACGAACATCGGAGGCATCGGCTCAGACAACACCAGTGGCCTGGTTAGCAGCAGCCCCTGCACCTCGCGGTCGTCGCCGCCGACAGTCAAGACCTCGCGCACGCGCCCAGCCGCATCGATGTTGCAGGTGATGCCGGTGTTGGTGGCGCGCAGCATTGGCACGCGTGACTCGATGGCGCGCAAACGGCAAAAATCCACCGCCTGGTCCAGCTCGGCGCTGCGCTTGAACCATCCCTCGTTGCTGATGTTCAGGTGAAAGTCCGGGTAGCGCTCCGGCCGCGTGTGCAGCTCGACATAGCATCCCGGCCACGCGTACTCGTAGCAGATGGTGGTCGTAAACGCCCAGTCGCGCTGCCGCAGCCTTTCGGCCTGTGATGGCACGCGGAATGTCGTCGTGCGCAACCCCGGCTCAACGCGGCTGGCAAAGCCCTGCAAGCCTTCGGCGTAGCCTTCTATCAGGCTGCGCACGGGCGCCCACCCGAAAATCTCAAGGCCCTCATGCGGGATGTACTCGCCGCCCGGCACGAGGTAGCGCTTGTCGTAGCTGTCAGCCACCGCGCCCTGCGCATCAAACAGCATGGCAGTGTTGTACTTGCGCCGGTCGTAGCTGTGCTGCTTCCATTCGTGGATTTGCTCCTCGGGCGGAATGTCGGTCAGCACGCCTACCAGCATCGGCCGCTTGAACTCGTGCGCAACTTTCGCGCGCAGGTGCTCGACATAGCTTACGCTGTACGGCGCGTTGCCGCTGAAGGCGGTGCCGTCAAGCAGCGCCGGCGAAGGGATGCCGTCAGGAAAGAACCGCGCCGAGGCACGCGGCGTGAACCGATTGAGGCCTTCGCGAGTTGCGCCGCCGAACAGCATGGTTTCAGCCCACACAATCAGCTCGGCGTCCTCCTGCACCGCCTTCTCGCTCAGCGCCAGGTGGTCCCGATACGAGTTGGGCAGGCGGTCCGGATCGTTGCGCACTTTCACTTCCTGGGCAAGGTTGCCCTGCACACAACCGACCAGCGGGCCATCGCCGGCTTCGCGATCCGAGACCTGGCTGATCCGCACCATGCCGTAAATGCACCCGATCAGCAGCATGCCCAGCGCCGCACCTGGCAGAATGTAGCGATGCAACCGGTCACCCAACCGCACGAATTTCGCGTCAGGGCCTTGCAGCTTGAACTGCGCAGCAGCACACAGTGCCACAATAGCGCATGACAGCGACAAGCCGTACTGGCCCCACACGTCAGCCGTCTGCGCATACAGGGTGAAGTCTGCGAGCGACGTTCCCAGCGGCAGCCACGGGAAAGGTGCCGGGCTGTTGAACTCGTGCAGGAATTCCCATCCCAGCCAGACAAACGGCACCAGCGCCAACGGCCAAAGTGCCTGCCGCGTCAGCAACCACCGCATTTGAAAGGCCGCGAACCCGAAGAATGAGCACATCACCACGGTCACGAACAGAAACATGGCAAAGATGATCCACTCGTTGCCGGGATCGGTCACCATCTGCCCAAGCCACCAGGTGTTGATCATGAAGTACGGCAAACCAACGCCGAAGCCCATCAGCCACGAACCCCAGGGCGAAGTGCGCGGCAGCGCCACGAACAGCGGCGCAAGCGCGAACAGGCCGATCAGCGGCCAGTCCGCCGGCGGTTGCGAAAGCGTCAGCGGAATGCCGGCGGATAGCCCGATGATCCAGACTTTCCAGCGTGGCCAGCCGGACAGTTTCTCAGTTTCACGAGGCTTCAGCATCAGGTCCTGTGGCCTTGCGGGCAGGCGTCGGTACTCATCCTATATCGAATGATCGGCGCGCACCCGGTCACTTTCCATTATCAGCAGAAACTGCACCAGAGGGGCGACCGAGAATGCCTTATTGAAGAGGCCCTCCTCAAGCTCAATCAGCCGGGCACCCGAGTTCGCTTCACGCAGGCGCCGCGCGCCGCGTGCCTGAGGGCCTGCGGCATCGCGCCAGTCGCCTGCGAGCTCTGCCTTCCAGACGCTTTCGCACACAGGGCACCGAAGCCTGCCGCCGCACCGCGCCCAGGGCTCGGCCCCACAGACGGGGCAGCTTGCGCCCCCCTGCGGGACATCAAAGTGGGCGGCATATGCCTGCGCGACTGCTTCATACAGTGGCTTAAGTGCAATCCACAAAGATGCTGTCATCAACGTGGCTGAGACACCGTACGCCTGTGCGAGATCATTCGCCTGCCGTTGCCCATCGGCATCCCAGAGCGCGTAGGCCATCGCGTTCAGGCTCAGCCCGCTGCGCCTGGCCGCCAGCAAGTCGCGCAGCGGTGACCCTTGCCGTGGGAAAGCACGGGCGAGCTCAAGCACGACCAGGCTGTGATAGTCAGCCACCAGCGGTGAATCACGCCCGACCTGCCCCAGATCAAGCAGCGGCGGCGCGGCGTTGGGTTCAATGCGCACAAACGCGCCACGCGAGCCGCGGATGATCTCGCGTTGCAGCGCCCGGATGCGGATCAGTTCGCCCAGGCCGGTGCGCGATAATCCACTGTCGCCGGCCAACAGCGCCACCAGCATCGCATCAGGGTTTGAAAATCTCGCGCGGGGTAAGGCGTTCACCACGTAGCATGTCCTCGATTGTCTCGCGGTCACGCGCGACCCAGTACTCGCCACCGTTGACGATCACTTCAGCGGGGCGGCCGCGCGTGTTGTAGTTGCTGGCCATCACCATGCCGTACCCGCCGGCACTGAAGATCGAAAGCAGATCGCCGTCCTTCATACGCGGCAGTTTGCGTCCCAGCGCCAGATAGTCACCGCTTTCGCACACCGGGCCCACCACGTCGTAGGTCACCGCGTCTTTGCCCGCGTTGGCATCGGTCAGCGGCGACTTGTCGCCCAGGGCTGCGCCGTCCGGCAGGCCCTTATGGTGTGCCGGCCAAGCCATGTGATACGCCTGGTAAATGCTGGGGCGCAGCAGGTCGTTCATGGCGCCGTCAACAATCAGGAAATTCTTGTCGCCGCTTGGCTTGTCAAAAACCACACGCGTCAAAAGGATTCCGCCGTTGCCGCTGATGAATCGGCCGGGCTCGCTGAGCATCTTGAGGCCCAAGGCCTTGATCCTGGGCGCCATCTGCTTTGCAAACTCGCCGATCGGCTTGCCCTCGCCGGGCTTGTAGCTGATGCCGAATCCGCCGCCCACGTTGACGAACTCAAGCGGAAAGTCGGACTTCTTGACCTTGTTGATCAGTGCCGTGATTTTGTCGATGGCCTCGGCGTGGCGGTCTGCCTGCGTGATCTGGCTGCCGATGTGAATGTGCAATCCGCGCAGACGCAGGTTCTTGAGCTGCTTGATGCGCTCAAGGCATTTCTCGGCGCGCGCCAGATCGATGCCGAACTTGCTCTCGCGCTGGCCGGTGCTGATGTACTTGTGTGTCTTGGGGTCAACGTCCGGGTTCAGGCGCAGCGCGATCGGTGCCTCTGTCTTGCGCTTCGCGGCCACCTTGCTGATCAATTCCAGCTCAGGCTCCGACTCGACATTGAACATCAGAATGCCCTGCTCAAGCCCGTAGTCGATCTCAAAGGCCTGCTTGCCTACCCCCGCCAGCACAATCTTGTCGGCGGGCGCGCCGGCACGCAGGGCGCGGTAGATCTCGCCTTTGCTGACGCAGTCAAATCCGGCACCAGCCAAAGCCATCGCCCGCAGGATGCCCAGGTTGCCGTTGGCTTTGACCGCGTAGCAGATGAGAGGGTCAACTTCCTTGAAGGCCTCGCGCAGCGCGTTGAGCTGGTTCAGGAAGTGCCCCTGGCTGTAAATGTAAACGGGCGTGCCGGTCTTTTCAGCGATCCGCGCCACGGGCACATCTTCGCAGTACAGCTCGCCACCCTTGTAATGAAACTCTTCGTTCATGATGCTTCCTCGGTCTATATTCAACGGCCCCTGCCTACACGCTTAGGCTGAAAGGAACAACCCGGAGCAACCTGCCGGTCGCGCATGCCTATTCCCCGGCGCTGGCATGCCTCACGCCGTGATCCAGCGTATTGGCAAGCCAGTCCGGCTCGTCGGCTGGGCGCGTGTACTTGTGAAACTCAAAGGTGGCTTGCGGGCGCTTGGTTGCCTGCTCGCGCCGCCAGCGGTAGCGCATGTGATACCAGCGCGCACCGTCGCGGTCGTCCTGCAGGATTGCCCCCTTCAGTTCGTGCCCCCGCTGGTGCGACTCGTTGAAATTTTCCGGGATGTCCGTGATCAGGCTGCCCGAGCGGTTCTGCGGCAGGTGCGCAAAACCCAGGGCCGTCCAGTCCGCATTCTCAACGTATCCGGGGTAGAACCGCACCACGCGCCACACGTCCACCTTCTCGATCATGGGCCCGACGCTCAAGTAGCCGCGCTCATAGTGCCTGTCGCGCTGAAAGCTGGGCAGGCGGTACACAACCATTCTCTCTTCGTCGATGCCGATGCGTGTCAGCTTGAACGCCTCCACCAGCGTCAGCGTTTCGCGGATTTCGCGGGCGTCGTAGCGCGTGTACACCACCTCCTGCACGATTTCCTGCACCACCGCGTTGTACGCAAATTCATCGTGCGCGCGCAGCTCAAAGCCCAGGCTTACCTCGTAGCGGTCGGCGTCCCATTCCGGCTGGCCGCGCAACTCAATCGCCAGCGTGTACTCAGGCAGTTCCGTCGGCGCCACCGGCGTTGCGGGGTAGTTGCCGACTACGGCACACCCCCCTGCCACCAGCAGCAGTATGGCTATACTCGCCGCACGACTCATGAACCCGATCGCCGACATCCCACTCCCTGAAGCGCCGCCCTCAGACCTTGGCCAACCGCCATACTACAATCCATTCGGTCGCCTGATGAAGCGTCTGTTCGGCGAACCGGCATACAAAGTTACGCTCGACGCCGGCTTTACCTGCCCCAACATCGACGGCACGAAGGCCACGGGCGGCTGTACCTTCTGCGATAACGTCAGCTTCAGCCCCACGCTGCGCAGCGGCGCGTCGCGCGTTGCCGACCAGCTTGAACGAGGCAAGGCCTTTTATCGCGAGCGATTCAACGGCCGCAGCTTTCTGGCGTACTTTCAGACCTTTACAAACACCTACGCGCGGGTGGACAAGCTCAAACAGCTCTACGACGAGGCACTTGCCGTGGATGACGTTGTGGGGATGTCGATCGGCACGCGCCCCGACTGCGTCGATGCAGAGAAGTTGCAGCTCATTCAAACCTACGCCGATGGCAGTGCCGAGGTGTGGCAGCGAAAGCTTGCCGAGGGTCGCACGAACTTTGAGCGCCCGTTTGTCTGCATCGAGTACGGCATGCAGACCATGCATGATGAGACCGCCTATCGTGTCAACCGCGCCCACAACCACGCCGAGACCGTGGAAGCCGTGGAACTGACCCGGCGCCATGCGCCCGACGCCCACCTGTGCCTGCACCTGATTGCAGGCCTGCCCGGCGAAGATGAAGCAATGATCCGGCAAAGCATCGACGAGTGCGCCCGCCTAACCCCCGACAGCGTGAAATTTCATCACTGCTACGTGTACGAAAACACCGTGATGGCCCGCGAGTATGAACGCGGCGAGTTTCAGGTGTTGGACCTAGAGCAGCACATCCGCCTGGCCGCCGACTGCATTGAGCGCATGCCCCCGCACACCTGGTTTCAACGGCTTGTCGGCGAGATCAGCGACAGCGGCGTGGTAGCCCCGCGGTTCAAGCACAGCAAGATGCAGATTTACCAGATGATAAGCGACGAGCTGAAGCGCCGCGGAACGTATCAATCCGTGAAGTGGCAGGCGTAACGACTGCGGGCCGGCATCGCCGAGTGCCGATACAGGGCAACCATGCAGAACCAGACCGCGCACCCAACAACTGCCGCCCAAGCCGCTGACGCGGCGGCAACCCCGGTGATTCTCGAGTGCCACAATCTGTCGCGCATGTTTCTGTCCGGCGAGACCGAGCTGCACGTTCTGCGCGCGGTGGATTTCCAGCTGCGCCAGGGCGAGATCGCGGGCATCCTGGGCGCATCGGGCGCGGGGAAATCCACGCTGCTGCACTTGCTTGGGCTGCTGGACACGCCGACCACCGGCGAGGTCATCTACAAAGGCCAGAACCTGACAAAGCTCGGCCCCGAAGCCGCCGCACGCGTCCGCAACCGTGAGTTCGGCTTCGTGTTTCAGTCGTTTCACCTGTTGCCCGAATTCACCGCGCTTGAGAATGTCATGATGCCCGCGCGCATCGCCTCAGGCGCCACCGAGTGGATGCGCAGCGCCGGCGCGCTGCGCAAACGTGCCGCAGACCTGCTGGCGCGCGTCGGCCTGAAGCAGCGGCTGAACCACGTGCCAAGCCGCCTGTCCGGCGGCGAAAAGCAACGCGTGGCACTGGCACGCGCATTGATCAACCAGCCGGCAGTCGTCTTCTGCGACGAGCCGACGGGCAACCTGGACAGCAAGACCGCCGACGAGATCTTTGAGCTGATCGAGCAGTTCAACGTCGAGTTGGGAAAGACCTTCCTGCTGGTCACCCACGACGAACACATCGCCGCCAGGGCACGGCGCCGCATGCGCATGACGGATGGTTGGTTGGCCGAGGTGCCGGCCGACGGCGCGGGATAGCTTAGGCCAGGCTGGGATTGTCGGATTGCCGGCTGTTTGGCGCGTCCCACCACAGCAGGACAGGCCGCAGCACGATCAGTCCCACAGCCGCAAAGGCAAATCCCGCCAGAACGTCCGTGACGTAGTGATAGCCAAAGAACACCGTCGCCACGATCAGCCCCAGCGTAAGCGGCGCGTACACCCATGCCACCCGCGGCGCATGGCGCGCGGCGATCAGCAAGGCAATCACTGAAATCGCCGTGTGCCCGCTGGGGAAGGCATCCCAGCGAATCAGCTCGGCTTCGTCCAGCACGCCTTGCCACCACCGGGCACCGAACCACCCGGGCTCCGTGATCATCCAAGCCGCAAACGTGCCTTCAAACCGCGGCCCGGTAGAGGGAATGGCAATGTATCCCAGATAGGTCAGCAGCAGCGTCCCCACGAACACTGCACCAACGTGTCGCAACTGCACCCAGTCGCGACGCCGGACAGGACCCCAGATCGTGACGAAGGGCGACAGATAGTAGGAAAGGTAAGCCAGCATCAGAAAGCCGGATATCGCCGGCCCGTGCCAGGCGCGAAACCACTCCGGCAGATACACGCCCGTCATCGCGATGTCGATGCGCTTGAGCTCAAGGTCCCACCAGCTTGCAGCCGGGTCGTACAACTGCCCTGGGTCAAAGTGCGGGTGGTCAACGGGCGTCGGCACGCCGCTGACACCGGCAATGAACGCGCCCAGCATATTGAACACCATCGGCAGCATCAGCATCGGCGAAAACACGTGCACCAGGTGCCCGACGGACACCCAACGCGGGACCTTCGCTCCGCCAATGACATGCTCGCGGTGATAGCGCATGCCGATGCGCTGAAACAGGATGTAGGCGACCAGAAACGCCGCAAGCTGGCCCAGCAGGCCCGCAACCGGCATCTCGGCCCAGGCAAAGCGCGAATCGTACGGGTACAACCGCAACCCCGGCGCGATCAGGCTGATCAGCGTCCAGCCGATCAGCATACCCAGGAAGCCAATCACGCAGACGTCGATGGCCAACAGGTTGCGGCGCAGGAATTCCAGCGGGGATTTCCTGGCAATTGGCTGTTCGAGCGTTTCCGGCATCGCGCTAGTTCATTGCTCAGCGCGGCGGATGCAGACTCAGCCGCGAGTTGATCGCGGCATCAATGCTGCACGATTTCAATATCCCTGACAACCTCAGGTTCAGGTTCAGCACCCCTGGCAAGCCAGTCGTCCGCCCTATCGTGGTACTGCGCCAGCACACCAGTCAGCAGCTTGATCGCGGCGGCAATCACAAACGCGTCATCGATGAAGCCCACGCCAGGCAGGGCGTCGGGTATAAAATCCAGCGGTGAGATGAAGTAAAGCAGCGCCAGAGCAGCCGGGCCCCTCTTGCTCCAGTCCGCCTTCTCGTCCGTGATGAAGTGATACAGCGCAACCGCGTCGCGCGCGAAAGGGATGCGCTGAAAAGCGCCCTTCAGCTTCTCCCAGAAACCGCGGCTTGCCCGCCGGATGTCGTCCGGCGTGGCTTTGCCCTCAACAACTCTGGCGTAACGTTCATCCACGCTTGTGATTGTGACAATCACCGGCGTGATTGCAAACCAGACAAAAAACTGAAGCGACCGGCATCAATGTCCGATAAAGGCGGGGCTGACCCCACCCAGCAAGCGCCGAGGCGAAAATCGCAACCATAAACGGATCGTACTGTGGCCGCAAAAAAGCTTGCAATCGACGGGCGAATGGGGTTCCTTAGTGGTTGCTAACTGACACGGGGCAAAGTTATCCACACACGCGCGCATAACAGGCGGCTTCAGCTATACTTGCGTCACTACACCGGGTTCTGGTCGCTCTCGGCTGTTGACCGCGACTTGCGCGCTACTACCATCGGCAAACTTTCGCTCTGCGTCCGGAAGGGAGGCGAGCTATGAGATGGGCCTTATCACGTAAGCGTGGCGCGCCCGACGGGCTGTGGATGAAGTGCCCGTCCTGCGAAGCCATGGTCTATCGTAAGGTCGTCGAAGAGGGCTTGAACACCTGCCCCGAGTGCGACTTTCATTTCCGCATCACCGCTGACAAGCGGATTGAGTACCTGCTGGACACGGACAGCTTCGAGCCGCTGTTCGAGGACCTGCAGTCAACCGACCCGCTCGGTTTCAAGGGCAAGAAGAGCTACAAAGAGAAGCTGAAAAAGGCCCAGGACGGCACCGGCCTCAACGAAGCCGCCCTGTTCGGCACCGCAAAGCTTGGCGGCAAGCCGGTAGTCTTCGGCATCATCGACCCCAATTTCATCATGGGCAGCATGGGCAGCGTCGTAGGCGAAAAGATCGCACGCGGGGCCGAGCACGCGTACGACCACAAGATGCCGCTGATCATCGTAAGCGGCTCAGGCGGCGGCGCGCGCATGGAAGAGGGCATCCTGTCGCTGTTCCAGATGGCAAAGACCAGCGCGGCGATCAAACGGCTGCAGGACGCGGGCGGCATCTACATAGCCGTGCTGACCAACGCCACGATGGGCGGCAGCATGGCAAGCTGGGCGGCTTTG
>CAZZBH010000024.1:0-38432 GCA_964652605.1 uncultured Planctomycetaceae bacterium
TGGCCCTGCGCGTGTGTTCTGCAGCGCGGGCGTGTACGAGCAGGTTCGAGAGATCGAGGTTCCGCGCGAGGGCACACTGGAGGTCGTGTTCGATATCGCGACCGGCGGTGCGCGATTCGTGTGTGAATCTGAGGCCGATGGTCGATGGGCGCTGTTCCGCGTCACAGGTGGCGGTCTGACACACGTCGGCTATTGGCGGAACCCCGAAGCGGATGGGTACGTGCCACTGCCCGCCGGCGCCTACCGCGCGGTGCCTGACATTGAGCAGCAGGGCGACGTGATGAGTTTCGAGGTTGGCGACGGGCAGGAGACCGTGGTGCATCTCGCTGCGCCGAGGCCGCCCGTGACCCGTGACATCGAAATCACGCTGCCGGACGCGCCGCCGCAAGACGTGCGTCAAGGCGTGCTCCGGTTCATGCGCAATGATTTCGGGCCGCTGCCGGACGCGCCGATTCTAGTATATGGCCTGCAGTCGGATGAGCTGGAATGGCGGCGCACGGAGACCGGCATCCGGGTGCTTGGTGTTCCCAAGGGAGTTTCGGTCGTGCTGTTCGGGTACCTGGGGCGCGCCGAGCACCCCGAGACCATCCACTGGTACCTCAAGCCGCTGCCGATCGCGCCGGAAACCAGCGCGGCACAGGCGACCTGGGTGAAGAGCGTGCCGCTGGCGGAGGAGTGGAGCAAACTGGACGTGCCCACGGCATGGAAGTTCGCGGGCACCAGCGTGTGGCAGGGCGTGTACCAGGAACAGGGGCTGCCCTCAGGAACACTGCGGCTGCGATACCTGCCCACCCGCCGCCTGACAGAGATCAAGACCTGCACGATAGAGGTGGCAAACGGCGCCGAAGTACCCCTGCCACCCGAACTGCGCGCGTTGATACCGTAGCTGATCGACTCACCTTCACGGCACGCTCTTGCCTGCGCTTCGGGCCCTTGTTCACTGCAACTGGCGGCTGGCGGCGACTACCTTAACTACCGATGCAGCGTGGTGCTTCAGGTTCTGTTTGGTGTCGTCGAGGTTGTCCTGCTTGCGCTTGCCGGGCAGGTTTATGCTGAAGGCGGCGGTTACGCCCTCTATGGCTACCGGTTTGGCTACGCCGGCCAGCACTACCAGCGGCACTTTGGCTTGCCCGCAGGCCTCTGCCAGCGCGTGGATCAGCTTGCCGTCGGCGGTTTGCTCGTCGTAGCTGCCTTCGCCGGTCAGCACCAGGTCAACCCCCTGCAGCATCTGCGCAAACCCGATCAGTTCCAGCAGCTTGGCAGCACCCGGCACCAGCGTGCCTTGCATGGCCAGCACGCCGTAGCCCAAGCCGCCGGCGGCGCCGGAGCCCGCCTCGAAGCCAGTGGCTTTGATGCCCTGCTGCTGCACGCATTGGGCGAGCAGCGCCAGGTTTTCTTCCAGCTTGTGCATGGTGCGCGTGCTGCCGCCCTTCTGCACGGTGAACTTGCGGCTGGCCGCATTGGGGCCGAGCATGGGGCTTGCCACATCGCACAGGGCCGTGACGCGTGCCTGCTTCAGGCGGGGGTCCAAACCGCTGAAGTCGGCGCGGCGGATGTCCTTCAGCGCCCGCCCGCCGGGGGCAAGCGGTTTGTCATTCGCGCCAAGCAGCTTCACTCCCAGGGCCGTCAGCATGCCCGCGCCGCCGTCGCAGGTGGCACTGCCGCCCAGGCCGACCAGGATCTCCTGCGCGCCGGCATCCAGGGCAGCGAGAATCATCTGGCCGACACCGTAGGTGTCGGCTTCAAGCGGGTTGCGCTCGCCATCTTCGAGGCGCCAGAGGCCGCAGGCTTGCGCGCTTTCAACCAGTGCGCGCTTGCCATCCTGGCTTAGCGCGATCACGGTTGGCACCTCGCGGCCCAGGGCGTCGCGGGCGGCCACGGGCCGCTGCACCGGAAACACGTCGCGCAACACATGCAGCGTGCCTTCGCCGCCGTCGGCCAGCGGCAGCACGACGGCATGCGCGCCCGGGGCGCCTTCGCGCACGCCAGCCGCCAGCGCGTCAGCTGCTTCGGCGGCTGTGCAGGCCTGCTTGAACTTGTCGGGGGCGCAGAGGATGCGCATTGTGTTGAGTTCCGAGTTCCGGGTTCCGGGTTGAACTGCCGCCATACTGGAACGCGGAACTCAGAACCCGGAACTTGCCTTTACCCCTGCTTCATCAGATAGAACACCCGGCGCGATTCTTCGCGGCTGATGTCCTCGGTGATCACGCTGACGAGCTTGTAGCCCTGCTGCCCGTAGTTGCGCAGCATCATGGTTTCGCTGTCAACGCCGCTGAAGCCGGGGTTGTTTGCGTCTTTGTCATTGCGCTCGCCCGCGTGGACGATTCGCTCAACCACCACGAATTCGTTCGGCATGTTGCCCTCCTTGAGTTGCCGGGACTAACCCCCGCGCACCTCTCCCATCAATCGTTCCAACTGCTCCAGGTAGGCCATCAGCGCGTTGCGGCCCGCCGGCGTGATTTCATACGTCGTCTTGGTGCGCCGCCCCAGCAGGCCCTTGGCGGCGCGGATGTAGCCCGCGGTTTCAAGCCGCTGGCTGTGCGTGCTCAGGTTGCCGTCGGTGGTGCCGGTCAGTGCCTTGAGCTCGTTGAAGCCAAGACGGCTGTGGCTGCCCAGCGCCGACAGGATGGCCAGACGCACACGCTCGTGAATCAGCGGGTCCAGCTCAACGGCGGGGCTTATGCGCGTCTTACCAGCCATAGCGCACCCCCACCCATGCGCCCAGCAGGAAGTGCCCGGCGCCGAATGTGCTGACGAAGAGAATGAAATCCAGGTCAAGCCCAGCCAGGCCCAGCGCGCCGGCCATGAGGGTGAATACACCTAGCAGGCGCACGCTCGTCAGTGAATGTGCCGAAGCCGCGATCAGGGCAGCGCCGTAGCACAGCATCCAGACCGAAAAGATCCACTGCAACCCGCCGTTGACCGCAAACGCCAGCGTAAGCGCGCCGCCGACCGCCAGCGCCGGCAGCATGGCAAACAGCACCCGGCGGCCAAGGCGCGCCGCCAAAGGCTGGCCGTCGGCGCGCGCGCGGCGCAGCATGCCGGCCAGGTTCAGTGCGGCGGAAAGGATAAGGATGGAAGACCAGAGCACGACCATCTGCTGCAGCTCGGGCGCGAGCATTGTCGCGCGCGCGGCGGCAGCGTCCAATCCGGCCTGCGCGGTAAGCCCGGCGGCAAAGAAGGTAAGCAGGCCGGAAACCAGCAACGCCCCACCGGATAGTGAGGTAAGGCGCGAGTTCGCCTCAAGCGCCGCCCGGATGGTCTGAAGATCAGCCTGCGTTGTTCGCTGCATCCTGCCAGTCTATCGGGCGACGACTGTTCCTGCCACACATCTAACCGCGCCCCCAAATGGGGTGGGCCCGGGGTGCCGCCAAACACCCTGGGCCCTTGGAACGTGCAACATGGCGTCACACGTACCGCGAAGAAAGTTGTCTCTGCCGTCTGTCTTGCCCATTCGTTACTGCGTGGGTGGCTCTGCCAGATACACCGCCTGATGCCTTACGTCGTCGAACTGCAATGCTGACCTAAGCCCGTCGATAAACCCCGGGCCGTAGAAATCCATGTAATGCAGCAGGCTCATCACCTCCTGCTGCGGGCGCCCATCCGGCAGCAGGTATTGAAACAGCTTGGCCAACTGCTTGCCGTTTACGTCCACCTCACGCGCGGCCTCGTTCACCCCGCGCTGGCGCAGCTTGTCAAAGCCTATGTCCGTGCCCGTCAACAGGCGCTTGATGTCGTTCTCCGGCTTGAAGCCCAGGTCGTTCAGCCCCATCTCAAAGCGCAGCAGCTCGCCCAGGACGCGCTCTTTGGCGCGGCTGAACACCGCGGGGATGTCAGCGGGCAGGTGGCGCTTGACGGCGTCTTCGGGGTGTACCTCGCCGGCCAGCACCTCTTCGGGCTGCAGTCCGAACTTGGCAAGCCATGTCTCGACTTTGCCCTCGATGATGGTTGCGCTGACGCCGGGGTAGGGTATGGGCTCGCCGGGCGGCGTGCCGGCGACGGGGCTGCCGCTGCCCACGGCGGCCACCAGCGGCACCAGCTTGAACAGGTTGCGCAGGTTAAGCTCGTATCCTTTGCCGGCGCTGGGCTTGAGCACCGTCAAGTTCTCATCATCAAACCAGCGCAGCAACAGGCGCGCCTTGAAGATGTCGGGGTCATCGTGTGCGTCGCGGGCCAGGTGGTCCAGCAACAGGCTGGAAAAGCCGGTGCCGGGAAGCGCGCCTCGCAGGCCCTCAACGTGGCGTGCGGCGTCGCCGCCGCGGAAGCCCGCGTCCTCAAGCTCGCTGCTGCGCAGCATGACGGCGCTGATGCCGCTTTCGCCCCACTCGCCGATGTCGATCGCGGGCCACAATACGGTGACGATCTTGCCGACGCGCCGGTTGCGAAGCTGCCGCGCGAGATCAAGTCCCGCCAGCAGGCGCAGCACCTCATCCATGCGCGGCGCGGCGACACCCTTCAGCAGTGGCACGACTACGGCCAGCGCCTCGCCGCGCGCAAGCTGCTTCAACGCGTCCTGATGGCGACGGCCGCCGTTGGCTTGGCGCAGCCATTCAGTCCAACCTTGTTCGACACCGGCGGGCGCGCGCATCTCGTGTCGGCTTAGCCTGCGTGCGAGGATCTGGAAAGCGCTGAAGCTGCTGCGCGGAAGTTTGCCGCGACGGCGAGAGAGACGAACGAGCGTGCGTCCGCGCGTGGTGCTGGTTCGCGTTGTGGTGAGCGGAAGTTTGACGACGCGGTAAGTCATTGTTTCCCACAACCTTCGAACAGTGCTCCTGCGCGCGGAATTGTAGCAGTAACATGGATCGGCACGACTAGCGTGGAAGCGCGGAAAATAGCGGGTTTGCGGCAAGTCGCGTGTGGTATTGGGGTTACGGGGATCGGAAAATTTAGCGCTGGGCGATCTTTGCAGTTTGTGGAGTTTTTGTTCGAAATTCAGGCAGCGTGTCAGTAACTCCGGAAGCGATTGCGGCCATGGACGTTACGACAATTCGCGACGCTGCTCACAGGCCACGGAACAGCCGCGCTTTGGCGTTGACACCCGGACAAAACATGCTAGGCGCGCGAGAGCGGTGTCACGCGCCGCATCGCGGGTGACCGGCGGGCAATCTTTCCGTTGAAAAAAGCAGCTTACGACTCGCGCTAGGGGCGTTTTCCGATTAGATATGTTCCGGCGTTTGCCGCGGACAGGGCGCCCACCTTGACGCGGCATTGATGTTTCGAGACGAGCAGCAAGAGCACCAGGGAGCAACAGTGAGCGAGACAACCAACATCTACATCGACGGCGAGCACGCCGCCACGATCCAGGACCTGCAGCATGACGCGCCTTGGCATTACGGCACCTTGATCCCCGGCGAGGCGTTTGAAGAGCTCAAGGAGTCGCTTGAAAAGGCACCCTGGAGCGTCAACAACGAAGACAGCATCGAGCTCGTCGCGCGCCAGGACACCGTTGACCGCGTAAGCTGGGGCGCTGACGTCGATACCAGCGAGATCATCACCAAGCTGACACTCGCACAGTTCGAGCCAGGCGGCCCATGGGAACTCGAGTTCACCTGCGAAGAAGAGGCAGAAGAACCCGAAGAAGCTGAGGCCAACGGCGAAGCCGCCGAAAGCACCGCCTAGCAGCCACCCACCCCTCGCCAACCCGCAAGCCAGCGGGCGCAGGTCGTCGTTTGGCAATGCATTGCCGGATTAGGGCTGGCGTTGCGCCGCCGTAGCCCTACCTTAACACTTGCCCCGGTGATCCCCTTGCGCTGAGCCCATGCTGCGATGGACGCGACAACTGTTGGCTGTTGCCCTGGCTGCCTGCCTGCTGACACTGGCATCGGCACAGGACAATGAGCCCGCACCGATTGACCCGGAGCAGGTTGCTGATGCCCAAGAGTTGATCCGCACGCTGAGCGGGCCGGAGCAGGCGCTGTACAACGCCATCCGCTACCTGCTGCGCCCCGCCTTTGAAGAAGAACTGTTTGACGGCCGCCGCTACCGGCCCGCGCCGCTGCCTGCCTTTGAATCCTCAAGCCTTGAGCCGTTCACGCGGCTTGAAGCATTGCGCCTTTGGGCTGTGCTCGACAGCGGGTTGCCGTTGACAACGGCGGCAGACGGGCACCTTCGGCGTTTTCTGGCTTCGTCCATTCCTGACAGCGCGCAGGACCTCGGCCCGGCGGCGATTGAGATGCTGCTGTGCCGCGCGGCGCTGTTGCGCGACGATGCCCGAAGCCGCGACGCGCTGCTTGACCGGGCGCAGCGCATACAGAAGGCAACGTCAGAAAGCCGGGCCACCACCGACCGCGACAGGCAGTCCGGTGCGCGCTGGTATGCCAACGTTTTGTGGCGCGGCGCGATCCAGCGTGCCGCCCATGACATTGGCGAAAAGGCCGACACAGCATTGTGGGAGGCTGACCTGCGCGCGCTGCTGCGCTCGTGGGACCGCGATGACGGGTTCGCCGCCGCCGTTGCCAACAGCCGCGCCGTCGGCATGGACAGCAACCTGCTTGCCATGGCGGCGCTCAGCCTGGCGTTGACGGCGCCGGAGGGCGTGCTCAAGCGCGGCACGCTGGCGATGATCGAGAGTGACCTGGGTGCAATGGTCGCCAAGCTGGACGAGTGGCAGTCGCAGTGGGACACCGCGGGCTATTCGGGGGCGCGGGTGCTGCTGATCAACTCGTTCGCCGACCAATTCAGCCCGGCGCGCAACAGCGGCAAGGTCTGGCGCGAGTCGATCACCAATCGCGCGGTGGCGTTTCCGGACCCGCGTGGAGTGATCTCGGGCGGCGGGTTGCTGATCGATCAACTCGGGCTTGTAGATGCCGGTTGGATGCGCGAGCAAAGCCACGCGGCTGAGACGGCGCTGGCCGTGGTAGGCCTCAGCGGCGGGTTATTGCGCCCGGGCAAGGGCCCGCTGGCGCGCCACAGCCTTGGCTCAATTGGTCGCTACCTGCACGCGTTTTCGCTGACGCATGCAGCCACCGAGCGCATGGACGGCGGAGTGTTAAGCCAGCGCGTCAAGGTAGCCATCGACGACGGTTGCTACTTCATTGAGCGCAGCCAGCAGCAAGACGGCACATTTCAGGGCGTCTATGCCGCACAGCCGGGCAATACGGCAATCAGCGTGCTGGCATTGCTTCATGGCGGTTACGCGCGCAACACTCAAGCCGTGGCTTCAGGTATAGAGGCAATGCTGAGGCAGTGCGCCAAGTCAGCCAAGCCGAACGGTGTGGGCACGTACAATGCCGGGCTGGTGCTGATGGCGCTTCAGAAGTTTCATGAGCCGGCCCTGCGCGAAGCGGGAATGTTTGCGGCAACCACCCCGCGTGACTTTGAAAAGGCGCGCGCCGGGGTGCGCAAGCTGCTGCCCGCCGATCACGCCGAGCTTGTGGACCGGCTTGTATCTGAGCTGAACCGTTCCATGCCCGGCGGCGAAAACGGCGGGTGGGGGTACTACCCGCTGCGCGGCCACGGCACCGAACGATCTGACAACTCGTGCAGCCAGTTTGCGGTGCTGGGCTACCAGGCTGCCAGCAGCCTGGGCGCGCAGATCAGCGCCGAGCTGTTCAAGAAAGAAGCCGCACGCCTGATCAGCCACTACGGCGAGCTGAAGAACCTGCCCAAGCTGGAGTTTGCGTACACCAGCGATGGCGCAAAGACTGCCGTCGCCTACAAAGGCGAGATTCATCCCGGCGGATGGGGCTACCGCACATCGGCGCGGCAACGCAGCGGCGACTCGATGCAGATGACGGCGGCGGGCATCAGCAGCCTGGTGGTGTGCACCGATGAGCTGCGGGCGCGCGGCGCGCTTGACCCGCGGCTTGAGTTTGAAATCGCGTTGCGCATTCATGGCGCGCAGTCGCGCCTGGCGGCGCTGTACTATTCGGGTGAGAGGCTGTCTGAGAACGCCGGCGCGATCATGCTTGCCGGAAGCGACGGCAGCGGGGTGTACTACAACCTGTACTCGGTTGAGCGGGCCTGCGAGATGTCGGGCACAAAGCGGCTTGACGACAAGATCGACTGGTACGAAATCGGCGCCCACGCGTTGGTGGAGTCGCAGCACGCCGACGGAAGCTGGGCCGGCCCCAAACCCGGCAGCAACCGGCAGGGCCAGCCGCACACCATCAACACCGCGATGGCCGTGCTGTTTCTAAAGCGCGCCTCGCCGCCGGTGTTCACGGACCCAAAGCGCCGAGCGCCGGAAGGCGAGACGCCAGACGAGCCCAGGCGCCCGGTAACAGGCCCGCCAGAAAAGCCGCCAGAAAAGCCGCAAGACAAGGCAAAAGACAGGCAGGAACCGGAAGCCGGGTGAAGGCGAGCATTTCGAGTTGTTGAAGAAGGCAAGCCAGCAACGACCCGCGACTCTTTTGCTGGTACCGATCCCTGACTCCTGACCGACCCATTTGCCGATCAGCGAATCTTGTGGACTCGTGTTTGCATTCGCGCGGCACGACTTGGCGAATTGCTGCGCTCCGGCGTGCTTTCTGCTAGACTTCGCGCCCGGCGGCGTCCCGGTTATGCACAACGCCGCGACAGCGTAGCCGTAAAAACATCCGATAGATGTGTGGAACCTCGTAGCATGTGATTGCGTTACCAGTCGATTGCATCTGTCAGGTGTGCGGGATGAAACCGGGCGCGCAAGCCCTCAGGGGACCGACATGAACAAGACTGTGATCGTGGCCGCTTTGCTGATCGTGCTGGCTGGATGCCGCGGGGCTTTGAACGACAAGGCACCCCCATCCGTCGCTGAGCCGAACAAACCAGAAACCACCGAAGCCACGACCCCTGAATCCGCGGAGCACGCGCGCAACCTGTTGTTCCACCTGGCAACGCCTGCCTTCGCCCCCGGCGGCGAAGGCGGCCAGCCGGACCCGCTGCAGCAGATGCCTGTGCCGGCGCGCGGCACGCAACCTGAAGGCTGGAACTTTGACCCCGTGCTGGACATGAGCGGCAAGATGCCCAGCGACGACGCCGTGCGCAACGCGATCGTCAAGGCGGTCAACTTCGTGCTGGATTCACAGCATGAGGACGGCTCGTGGGATGTTGAGCTTACCGGCACCATCCTTTCCAACACTGCCGACGACGCCGTGGACGCGATTGCCGCCACCGGCCTGGCCGGCGTGGCACTGCGCTACCACGTCAAGGTCAACCCCGCGCGCATCGAGCCCGCCCTGCGCAAAGCCGCCGAGTACGTGATCGACCGCGTGTACCGCGGCAAGCTGCCGATCGCCGTGTGGTACGCCAACTGGCGCTACACGCTGGGGTTGAAGCTGCTGTACGGCGAGTACATGGCGACAACGGACGAAGAGTTCAAGGAAGACATCATTGCCGTCTGCCGTCGCATGGTGAACTCGATGATGCGCCTGCAGCGCAGCAAGTCAGCACCGCCGCTGCTTGAGCAGAAGCGCCGCGCGCGGCTCTCCTCCCGCGCCAAGCGAAACGCAACGCCTTCCACTCTTGGCGTCGTGCTGTTCCCGCCGACCGACACGGACTACCGCGGCGGTGCGCTGATTGAGCGCGTGCTGCCCGGCAGCCAGGCTGAGCAGGCGGGGCTTAAGCCCGGCATGCGCATCACCAAGGCCGAAAGCCTGACGATTGAAAACGCGCTGGACTACTACCAGCTTGAATCCGAGTGGGTCGGCGGCCAGAGCGTGCGCATCCACGTGAAATCGGAGTCCGGCGCGGTCGAGATGAAGAACATCAAGCTGCTGATGCAGTGGCCGGGCTACCTTGGGCTCAAGATGTCGCCCAGCATCGGCGAGGGCCCGATTGTCGCCGACTTCCTGCCCTTCAGCCCCGCCCGTGACAAGCTTGAGAAGGGCGACGTGATCACCGAAGTAAACGGCACCGAGGTCAAGACTCTCGAGGAGTTTCAGAAGGTGCTGGCGACCGAGTTGAAGCCCGGCGACCGCGTGCGCTTGAAGACACTCAGCGGCGAAAGGAAACGTCGGGGCAGCGCGACCATCTCGGCGTCGGCTGCGCCCGAGGGCACGTTCTGGATCTTCCCTGAAGACGAAGACAAAGAAAGCGACGGCGGCATCGTGGTGGCACCCTTCCGTCGCCCGTCATCGCCCGCGCAGGAGGCGGGCATTGAAGAAGGCGACCGCATCATCCGCATCGGCGACACGCCGATCATCGGCTATGACCACTACGTAGATTTCCTGGGCACGGTGCCGGCAGGTGCCAGCTACAAGATCATCTGGGTGCGCAACGGCGAGGAGATGCAGGCCGACATTGTCGCGTCGCCAACGCCGCAGCCGTTTGAGCTGGGCTTCGACGCCCGGCCCAACCCGAACCCCATGGAGCCGACCTGGGAAGCTGTCGTCACCATGGTGGACCCACGCGGCCCGGCCAAGCGCGCAGGGCTGCAGGTCGGCGACAAGATTCTCGCGCTGAACGGCGTGGTCACGCCCGATTTCTGGGACTTTGTTCGGGCCTTCTATGACCTGCAGATCAGCGCCGGCGAATTCATCACACTGAAGGTCCAGCGCGGCCGCAACGAGCACGAAGTCACCTACGAGCTGCCCAAGCGCGACATCACCGGCGACGAAGAAGAGGTAGAAGAAGGCGGCTGGTACTACTACCCGCAGTACAACGACGCGCCAAGCTTTGCCACGGCGTCGGCGGTACTGGTGCTGAAGGACATCGACGACAACATTCGCGAGATCAAGATCCCCCGGCACAGCATGCGCGCAGCCGCTGCCTTCCTGACCAATCTGCGTATCAACGACAGCGACAACGGCAACCAGGAAACCTACCTGTACAGCAGCGACGGCAAAGACCCGCGCGCAAAGCCGCGCGGCCTGCAGAATCTGCGCGGCTGCCAGGGCCGCAACTGCATCTGCGAGCTTGCCCTCTACCGCCTGGGCGCGCGGCAGAAGGTGCACGTCAGCCGTATGGTGGACCAATTCCTGACCCATCGGCATGAGCTGGATCGCGTGCGCGGCATGGAGTACTACGTCAGCCGCCAGTTCGGCGGCTCGCCGCACTGCATGGACTACTTCGCCAACGCCGCTTACTACTGGCTGTATGGCCACTACCACGCGCTGCTTGCCGCCAAAACGGTCAGCAGGCGCGCCGGCGAGCGTATGGGCGAGATTTGCGTGCGCGCGCTGATGCAGACGCGCGGCGACGACGGTTTGTGGCTTGGCCACCCCAGTTTCGGCAAGCTGTGCGGCACCAGCGAGGCGCTGTGGATTCTCGGCGAAACCGACGGCGGATGGCGCGACGGCTACGAACAGCCGGGCCCAACCACGCAACCCGGCGAATCCGAATAGGCGGCAGGGCAGCCGGGCTATCGCATTCTCTTTGCGTCGTGGCATTGGCGTCTCGCCAATGGCGTTCCACGGCCGTCTCGGACGTGGCGATCGCCGAGACGGCGATCGCACTCCATCGGCCAGAGGCCGATGCCACGTCACAGTGCGATAGCCCTGGCCAAGGCAGCGTACACTCTCGACACCCGGGCGCTTCGTGGCGACACTTGGCGCCCATGTCGCTTCGTTACAAGGCATTGATCGTGGTCGTCGTGCTGGTGGCTTTGCTCACCGGCGTGTTGATGTTGCGCAGCGGCCACAGCTTTGAGCGCGAGGCGCGCGCGCGCATCGCGCGCGAACTGGGCAAGGATGCTCGCTTTCTCAATGCCCAGGTCAAGCTGGCTGCCCGCAACACCCGCACGGCCCTGGAAGGCTCCGCCGAATCCAGCGAGCTTGTGCAGCTGTTTTCCAGCGGCGAAGTGCTGGGCCAGAACTTTCTGACCTTCGCCAACGAGTGGCGGCAGGATTCTGAGGCCGACGTGGCGCTCGCGGCGCTGGACGCCTTCGTGGCAGAGGACAAGGGTGCAACACTCGTCGGCCCAGCCGGCAAGGACATGCAGGTTGTCGCCGTCGCCACCCGCAGCGGCGGTGACGCGCCGGCGTCGCTGCTTGCCGACCCCGAGCTGATCGACTTCATGGACCGCTTCTACCAGGCCTATCTCGCCGAGGGCAAACCTCGGGCGTTGTCGCAGGCGGCGGTGCTGCCGGTTGCGGGCGCCGTGTATCTGGTGGTGCAGAGCTATCTGTTCGAGAGCATTCAAAGCCGCCTGGTGGTCGGCGTCGGCGTGGTGCTGACCCAGATCAACGCGGAGTGGATCGCCGGAAACCTGCCGAATGAGGGGGTGGAAGCGGCCTCCAACCGCGTTGAGAAAATCGTGTTCTCGGGCGACGTGCTGACGGCCAGTACGCTGCCTGAATCCGCTACGTCTGAGTCTGTGTTTGCGGCCGCGCTACCGCTGGAAGGCACCGGCGACGGTGCGCAGTTCGAGGTGGCTGTCGGCAACGAAACGCTGCTTGGGCTGAAACTTTCCAGCGATCTGGCGCCGCCGCACCTCACGGACCGGCCGGGGTTTATCACGGTCAAGAGCCTGGATCGCGAGCTTAAGGGCTTCATTTCAGTGCGCCAGGATGTGTTCCTGTTCGCGGGCGGGCTGGCGTTGCTGGCGGCACTGGCCGCGTATTTTGGCGCGTACCTGGTGATTCGACAGTTGCGGCGTCTGCAGGAAGCCACGGTGAAGATTCGCGGCGGCGACTTCAACACGCGTGTGCATATCCGCGGCCGCGACGAGCTTGCGAGGTTGGGCAAAGCCTTCAACGACATGACCAGCGGCCTCAAGGCGCTGGGCATGTACACGCACGAAACGCTGGCGCGCAGCGTGCTCGATAACCCCGCACTGCTGGGGCAGAGCAGCGCGCGCGAAGAAGGCAGCATCTTCTTTTCCGACATCAAGGGCTTCACCAGCATCGCCGAAGGCATGGGTGCTGAGGCAGTCACCGAGCAATTGAATGAATACTTCGGCGCGCTGGGCAAATCGCTGCGCGCGCAGCATGGCTATGTCGATAAGTTCATCGGCGACGGCATCATGGCGTTCTGGGGCCCGCCGTTCATCAAGGAAGGCGATTATGCCCTGCGCGCCTGCACAGCCGCCCTTGAGTGCATCAGCACCGGCGCCGAGCTGCGCACAAGCTGGAAAAAGCAGGGCAAGCCGCAGTTCTTTCAGCGCATCGGCATCGCCACCGGCGAAGTCGTCGTCGGGACAATCGGCACCGAGGACAAGAAGAACTTCACCGTTATCGGCGACAGCGTGAACCTGGCAAGCCGTCTGGAAGGCGCCAACAAGCTGTACGGCACCACCATCCTGGTGGACCAGCGCACAGCCGAGCTTGCGGGCGAAGCCGTGAGATTTCGGGAAATCGACCAGATCCGCGTGATAGGCAAATCTGAGCCGGTACGGGTGTTCGAGCCCGTGGCCCTGCGCGAGCACGCCACGCCCGACGAAGCATTGATCGAGCAGTACGAGCGCGCGCTGAAGCAGTATCGCGCGGCGCAGTTCACTGCCGCCGCCGACACTCTGGAGCAGTTGCTCAAGACACACCCCGAGGACGGCCCGACGCAATGGCTGCACAGCCGGTGCCAAGGTCTGGCAGCGAACCCGCCCGGAGAGGACTGGAGCCCGGTTACCACAGCCTCGTCTAAGTAGCGAATGGCTTGAATTTACGGCGATTTCGGAACTGGGTGGGCAAGGCCTGCGTTTCAGTGGCAAAGGCGGCTGTGACCGCCCCAGCAAGGTGAACCATGTCGCAGCAACCCCAGACAACCGGCCTGACTCCCGAAGAATCGGAGCTGCTGTCAGCATGGATGGACGGGCAGACGTCTGCGGCTGAAGAGTCTCGGGTGACTGCACTGCTTGCGCGCGAGGATGGGCGTGCGCGGCTGGAGGAGTTGAAGCGTACCCGCGCGCTGGTCGCACAGCATGCGCTGACAAGCGCACCCACTGACCTTGCGCAACGAGTCAAGGCTTCCACAAGCCGAGCCAGGATTCATCAACTTCCGCAGGCAAGCTGGCGCACCGTGATTACGGCGGTTGCGGCGGCGCTGCTGGTTGCAGCCGGGATCATGTTCGGCCCGGTGCTTTTCAGCCCGACGCCCGCGCCGCAGCAGCAGGTTGCAAGCGACGGGTTCAGTTTGCTCGCGAACGACGATGCAAGTGGGCCCGCCGTGGAGGCACGCAAGTCCGAGGCATGGGCAGCAGGCCCCGCGAGCGAGCAGGAGCAACTCGAGAAACTGAACGAGGTCGGGCGTTCGCAGCTGCCTGACCCCGAACACGCCAAGCCTGCAGCGGCCAAGGCAGACGGTGCCGAAGAAAACGCCGCAAAGGCAAACGATGCCGCCCAGGGGCGCAGGGGTCTTGCCGGAGGGGTGCCAAAGCCGCAAGCGGACGGACAGGCAGACCGGGATGCACGCAGGCAAGAGGACTTGGAAACCCTGAAAGACCGCAAGTCAGGCGAGGCAATTGAGCCCACGCCGCCGTCCATGCCAGCCGATGAGCCCAATGCGCTGCGCCGCCGCTCTGACTCCGGTGCTGAAGGCGGATCAAGCGGCCCGGCACGGGCGCGAGGTTCCGCCCCTGCGCCGGGCGAGCGCAGGTTTGCGCAAGTTCGGGTCGTGGACTGGAGCACCGGGCAGAAGCTGGCTGCGCAGACCGACGCCCTGTGGGTCGGCGCGCTGTACGGCCGGGCTGAGCTCGCCGACGAGCCCGGCACCACCGAAAGCGTGCGTGTGCACGTGTCGCAAGACCGAGTCCAGCAGCTTGTCGATGCGCTGAGCAAGCTGGCGATCAGCCAGGGCTACAGC
The DNA here is from genome assembly GCA_964652605.1 of uncultured Planctomycetaceae bacterium. Lineage (GTDB taxonomy): Bacteria > Planctomycetota > UBA8742 > UBA2392 > UBA2392 > JADJRK01. The sequence continues at coordinate 14,653 of CAZZBH010000024.1, forward strand.
GCCGGCACGGAGTCTCGCGACAAGGGCGCCGCAGCCGAGGACTACCTGCCAGCAGCACCAGAGGAAGCCGACGGCAAGAACGAGGTGCAGATTGTTGTCCGGATTCGATGAAGGGTGGATGCCGAAGGTCGAAGGTCAAAAACTGCGTTTCAAACTTCCAAGCCCAGCACCCCAAACCCAACACTGCACACCACGCACCAACCCGCATAGTCTCCCTCACACGCAGTGTCGTTCTGTGCAAATTCGGCCTTAAATCTGCCGCGACGTAATACTTGCTGTTTGGCTTGCACATCGCTGTGGGCTATCATTACCCTGAGTGTGGAGTTTATCTGTAAAGGCTCGGAGGGAGCCCATGAGCCGTTTTGTGTATGGCCTTTTCGGCGCTTGTGCGCTGATGGGCGCTTTGTTGACAACCGGTTGTGGGCCGGGCCTGCTTGCGTTGGGTGGTGGTGGCAGTGGCACCTACTTCGGCCTTCAGGGTGGCGGCGATGACGGCAAGGGCGGCGGCAGCACGCCGGCCCCCAACGTCGCGCCGGCGGTCATCATCACATCGGTCGTGCGCGGGGACAGCCCCGTGGCTGTGCACTACACGGTCATTGACCCCGACGGCGACCTGTGCACCCTTGAAATGCAATATTCTCTGAACGGCGTGGATTACAACGACTGTTTTGTCGGCGTCGGCGGCGATGGCGTGATTGACCTGAGCTCCAGCGCATCCGGCATTGCCCACACCTTTCGCTGGGACTTCGTAGCTGACCTGGGAAGCGGGGAATTCGTTGACGGAATCACCATCCGTGCCCGCGCCAACGATGGCGAAGTAACCGGCAGCTGGAACGAGCAGACCGGAGTGTCGCTGGGCAACAACCCGCCGTCGGTGGACAATATCCAGTTCAGCAACACCAGCGGCATTGTGCTGTTTACGTTCAACCTTTTTGACGACAACTTCGACGCGTGCTCGTTCGATATCTCGTACTCGGTTGACCAGGGCCAGAACTGGATTCCGGTTCAGCCAAACGAGCTGCTTGGCAATCCTCCCGTCAACCTTGCCACCAGCCCGACAGGAACACCCAGCCAGTTCATCTGGGACAGCAACGTCGCGTTGCTCGACTTCATGGGCGACATCCAGATGCTGTTCACGCCCAAGGATCATCCGCCTGGATACGCCGAAGTCACGGTCGGGCCGTCGGTTGTCAACGGGCCGTACCTGCTGGACAACTCGGTGAACAACCCGCCCGTGCTGACCATCAACAGCGCGCTGGACGGCAATGTCTTTGTCGCCCGCGTGCCGGTTGAGATTTCGCTGGCGGATGAGGAGTCTGACCCGTCGGCGGTCGATGTCGAGTTCAGCCTCGACAACGGCCAGAACTGGTCGGCGGCGACGCTGGTCAATCAGTTCATCCAGGGCGTGGCGGGGCCGTTCCCCACCAGCCCGAACCCGTCCACGCGCAACCTTGTGTGGAATGCGCTGGCAGACATCGCCCAGTTGCCGACTTACCAGAACACCTGGCCCGGCGTGCTATTGCGCATGACGCCGCGCGATGGGCAAGCCGGCGTGGCACTCGAGTCAGAAGGCTTCACGGTGGTCGGCAACACGGCGCCGGAGGTCACCAGCGTCGAGGCGCTGCAAACGGGCGGCTCGATTGCGCTTGCAATTGTGCTGCGCGACGAGCGATCGGATGCTGTGAGCGTGCTGATTGAATACGGCACCGACGGCGTGAATTTTTCGCCGCTTGCCGCCGGCGACTTCCTGCCACAGGGCGACAACCCCGCCAGCCTGGAAAGCAGCAGCACCGGCAAGGGCAACCAGGTCATCTGGGACACCACACTGCGCTTTCCCAACGCCAACGCCGCCAACGTCTATCTGCGCGTCACGCCGACCGACCATCCCGACGGCGCCACGCCCGTGGCTGACCTGGCAGGCCAGGCATTTCTTGCGCCGCCGTTTCCGGTCATCAATGACCCGGCAGGCGCTGACCCGGCAAGCATCAACGTGTTCACCACCGATACCGGCGGTACGCCGACGACGAACCCGCTGGTTACGGTAGCGGCCGGCGGTGTGGTTTACCTTGACCGCGCGGTCTCGCCCCAGTCTTCGACGGTGCAGGATACCTTCTGGAAGATTGCCGAATCCGGCACCGCCTGGGGCGAATTGCAGGTGGTGGACGGCTCTAATCTTGCCTACGCCACGGGCGGCTTCACACTCCATAGCAGCGTCACATTCGGCGACACCTTGCGCCTGCACGACGGCTTGAGCGATCCCGTAATCTTCGAGTTCTGGGACGGTGCCGCACCCGTTAGCAACCAGCCGGTGGACATTGCGGGCATGACCACGCTTGACCAGATCGGCGCCGCGCTTGAGCAGGCGATCAACGCCCACCCCGAAATGCGCATTACGGCTGTTCACATCGGCGCGGGGGTGTTCAACCTGACCCATGACATCGCCTGCCGTGTCGGCAACGCAGCGTCCATTGACACGCTGCGCGGCAACGCCATGGATATCGTTGGCACGCCGACGACGATCCTTGACGGCCCCGCCACACAGCTGTCAGGCGGCGACGGCACGCAGCGGGTGCGCTACGCCGCGCCGGCAACACCGCCCGGCGGCAGCCAGTTCATCGACCTCGTCTGCGTGATCGACCACGCCTCGTTTCTGTCCGTTGAGCGCGCATATCGCCTGCACTGGGGCGCGCCGGTCAACAGCGTCAGCATCATTCCGCCGTCCACCACCCGCCAGGTCGGCGGGCAGGTCAACATGACAGCGGTGATTGACCCCGTCGGCGCACCGCAGATCGCAAGCTGGGAGGTCGTCGGCGGCTCCGCCAACGGCACCATCGTCGTCACCGGCCCAGCCACGGCGACTTACACCGCGCCCGCCACGCTGCCCGGCACCACGCTGCTTACCGTGACGGTCCGTGCATATTCGATCGACCCGCTCAAGGCCCCGGGCAACGCCACCGTGTTTGTACAGCCGGAGCCGTCCACCATCACCGTCTCAACCACCGGCAGCGGCAGCCTGCTGCTTGGTGCTTCACGCCAGTACACGGCTGTGGTCAACCCGCCCGCGGCTTCGCAACAAGTCAACTGGACTGTGTTCTGGAACGGGCAGGACCGCGGGAGCGGTGACTCGCAGGTAGGCACGATCAACACAAGCGGCTTGTACACCGCGCCGCAGTCGCTGATCAGCCCGGCCGAAGTGTTCATTCGCGCCACCAGCCAGGTCAAGCCAAGTGTTGCGGGCAGCTACTCGCAATCATTGCACGCGCCGGCGCCGACCAGCTTTGGACTCTCGCCCTCGGGCACGGTCAATGTGACGGCGGGCGGCGCGGGTGTGCAGTTCAGCGCCTTGAACTTTCAGCCATCCAACGCCAACACGTCCGTGACCTGGGAGCTCAGTGCGCCCACCGGGACAATCTCGGGCAACGGTTTCTATGAGCCGCCATCCACGGCAAGCCAGCCGCTGACGGTGACCGTGCGTGCCCGCAGCTCCGCCCCCGGGGCGTCCAGCGTGACGGCGACCGCACAGGTCAATATCGCGCAGAACGTGTTTACGCCGCCGACCAGCGTCACGGTTACGCCCGACACAGCCTATTCGCACTCAGCCGGCGTGCCGATTCAGTTCAGCCGTGTTGTCAGCCCGCCGGCCGCCAGCCAGGCCGTAACATGGGCCATCCTGTCAGGCGGCGGCAGTATTGACTCAAGCGGCTTGTTCACCCCGCCCCAGACCAACGTTGACACGCTTGTCACCGTGCTGTGCGCCACGGTTGCCAACCCCAGCATCAACCGCCAGGTGACTATCCGTGTGGCAGGCGACGGGCGCGACTGGCATGACAGTGACGCGCTTCTGATTTCGCGCGGCCAGCCCAATATGGTGTGGGATTCACACAACGCCCGCATGTGGGTGATCGGCGGCCGCAATCCGTTGTCGGGCGCGACGGCGCACACCCGCGCGACGCTTACCATCGACACAGCCGCCGGCAGAGTGCTCGGTGCCGGCCCAACCATCGGCGGCGCGGCGTACCTGGGGGCGGAGCCTGTGACCATCGCCGCGGCCTTTGATTCCGGCAACAACCGGCTGATCGCCATCCTCGGAAAGTCAGGCGGCGGTGTGGAGATGTGGCAGCTCAACGCCACGCAGGTCGGCCAGTCACCGGGGCCGGAGTGGACACCGCTGCTGTACACCACGTCGGCAAGCTCTGCGCTGCCTTCGCTCGGCAAATCGCACACCTATCACTGCTGGTATGAGCCGGGCAAGGCGCAACTTCACCTGCTGTTCAGCCGAAGCTGGCTTTACACCTTTGACTGCACAAGCAACAACTGGACATCGCGCGTTACGCTGGGTGGGCAGACCGCGGCGCCGGTGATTGTGGAGTACTGCGGCCACGCCTGGGACGGCAGCTCAAGCACGCATTACTTTGTCGGGCCGACGGACGGCACGAACACGGCTTCAACGCGGTTGTTCGGGCTTTCGACCGCGACAACTTCGTGGATCAATCATTCACCGCAAAACGGGCCACTGCCCGCGTACGGGCTTGCCAACCCCAGCGTCACCTGGGTGGGCGACCGCGTGCACGTGTATGGCGGCCAGCGCCTGGATACCGGCGAGTTCGTGGACACGTTGTACACCGCGCGCGCGCGCTGGGACCCGGGGCTGATAGGTATCGGCGCACATTGGGAAGCCGACTGGACAGTCGTCCCGCGCGGCACCGGCGAAGTGCGCCCACTGCCCCGTGGCGACGCGGGGTTTGCCGCGGTTGGCTCGGCGTACCTTCTGATGGGCGGCGAAGTGGGCAAGGGCACGTTTGGTGACTTGTGGGAGTACCGCCCGGGACTTACCCCGCCGTTTATCGCCTACACAGCCACTGGCATCCGCCCGGAAGGCCGCGGCTCAGCGGCGGGCGCCATTGTCAGCGGCGCGATCTACACCTACGGCGGCATGGCAAACCACGGCGCCTGCAACGACCTGTGGCGCTACAACTACAACGCGACTACTAAAGCCGGCACCTGGACGCGCCTGGCGCCGGGCACATCTACGCAGTTGCCGCCGCCCTTGCACGGCGCAACGATGGTGCACGACGCGCACAACAATCGCCTGCTGCTGTTCGGCGGCGACGAGGCGGGCACTGGCACTCCCGCGTATTCCGACAGGCTGTTCTCGTACAACATCGGTGCGAACACCTGGAACCTGCTTTCGCCCGGTGGCACCAGGCCATCCCCCCGGCGCGGGGCCGCGATGTGCTATGACAAGGACAACCGCCGCATCTGGCTGTTCGGCGGTGAAGATGCCGGCGGCCGGCTGAACGATCTGCACTACCTGGACGTCAGCAGCGGCCTGCCGGGCACGTGGGTTACGGTGGGCGGCATGACCGGCAGCATTCCTGACCCGCGCATGTTTGCCACGCTGGGCTGGGACACGATCAACGCGCGGCTGTTGTTGATCGGCGGTGACAGCTCGGTGTCGGGCGCGAACTCGCAGCTATTCGAGTTCCGGCCCCAGCAGACGGCCTGGAGTCCCCTGAGCATCGGCAATGCCGGCCAGCATGAGCCCGTGGCCTACAGCGGCGCGGTGTGGGACGACCTGCATGCGCGCTTTGTGCACGCGCCGGCCGGACGTTCGCGCGCGCAGGCTGTTGTGCTTGCTACGCCGGGAGCAAACTGGCAGTTCCTGACGCCGCCGCCAAACAGCAATACCACGGGGTCAACAGGCTTGTACGACCCCGTGGATCAGCGATACTACGTGCTGTTCGGTGAAAGGGCGGCTGGAGCGATCGGGCTGAACGGCGTACGCAGCGTTGAGTTCAAGCAGGGCCCCTAGCGCCGCAAAATCAGGCGCACGATTGGCACAAGGCAGGCAGTACGGCAGGCAGAGGAAGCACGGCAGGCAGCGCGAATGAAAAGCCAGAAACAGATCGACGACACATTCCTCAAGCGCGCCGAGCGCCAGGGCCTGCTGGACGCCGCCAAGGTCGGTGCCGTCCGCCAGGAACTGCGCGCGCGCCGCGGCCGCGAGCCCGGTCTGTCGGTCCAGGAGGTCGCGGTCGGGCAGGGATGGCTTGACGCCGAAACCGCGCTGCGGGTGCTGGATGAGCTGCCGGCCCGCGACGTAGAGCAGTTGCGCTCACGCATGCGTCGCTCCGGCATGCTGCGCACGGTGGGTACCGACACTGACCGCGTGCCGCGCGCGCCATCGGTCAACGACACGCTGCCGTTGAGCGATGACGACTTTTTTGACGAAGCGCCGCGCATGGTGGACACGCTGACGCCCGAAGGCGTCATCGTCGATTCCGGCGACAGCGTGACCGGCGAAGACCTGCAGATGGAACTGCCGCCGCCCAACGCGCGCAGCGGCGACAGCCTGTTCGACGACGGCGGGGCAGATCACACACCGGGCTTCGAGCAAGGCTACTTTCAGGATTTCACGCCAAGCCTGAACCCGACGCAGGAGCGCATCGACGAGCTGATCGGCGACACAGGCATCACTCCCGGCCTGCGCCGCCCGCGCAGCGCGCCGTCGCTTGAGCCGGCAGGCAGCGGCAACACCTCGCTGGGCAGCGACGATGGCGTGCAGGAGCGCATTCACATCACCGGCGCCGACACTCACCGCTACCCCGGCACCGACACCGACCCGGGCAATCGCCAGGGCGGCTCGCCGAAGTTTGACATGCGCGGCACCAAGGGGGCGCTGGACGACTTCGCGTCATACGGCGACACGCACATGCTTGACGACGACGTCGTTGCCGTTGAGTTCAGCGATGACAGCGAAGTGATTTCGCAGGTGCTCAGCGACAGCGCCGTCGGCGAGGTGATGTCGCAGGCCGACGACGACTACTTCGGCCCGGCGGCTGACCTTACCCACACACCCAGCGAGGTGCTGCACGACAGCCTGGCGCCGCCTGTTCCGCTTGGCGAAAGCACGCTGTTTGACTCGGAATCGCTCAAGCAGGAACTGTCGGACCGCTTCGCTCACAACGAAGAAGAGTTCGTGGCAACCGTGCCGCCGCCGCCGCCTGCAGGCACCCCGACATACGACGTCGAATCACTGCCCGAGCCGCTGGAAGATTCGTCGGATGAGCAGTCGTTCGATCCCAACGACCCGCAGATGGTCGCCACCGAGATCGATGCCGACCCCGAACTGGCCGACCTGACCGACGTCGAGGAACCCGAGCATGTCCCCGAGCCCGCGTCGCAGGACGACGACACCGCGCGCGACCTGCAGGCCGAGTTCGAGCCAGCCGAAGAACTTCCCGAAGACGCCGCCGAGTTCGAGGCCCAGGAACTGACGGACAAGGAATTCGCCGAAGAATCGGAGTCTGAGTCAGACGAGGAATCCTATACGCTGCAGGACGACTTCCCCACCGACATGACCGTCGTGGATGATTCCGAAGTAAGCCTGATCGACATCACCGGCGGCGAAGAAACCGGCACAGCCAGCCAGACCGAATACGCCACCGGCGAGGGCGCCCGGCCGGGCCTGCGCAATCGCACCGACAGCAAGCTGGGCGTCGAAAGCGGCATCCCGCGCGAAGAGATGGAAGGCAGCGAGCTGACGCTGGCTGACCTGCGCGCGCAGATGGGCATCGGCTCAGGCGTGAAGATCGGTGATCACACCGCGCGGCTGAAGAAGATTGCCGGCACCAAGCGGCGCTATAGCGTCGTGCGCGAGATCGCGCGTGGCGGCATGGGCAAGGTGATTGAGGTCGAGGATAACGACCTGCGCCGCCCGGTCGCGCTGAAGGTTCTGCGCAAGGAAATGCTCGATCGGCGTGATCTGGTGGAGCGCTTCCTTGAAGAGGCGCAGATCACCGGCCAGCTTGAGCACCCCAACATCGTGCCGGTGCACGAAATCGGCGTGGACGGCCGCGGCAACCTGTACTTCACCATGAAGCTGGTGCAGGGCGAAGACCTTGCCAGCATCCTCAAGCGACTGCGCAAGAAAGACCCGGGCGCGCAAAAGGCCTGGCCGCTCAACCGCCTGATCGACGTCTTCATCAAGGTGTGTGAGGGCGCGGCGTTCGCGCAGTCGCGCCAGGTCATCCACCGCGACCTCAAACCCGCCAACACCAGGTTCCGGCGCTTCCACGAAGCGCAGATCAGGCACTGGGGCGTCGCCAAGCTTGTCGGCCGCAAGGAAGACCCGGCTGCGCGCGCGGTGGTGACCGACCGGCAGGACGACGACTCGGCGCGCACGATGATCGGCGCGGTGCTGGGCACGCCCAGCTACATGGCGCCCGAGCAGGCCCGCGGCGAAGTGGACAAGATGGGCCCCGAAGCCGATATCTTCAGCCTGGGCGTCATCCTGTACGAGATTCTCTGCCACAAGACGCCCTGGGATGCCAAGAGCAGCGCGGAAGTGCTTGAGCTGGTCAAGAAGTGCGAGCCGCAGCCGCCAAGCCTGCGCGCACCCGACCGCAAGATCCCGCCCGAGCTTGAACGCCTTGCCATGAAGTGCCTGGTCAAGGACCCCGCAAAGCGCCTGCGCACAGCCACCGAATTGATCGACAACCTGCGAAGCTGGCAGGAAGGCCGCACACTGGCCGCGGTGGAGTACACGCTCGGCCAGTTGATCGGCAAGTGGATCGCGCGGCGCAAGGTTGCCCTGCTGACGGGCCTGATGCTGGTCGCTGCCTTGGCGATCGGCGGCGGATTCGCCAACCAGGCTGCCAGGCAGGACAGCATCAACAAGGCGCACGCGGACATCGAAGCGGCCGACGAAGAGCTCAGGACGGCGCAGAGCCTTTATGATCAAGAGAGGTTCGACGACGCGCGCGAGGCTGCCGAAAGGGCCGCGGGCATCTACCGCGCTGCGGGTTTCGTGTTGCAGGGTATGAAACTACCTGGCGACGAGGCTTCGGCGGGCTCAGACCAGGCCGCTGTTCTGCTGAACAACATCAAGCTGCACGAAGCCTCGATGCTGGAGGCTGAGCGGCAGGAAGGCGTCCGGCAGCAGTTCCGTGAGGACCTGAAGAAGGTGCTGGACGACTACCGGGTCGCGCACGACGACAGTGCCCGCTCACTGGTAGGTATTGAGGAGTCCCACACGGCGTTCCAGTCACTACAGGATCGCCTGCTGCAGTTGCGCAACGTCAAGGTCCCGGGGCTGGACGAAGAGCAGCAGGTCGTCGAGCAGACACTCGGCGAGATCGGCGCGTGGTTGCAGGGCTACGCCCAGCGGCTGCAGATCGCACGCGACATCGTGCGGATGCAGGATTTCGTTGAGCAGGCAGCCGACAAGCTGCAGGCGGCCCATGCACTGACGGACTACGAAAGCTCGCGCCGCGCCTACCTTGAGACGCTCAGCGTCTGCGACCAGGCGCTTGCGGTATCGGTGCCGAACGACGTGCCCAGCGGCATTGAGTTGCGCGCACGCGCCCGCACCATCAAAGCCGACGCCGCAAACGGCGCCGCAAGCCGCGCGCTGCAGGACAAGCGGCTTGAAATCGCCGAGATGTGGCTGGTCATGGCTGAGACCACCGAGCAGCGCCAGGAGCAGACGGCAGAGCTTCGCCGGCAGTATGAAGAGATGCTGCGCGAGCAGTCCGATTTCCGCACGGCGCTGTCTCGCGCGCAGCTTGCAGTCGAAGCCCGTGACTGGGGCGCCGCGCTGAACGCGATTCGCGTCGCGCAGACCGACGCGCAAACCAGCGCCTTCGCCAGCCAGGCCGACCGCGAGTGGCTGCGGCAATCGTTGCATGAGGCGCTGCTGGGTCAGGTGGCTGACCAGGATCGCGCCGCGCGCGAGCAGCGCGACGCGTCGGCGCTGCAAGCCGTGATGCGCCGCTACGACGACCTGTTGCGGCCTGATCGCACGCCGGACTTCACCGATGCTGCGTTCATCACCCGCGTTGAAACTGCGCGCGAAGACCTTGGCCTGCTGCTGGGCGACGTGCTTAAGCACGACGCCGATCTTGCACTGAACCGCCGTGACTTCCGCACCGCTGCCTCGTTGTACAGCGCCGCGCATGCGTGGGTGAAAGACCTGGCCGTGCGCGCCGAAATCGACAAAGGCCTCAAGGCGGCGCAGCGCGAACTGGCACTGGCCGCGGTGAATCTCTCCGATAACGCTCACCTTCTCGCGCCTGGCGAGTTTCTGGTTGGCAGCAACCGACCCGATGACAGAAATCCGCTGCAAACCTACCCCCACGAAAGCCATGTGCTGATTGACCGTTACCTGGTGACCAACCAGGACTTCAAAGCTTTCGTGGATGAGGGCGGCTATGACGACCCGCGCTGGTGGCACGCTGATGCCGTTGCGCTGCTGGCCGGCGGCGTGTTCGTTGATTCGACAGGCAAGCCCGGCCCCGCCACCTGGGCCGATGGACGCTTTGACCCGTCACTGGAAAAGTACCCCGTAACGGGAATCAGCTGGTACGAGGCGGATGCCTACGCGCGCAAGCACGGCAAGCGCCTGCCCTCGCCCGAAGAGTGGGAGATTGCAGCCGGTGCGCCCGGGGTCAATGAGACCGCGGTGTCGGTCTATCCGTTCCAGCGCGTCGAAGCTGAGCGCAAGGGCATCGTGGCGCCACGGCCGGTTGGCGCCGCCGACTGGGACGCAAATCCCGCCAAGTGCCGCGACATGGGCAGCAATGTGTCCGAGTGGACCAACCGGCACACGCAGGAAGGCAGCGCGATCGTCAAGGGCGCCGAGCCGGGCCTGCACCCGGACCTGTACTTTCATTATGCTCGCCGCGCCAAGAACAGCTTTGCCGATCTGCTGGATCGCTCGCAGGGGCGCGGGTTCCGTTGCATTGAAGACTTCCAGGTTGACGACAAGGATGCCGATGCGCAGGGCAACTAGGCTCATCGTCCTCGGCGCTTTGGCGCTGCTGGCAGCGTGCAGCAACATCGAAACGCCCGATCTGGACGCTGACGTACGCAACGAAGGCATCATACCGCAGGACTGGCAGCCGTTGCCGCTGCGAGTCGGCTTGGCACCTTTCCCTGATCCGCTGGCCGGCGCGCTGCAGGAAAAGGCGGTCGTTCACAACAAGCAGGGCGGGCGGCGCTGGGTGTTTGACCCCAACGAAGACCGCCTGAACCGGGGCGACGGCTCGCTTCACTCCGACATGCTGGATGCGCTGGTGAAGTACCGCATGTTTGAGCGCATTGAGCCCATCCGCGGCGCCACACCCGACATGCCGCTGGCGCAGATGCAGGCTTTGGCATTGCAGCAGGGGCTGGATCTCGTGGTCGTGCCCAAAGTGCTGCGCCACGACGTCGCCTACGTCGGCAGCAACTCGGCCTACGGATGGAACATGTTTGTCTGGTGGATGGTCAGCCCCATCATCTCGTGGTGGATCGCCGACGAAGACTTTGAGATCAACGTGCACGTGCAGTTGCAGTTGCACTCGGTGACAGGCAGCGCCAGTCACGTGATGCTCAAGCGCCTGGAGCCGCCACAGAAAATCGTGCGCAGCTTTGACGACTGGGATGAGGGCTTCAACCTGTTCAGCATCTACAGCACGCCAAGCCACTTTGACGAGAGCAACTGGCGCAACATCCTGGACAAGCTGCAGCCGATTGCCGACAACGAGGTCAAGAAGGCTGCGCTGCGCTGGATCGTCAACGACCTGCGGCAGGAAGCGCGCAAGGAATCATTCCGACAGCAGATCCGCCGCCGCGTCGCGCTGGTGATCGGCGTGGACGGAACAGGCAAGAACACAATCCCGCTATCGCAGTTTGCCGGCATCGACGCGGGCAAGGTGGTGCAGCACCTGCAGGAGGCCAACAGCCTGCCCATCGCCCAGGGCGCCATGCGCGACGCGATTGGCAGCAGCGCAACGCTGCAGGCTGTGAGGCAGCGCGCCGCTGAGCTGGCACCGCTGGCACGCGCCAACGACGACGTGATCGTCTATTTCAGCGGCGTCGGGACAGTTGAAACCGACGGCACCCCGGCACTGGTGCTCACGCAATCGACACCCGGAGAGACCGAGCGCATCACGCTGACCGAGCTGTTGAACCTGATCCTGGCGAACAAGCCGCGAACACTGACGCTGATCCTGGATTGCAGCTTCACGGCACCAGACGACCGGCGATGCGCAGCCAACCCGGATGTATTGAGCGCACTGCGCAAGTCCGGCATGACGGAAAGCCTGCTGCTGCCGGTGATCGAGCGAGTCGAGCAAGGCGGCACACACTGCATCGTGCTAAGCGCGACCGACGCGGTCATCCGCGACGAAGACCCCATGCCCGCGCTGGAGATTGAAGACCTGGCACGGGGGCTGTTCACCAGCTTCGCGTTGCAGGGGCTTTCCGGCGACGCCACGACGGCGGAAACATCCGGCGCAACGGTCTCAGAGTTGGCTGAGTACCTGCGCACGCGCGTCACGCACATCGCCGGCCTGGAAGGCGCAAACCAGACGGGCTGGTACCACGTGCCGGAAGATGCCCGCGACCTTAGGCTGCCCGCACGCCGCATTGTGTCGGGCGCCGGCGGTCAGGACTGATCCGGATGCTGTTCAAGCAGGCAGTTCTCGAAGGCATTGCCGCGGGCAGAATCACGCAGGCCTTTCGGCGCTGGCGGCGGCCAACCGTCAAGCAAGGCGGCACGCTGCGCACGTCCGCGGGCGTGCTGGCCATCCTGAAAGTCGAACAATGCAGCGCCGCGGACCTGAAGACAGCCGACGCCCGCAAATCCGGCTTTGCCACGCTGGACGAACTGTTGCGCGACATTGAGGCGCAGCGCGCGGGCACGCTGTACCGGGTGCGCTTCAGGCTTGCCGGCGCTGACCCGCGCATCGCGCTGCGAAAACAAGGCAAGCTGTCAGACACGGACCGGTCAGAGATTGCAGACCGCCTGAAGCGGCTGGACAAGGCAAGCCGCAGCGGGCCCTGGACCATGCAGGCGCTGAGACAGATCCAGTCCAAGCCGGCGACCCGCGCCCTTGAGCTCGCGCAGGCGCTGGGCATGGAGCGGCTGGCGTTCAAACGAAACGTACGGAAGCTGAAGGAGCTTGGCTTGACCGAAAGCCTGGGGACGGGCTACCGGCTTTCGGCGCGCGGCCGCTCGTACATGGCGCGCGCGAGCTAGCCGCGGGTCATTTCTTCTTGGGCGGAACGGTGAACTTGCGGCTTTGCGGCACGCCGTCGCGTTCAAAGATCACCTCGAAGGACGTGATGCCCTTGTCGTACTCTTCTTTGCCGATGCGGCGCGCCTCGCCGACGCTGCGCACGGGCTGTCCGTTGATGGATTTGATGATGTCGCCGCGCCTGCCGCCACGGCGGACGATCAGGCTGTTTTCGGGCACGTTGTCGGCGATCTGGATGCCAATCGGTTTGCCCTGCGCGTCCTGCACGACTCGGGCATACTGCACCATTTCGTTGTACACCTCGGGCCGGGCAAAGTCATCGGTGCCAAGGAACCACTCGCCGGTCTCTTCGTTCCACTTCGATTCCCTGGGCCGCGGGTCCACCTGTGTGTCTTCAATCGGTGGCGGCGTCTTGTCCGGGAGTTCCACTTTGGTGGTGGTTGAAGGCGACGGCTTGCCGAGCTTGGTCGGGTCGCGGCCGGTCTCGACCTTGGGGGTCATCTTGAGCGTGACGTCGAAGTATTTCTTCGCGTACTTCGGCCGGACAGACGGGCCGTTCATGATCACGTGGTCAGCCAGCGGGTCGCCCGGCACGATGTGCAGTGACACCACTGTCAGGTCATGCTGCGCCAACTGCTTGACCTTGGCATCCAGAAACTTGCCGGAGTATTCCTGCTTGAACTTCATGCCCGGAAAGAACTGAAGGTTCACCGCATCGCCAAGCTTCTTCGACTTGACTGTCGCGGTGGCAGTGCCCCACAGGCGGATCAGCGTGAATTCTTCGTTGATCCACTTCTCAAGCTCGGCCTTCAGCTCTTCGTCTGAGGGCTCTTTCTCGACCGGCTTGGGCCCTTCCACGACCGGCTTGGTCGGTGGGGCCGGCAGGCGGCGCGGCGAAAGCGAAAGGCTCAGCGAGTGAATGCCGCCCGCGTTGGCATTCTGGTTCTGTTCCTGCCACGAAACGCGTGTCAGCTTGGTGCGCGGCGTTTGCACCCGTTTGTAGGTCGCGTCGCGATCGGACTCGATGCCCGTGTAGTACTTGAAACCGAGAAACCCACCCATGCACAGCACGAGCAGGTTGCCGATCCAGACCACGGTTGCCAGTTGCGCGCCCTTCATTCTCGCCTCTGCTGCCTCTTCTGCCTCTGCCTTATGCCACGCCTAGCGCCGCAAATCGACCTGCTGGCCGCCTCGCGTTGGCACCATCGGCTTGTCCGCGGGCCTATCTGAAATCAACAGCCACACACTGACGCCCGCAATGATCAGCAGGGCAGCCAGCGCCAGCAGTGTCAGTACTTGCCCTCGGGTTTCGTTGCGCATTCCGGTGCTCCAGGCCCTTCAAGGCATGAAACGCCGTCCGACAGCCAAGGTTGGAAGAAAAATCAGGTTGTGAGCCCTGTCTCACACGCTGCGAAGCCGCTGGTAAACCTGCACCAGCAGCTCCTTCAAGCCGATGTGGGCGACGGCACTCAGGCGGTGCACGGGTTGCCCCAGCGCCTTTTCAAGCTCGTCGGCCAACTCGGCGGCGCCCGGCGAGTCCACCTTGCTGGCGACCACCATGCGCGGCTTGGCGGCTAGCTCGGCACTGAAGGATTCGAGTTCGTGAACGATTACATCATGGTCGCGGCGCAGGCTTTCAACATCGCCCTGGCTGACGTCGATCAGGTGCAGCAGCAACCGTGTGCGCTCAACATGGCGCAGGAATTGATGGCCCAGGCCCTTACCTGCCGATGCGCCCTCGATCAACCCGGGCAGGTCAGCCATCACAAAGCGCGCCTCAGGCGCAAGTTCAACAATGCCCACGTGTGGGCCCAGTGTTGTAAACGGGTAGGAAGCAATCTTGGGCTTGGCGTGCGAGCATGCGGCCAGCAGCGTGCTCTTGCCCGCGTTGGGAAGGCCCACCAGGCCTACGTCGGCGATCAGCTTGAGCTCAAGTCGCAGGTGCTTTTCTTCACCTGCGCGGCCGGGGTTCGCCTGGCGCGGCGTCTGGTTGGTGGCGCTGGCGAAGTGCTTGTTGCCAAAACCACCGTTGCCGCCGCGCGCGATGACGACGCGCATGCCCGGCTTATCCATGTCTGCGACGCGTACAACCTCGATGGCGGAGTCGTCGGGCTCGTCAATGTCTTCGCCGTGTGCGCCTTCTTCGGTGAATGCTTCCTCGGGCAGGTCGGCGTCCGCGACGTCTTGAGGCTCAGCGGGGCTTGGGCGCCTCAGCTCATAGACGATGGTGCCCACGGGTACCTCGACGATCAGGTCGGGCGCGTTGCGGCCGGCTTTGTTGCCGCCCTGGCCGGCTTTTCCTGCCTCGGCCTTGATCTCATGGACGTGCTGCAAATGCCCCAGGCCGTGGGTCTGGTTGCTGGCCAGCAGCACGACATCGCCGCCGTCGCCGCCGTCGCCGCCGTCGGGCCCGCCCTTGGGCGCAAACGCCTCGCGCCGAAAGCTGGTCGAGCCGTCGCCACCGCGTCCGCCGCGGACAATGATTTCGTGCTCGTCGATGAACATCTCGCGCGGACTCTACGCTGCCTGGCGCCCCCGCGTAACTCCCCGTCTGCAAGCGGCTAAGCCGGCTTATGCTGTGTGCCGTAGCCGGGGGTGATGGCAAGAAGCTGGATCGGGCTGCTGATCCGCGCCGTGTGCCACACCCCCCGGGGTACCACCAGCATGCGGTCCTCGTGCAGTTCCGTTTCGCGCAGGCCGTCCGGAAGCTCCAGCAGGAACGTTGCGCGGCCGCGCAGCATCACCAGCAGCTCGTCGCCTTGCGGGTGCATCTCCCAGTTGGTCCAGTCGGCATCCATGCGAAATGCCGAGACCAGCCGGCCCTGGCGGCTTTGCTGAAGCTGCCGGATCAGCGGGTCAGTGGTCTCGCCGGACATCAACTGCTCCCAGAAGGCTTCACCTCCGGGCAGCCGCGCGGCTTGACCGTCGGCCTCAAGCAGCAGGTAGTTGTGGAATGGATCGATCGTTTCGCTCATGTCGTTCCCGGTTGTAAGCTGCGGCCATTGTTGAAGCGTTGCGGCGTGGCAACAAGGCCCGCCCAGGGAGAACCCGTGCCCGGCATAAGCTCAATCGCAGCCAAACTGCGCAAGTACGCGCTGTCGTTCCCGGAAGCGTGGGAAGACTTTCCGTGGGAGCACCGGGTGGTGAAGGTGCGCAAGAAGATCTTTGCCTTTATCGAGAATGACGGCAACAAGCTGCTGCGTGTCACGACCAAGCTTCCTGAAAGCGGCTTTGACGCGCTGGAGATGCCGCAGTGCGAAATGACCGGCTACGGCCTGGGCAAGGCGGGCTGGGTGGACGCCCGCTTTACGCCGAAGGACAAGATTGACGTCGAGTTGTTGCAGGCCTGGATTGACGAAAGCTACCGCTGCATCGCGCCGAAGACGCTGGTCAAGCAGTTGGGGTAGCGCGCTAGAGCAGGTTCAGTATTGGCGTAGCGCGTCGCAAATGACCACGGCATCCGGGTTGAGGTGTTGGGTTCTGGGTCTTGGGTCAGCTGCGGCGGACCCAGCACCCAAGACCCAGCACCCAACACCGCGAGGCTGGCGTTTGCCGCAGTCCCACGGCGCCGCCATCGACTGACAACGCTACACCATCGCTGAAACCGCGCTATGCGGGGCGTCGCTCGGAGGCGGCTTTGATGAAGCGGCTGAACAGCGGATGCGCCTTCAGCGGCTTGCTTTGAAACTCCGGGTGGAACTGCACCGCCAGAAAGAAGGGGTGGTCGCGCAACTCGCAGATTTCAACCAGGTCAAGCTCAGGGTTTACCCCGCTGATCACCAGGCCCTTTTCGGCCAGTCGGCTGCGATATTCGTTATTGAACTCGTAGCGGTGGCGGTGACGCTCCTGCACCAGTTCGGCACCATAAGCGTCGCGCGCGATTGTGCCCTCGGCAAGGCGGCACGGCTGTGAGCCAAGCCGCATGGTGCCGCCCATGTCTTTCACGTTGCGCTGGTCTTTGAGCAGCGTGATGACCGGGTGGTTGGTTTCACGGCTGAACTCGGTGCTGTTGGCTTCATCCAGGCCCGCGACGTGGCGGGCGAACTCGATGACCGCCATCTGCATGCCCAGGCACAGCCCGAAGTAGGGGACTTTGTTCTCGCGCGCAAAGCGAACGGCGCTGATCTTGCCCTCGATGCCGCGCTCGCCAAACCCGCCGGGGACAAGGATGCCGGCCATGCCTCGCAGTCTGGCGCCCACGTTATCGTCGGTAAGTTCCTCCGCGTTGATGCGATGCACCTTGACCTGGACCTTGTTGGCGATGCCGCCGTGGTCGATGGCTTCGTACACGCTTTTGTAGGCGTCCTTCAACTCGACGTACTTGCCGACGACGGCGATATCGACTGTTGCGGCGGGGTGCGTGACGGTGTGGACGACCTCCTGCCACGCGTCCAGCTGCGCGGGCGCGGCGTGCAGGCCCAGGCGGCGTATCAGCGCCTCATCCACGCCTTCGCGGTGCAGCACAAGGGGCAACTCATAGATGGTGTTTTCGACATCTCGCTCTTCGAAGACGTGTTTCTTTTCGACGTTGCAGAACATGGCGATCTTTTCGCGCATCTCCTGCGTGATCGGTCTTTCCGTGCGGCAGACCAGCAGGTCAGGCTGAATGCCGATCTGGCGCAGGACGCCGACAGACTGCTGGGTGGGTTTGGTCTTCAGCTCGCCGCTGGCGCGCAGAAACGGCACCAGCGTCAGGTGCACAAATGCGGTGTTTTCGCGGCCGTGGTCGTAGGCGAACTGGCGGAACGCTTCGAGGAAAGCCGCGCCCTCGATGTCGCCTGCGGTACCGCCCAGCTCGGACAGCACGATATCGACATCGGGGCCGTCCCATTGATGGATGTTCTGCTTGATCTCGTTGGTAATGTGCGGGACGACCTGCACGCAACCGCCCAGGTATGCGCCCTTGCGCTCTTTGTTGATCACGGTCTGGTAGATGCGCCCGCTGGTGATGTTGCTGCTGCGCAGGATCGGTGCACTGACATAGCGCTCATAGTGGCCCAGGTCGAGGTCGGTCTCGCCGCCATCGGCGGTGACGTACACCTCGCCGTGCTGAAACGGGTTCATGGTCCCGGCATCGACGTTGATGTAGGGATCAAACTTTTGAATGCGAATACGCAGGCCGCGCGTCTCCAGCAACGCGCCAAGACAGGCGGTGGTCAGGCCCTTGCCCAGCGACGACACAACACCGCCGGTGATGAAGACGTGCTTGGTGACTTGTTTGCCCATGGATGCGACCCGGAATCCTGCGTGCTCGATCAAATGAATCGACGCCCCACGTGGGGGCGTCGCCCGGGGGTTTGATCCTAGCGCCGCGCAAGTGTCGCGCAACGATGTGGAAGAAATCGACTAAGCGCCGTAGCTTTCGATCAACGCCTGAATCTCTTCTTCGCTGACGCCGACCTTGCGCAGCGTGTCGATCTCGGTCTGGTCAACGAACCCGCCGGATTTCTCGAGGCGGTCGGTGAAGCGCTGAATGGCGTCACGCTTGCGGGTATAGCTTTCGCGCAGGCGGATCGCGGTCTCTTTGGGGTTCAAGCCGCCGTAGCGGCGTGTAATCTTCTCTACATTGGGTTCAGACACTGCCGAGCCTCCCTGGCCACAGATGCCATAATAACCTCACTTGAGCATGTAAGGGTTCCGTGAACAAAGGGAAAAAGCGGAAATGTTTAGCAGTCTGTGTAAGTGCTTGTCAGGCATAGACTTGCGGTCAGATAAATGTTACACTAGATATGGGCAAATTGGGCGATTTTGGCATACCACGTGCAGTGGTGGCCACTTCAGCTCATCGCGATTTGTTCGGCATAGAACGAGTTGCTCTGGAAAGTTTGACGAAAAAAGGCGGGCAGGGGTATTGTCGGTCGCGCCAAAGGGGGCTATTAGTACTGAGACTAAGTCGCAATTGGACGCTTCCACGAGACCCGGAACCACCGCACAACGATTGAGGAAACCATGATCCGTACCTTTGCCATTGCTGCTGCCGCCACCGCGCTGGCCGCCTTTACCGGCTTGGCACAGCCGGTGATTGAAGACGACTCTGCCGAAAAGAAGCCCGCAGACGCTCCGGCTGAGAACACCAAGGAGGCCACTGTGCCTGCGCCTGCCGAGTCACGCCTGACATTGATGCCGCAGGCGTTCACCAGCTTTGGGGCCGCCGTCTGTGGCGACTATCTGTACATGATCGGCGGCCATACCGGCCCCGCGCACGTCTATGACCGCGAAGGGTTCAACACCGTCTTCTGGCGGCTGAACCTGCGTGACCGCGCAAGCTGGGAGATGTTGCCCGGCGGCGTCGCCCTGCAAAGCGTCGCGCTGGTCACCGACGGCAAGCGCATGATCCGCGTCGGCGGCATGACCGCCCGCAATGAGCCCGGCGCAGAGGCCGAGCTGCATAGCACCACTGAAGTCGCCGCCTATGACCCGCTTACACGTGAATGGACGGACCTGCCGGCACTGCCCGAGGCGCGCTCAAGCCACGACGCGCTGGTAGTCGGCAACACCCTGTACGTCGCCGGGGGATGGAAGTTGGCCGCCGACGAGCTGTCGCGCGGCGCAGACGAAGGCGCATGGCACGGCACCATGCTTGCGCTTGACCTTGCGGCTGAAACGCCCGAGTGGCGCAGCATCGAGCAGCCCTTCAAGCGTCGCGCACTGGCGCTGGGCTACGCCGGCGATCATCTGTACGCCATCGGCGGCATGTCACCCGACGGCATGTCCAACGAAGTGAACCTGTACAATGTCCACGCGCAGGAGTGGTCCACCGCGCCGGCTATGCCCGGAATGGCATTCGGTTGCGCGGCGGCAACGATGAACGGCCGCCTGTATGCCACCACCTTCGAGGGCAGCGTGTACAGCCACGCCCCCGGCGAAGACGCCTGGCGCAACGAAGGCCGCATGACCTTCCCGCGCTTTTTTCTGCGCCTGGCCGCAGTCGGCGATGAGCTGGCGGCAATCGGCGGCACCATGCGCGGCGGCCACGTGCGCAACGTGGAATGGTTCAAGCCCGGTTTGCAGGGCCCTGAAATCACGCGCGTGACGCTGCCGGCGCCCGGCACCGGCAAGGTGCGGCAGGGGATCTTTCACTACAACAACACGCTGTACGTGTTCGGCGGCAACAACGCGGTCAAGGACCACCAGTTTTCGCCGGACAATTTCATCAACGAAGCCTTCAAGATCAGCCTGCCGGCGATGCATGCCCAGAAGATCGCCAGCCTGCCGGTGAACCGCCAGTCGTTCCAGACCTTCATGACCGGCACCGACGACCGCTTTGCAGAAAAGATCGGGTACGCCGTCGGCGGGTTCTGGCACGACGGTAAAGCCGCAGTCAGTACCGACGAAATCCTGCTGTACAGCCTTGATGCCGATGTCTGGCAGCCGGCACCGATCAAGATCCCGAACGCGCTGACACAGTTCGGCGTGGCGGACCATGCGGGCAAGGTTTACCTGTTTGGCGGCTTGAACTTTGACCCGTCCCGCGGCACGCGCGACCGTTTTCAGGAGTCCGAAACGGTCTGGTGCTACGACACCAAGGGCGAAGAGAAAGCCTTCGTCGCGCTCGATACCAAGCTGCCCACCAAGCGTCGCGCCTTCGGCGGCGCGGTGCTGGACGGCAAGTACTACATCGTCGGCGGCATGACCAAAGACTTTGAAGAGGTGGACCGCTGCGACGTGTACGACTTCGCAAAGAACGAGTGGTCCACGATCCCGAGCCCCGGTGACGTGCGCCTGTCACCCAAGCTGGTGCCGCTGAACGGCAAGCTTTACCTGGTGGGCGGCTCAAGCCCGGTGATCGTCAACGACCAGTCCGGCTTTGCCCGCAACCGCAGCGTCGAGGAGTTTGACCCCGCCACGGGCAAGTGGCGCACGCTGATTGAGGACATCGGCGTGGAAATGGGCGAACTGCAGGCGTTCGCGTTCGGCAGCCGCATCCTGTTGTATTCGGTGCACAACGAAGAGAACGAGATCAGGCTGCTGCTGATCAAGCCGTAACCCAGCCAGCCCGCGGCGGTGCTCCGTCGCGGGCTTTGTTTTCGCCTATTACTGCAAATGAGTCTCAGTACAAATCTCAGGAGATGCCATGAAATACCTGCTGCTGATCATCGCGCCTGTCCTGCTTATCGCCGCATGCGGCGGCAACGGCAGCAACCCCGGCGCCGGAACCACCTTTCACATCAACCAGCACACGCTGCCCGACGCCTTCATCGGCTTGCCGTACCACGCGCAACTCAGCACTTCCAACGGCAACTCACCCGTCAGCTTTGGCTGGGCGGCCGGCTATGCCGCGCCGGCCTGGATCACACTGTCAGCCGAGGGCCTGGTGACCGGCACACCAGCCACAGCCGAAACGCTCAGCCTCGAAGTCGCTGCGACCGACGGCGATGGCAGCACCGCCACGCGCACGATCGGCCTTGAGGTCGTCGCGCCCGCGCAGATCACCACGTCGGTGCTCGCTCGATCCATCCGCGGGCAGCCCTACACGCAGCAACTGGCGTCAACTGCAGCGGCAGCTTCCTTTGCGCTGTCCGGCAACCTGCCCGCCGGTATCAGCTTTAGTCAGTCCGGCGAGCTCAGCGGCACGCCGACACAGACCGGCTTGTTTGAGCTGGAGGTGGAGCTGAGTGTCGCGGGCGTAGTGCACGACTCTGCTCTGCTCGATCTCATCGTGGACGAGAGCATTCCCTACACCTATGCAGAAGACCCGCTTGAGCCCAACGACACGCGCGGTACCGGCACACAGCTATTTCCGGGTAACACGCCGCCCGGTTTGCTGACCATGGCAGATCGCCACGTGCAGTCTGAGCCGCTGACAGTCAGCTCCAACATGAATATCCCCAAGCCGGACCCGGACGACTTCTTCCGGTTCAACACCCAGACTGTGGGAGAGATTCGCGTCGAGGTGTACTTTCGCTTTCTGGTCGGCGAGCTGGATGCCTATCTTTGGTACTACACCGGCCCGCCGACTCACCAGGTCGTTGTGGTCGCGCAATCGACGAACATCAACACCGACGATGAGCTGATTGTCTATCCCAACGCACAACCCGGCTTCTACTACCTGCAAGTCAACGCGCAGGGCGACGCCAACCTCGGCCTGTGGAACCACAATGCCTATACCTTCAGGCTGACCTTCAACGACCTGACCATCCCCACCGAACGGCTTGAGGCGGACAGCCACAGCGGCCCGATCGATGTCGGTGTCAGCGCGCTCAATCAAGGCGCGCCCACTGCAGGCGAGTGGGCCTTGCTCAGCGGCACGCTGCCTGCCGGCGTTTCGTTCACGACCGATGGGCGCTTTACGGGGACGCCGACCGAGTTCGGCTTGTACGAGTGCACGGTGCAGGTGGCTGCCGGCGACTTGTCGGCGACACGAGAGATCAAGGTGCGCTTCTATGACTCCGCGGCGGGCGACTATTGGCAGATCAAGGGCGAGCGTCGCCGGTACGACCCCGGCGCCGGCAACCCCTTCTGGGAAACCTGGGGCGACGCCATGGTGGTTGCCCCGCATCCCGACTATCCAGCCGAAGGCGCGATCTACGTGCTTGGCGGTTTTGACAGCGCGGGCCTCGACAGCGTGCGCGTTTTTCATACCGACCGCGCGGGCATCCCGGCAGACAAGCACTTCAAGTTCGAAGACATCGGTACGCCGTTGCCGAACCAGCTTCGCTATCACTGCGCGGCGTTTGTGCAGCACACGTACGGCGGCTACATCTACGTCGTCGGCGGCGAGATCGGCGTGCCGGCAGGCGGCCACACCAGCGGCGACTACTGGGGCGGTGTGTTCCGCCTGCTGGTTGCCGATGGCAATGGCGATGCGCTGGCGCAACCGCTGGCCGGCGGCTGGGAGCCACTGGCGGAGATGCCGTCCACGCAGGGCGCGCTGGGCATCCTGGGGTGGGGCGAAGGCGGCTTGGCGGTCACCGATGCCACAGCCGATGCCGACGACCGCATCTACTTTGTGGGTGGGCGCTACCAGCTTGAGGACGCCGCAGGCGCCGGCACGTACACGAAAAAGTTCCACAACGTCGTGCTGATGCTTGAGTGCCCCACGGGCGCAATCGGCACCGGCACCTGGCACCGCAAGAACGACACGGTGTCGTACACGCCGCGTCGCTTTCCAGCCGTGGGCATGATCGGCGGGCGCATTTTCATAGCGGCTGGGCGTGAAGGCGCGCCAGGGCAGAGCGGCAGCGGCGGCAACATTGCCGATTACATTGAGATGTACCAGCCAAGCGCCACGGGCACGAATGCCGCACTGGCGACCGAAGGCGGCGCCGCGTTTCCGGTGCTGTCCGGCGCCGGCGGCTACTACCCGATGTACGCGACCATGAACGGCGCGCTGTACGTGTGGTGCGGGTGGGACAGCAGCTTTGTCGGCACAAAGTCGCTGCACCGATTTGAGCCGGGGGCAACAGGCAACAACGGCAGCCTGACCCGCCTGACCGACGCCGATTGGGGAACGGGCTTCGGGGCCGGCGTAGCCCACGACGGCAAGCTATGGATCATCAGCGGCATAGGCCACGGAGCAGAAGCCGAACCAAAGAACCTCTGCTATCAGCCATAGGGGCAAAGAAGGCGCAGCCCAAGTGCGAGGGCGACATGAATGTCGCCCGCACGGGCGATGCTTGCATCGCCCTCGGTGCAAGCCAAGGGTGAGGGCGACATGAATGTCGCCCGTACGGGCGATGCTTGCATCGCCCTTGCATGCACGCCAAAGCCGAGGGCGACATAAATGTCGCCCGTACGGGCGATGCTTGCATCGCCCTC
>CAZZBH010000025.1:0-37636 GCA_964652605.1 uncultured Planctomycetaceae bacterium
CGACAGCCACGGCAACTACGTCTATTGCGGCGAGCGCGATTGCTCGGTGCAGCGCCGCCACCAGAAACTGGTCGAGGAAGCGCCAAGCCCCGTGATGACGCCGGAGCTGCGCGAGAAGATGGGCGAAGCCGCCGTGCGCCTGTGCAAGAACTCCGGGTATGTTACAGCCGGCACGTGCGAGTTCCTGCTCGACAAGAAGGGCAACTTCTACTTCATGGAAGTGAATACGCGGATACAGGTCGAGCACCCGGTCAGTGAACTGGTCACGCGTACCGACCTGATCGCCGCGCAGATCATGGCCGCGGCAGGTGAGCCGCTGCCGTTCACCCAGGATGATGTCGAGGTGCGCGGCCACGCGATTGAGGTGCGCATCAACGCCGAAGACCCCGACAACGGCTTTCGCCCAAGCCCCGGCAAGATCACCGACCTGTTCATTCCCGGCGGCCCGGGTGTGCGCTGGGACAGCCACATCAAGGTCGGCTACACCATTCCGCCGACTTACGACAGCATGGTGGGCAAGCTGCTGGTGTTCGCCAAAGACCGCCCGGCGGCCATCGCGCGCATGCGGCGTGCGCTTGGTGAGTTCCAGATTGAGGGGATCAAGACCACGATTCCGCTGCACCAGCGCATCATGCAGGACGCCAACTTCATCAAGGGCGACGTGGATACCGGCTACATCGAGAATGTCCTGCTGGCGCGCTGAAATGTTGCAGGCATCCCCGCCCGAATAACAAACGCATTGCCTGAAATCTCTGCGCTGTCATCAGGAATAACCCTTCGTATCGCCATCGTTTGAAATGCGAAAGGGTTTGCTATGACGTTCGTGGAACTGGTTCAAGTTGCCATGCTTGCGGGCCTGGGATTTGCAGCGGCTACAACGCTGGGCATTGCAGTCTTCAAGTACCGCCGGCAGCGCCCGGTAAAGGTTGTCGGCGATTGCCGCGAGCATTCGCTTGCGATGTACGGCGAAGTCGTGCGGCGAGACTGCTGATCAAGCGACCATCGAGTAAGGGAACAGCGGCGTGCGCGCGACACGCCGATTCCGGGACGGCCTGCGTAGGCCGTCCCTTTTTTGATTGGCGGGGAGCCCCGACCGTAAGGTCGGGGCATGCCGGAAGCGGCGCGCATGTTCTGAACCTGCCCCGACCTGACGGTCGGGGCTCCCTACTCTCCGAAGTATCGCGCGCCCGCTGCTGCGAGTTCTGCCTTCTGCGCCAGCCGCTCTTTGAACTCGGGCGCGTAGCGCACCTTGGCGCGACGTTGCATTTCGGGGTTCATTTCGTCCTGCGGCTGATCGAGGCCCGTGCGGCAAGTCAACGGATCGACGCCGCAGGCGATGCATCCGGGCGTGTGGCCGCTGCAATCCTTGGTGTACTGCTCAAGCCTTGAGCGCACGCGCTCGGCCCACAGGTGCTGTTTGTTGGTGCCGACGCTGATCATGTCCCAGGGCAGAAACTCGTGCTCGCCGCGCTCGCGATGGATATAGAAGTCGGCGTCCACGCCTGCTTCCGCGCACGCTTCATGCCAGCGCGACAGGTCGCAGCACTCATCCCACGCGTCGAACCGCGCACCCTTGCGCCAAGCCAGCTCGGTCACGTTGCTCAGCCGCCGGTCGCCGCGCGAATACAGCGCCTCAAGCCAGCTTGTGGAGTAATGGTGCAGCTTCAAGCGAACGCTGCGGTGCCGGATCAGTGAACGCAGCAGCTTGCCGTGCCTCTCCATCGTTTCGCGCGAAGCCATCGGCTCCCACTGAAACGGCGTGAAAGCCTTGGGCACGAACAGGCTGACCGTTACGTTCAGCGTAAAGTTGTGCCGCTTCATGCGCGCCGCCATCGCGGCAATCTCGTTCAGCAGGTTAGCCGACTCGCGGATGTCATCTTCGGTCTCGGTCGGCAGGCCGATCATCATGTAGAACTTGATCGTCTTGTAGCCCTCTTCCAGGGCAGCTTTGGCGCCGTTGCGCAGGTCTTCCTGTGTGATCGTCTTGTTGATCACGCGGCGCATGCGCTCGCTGCCGCTTTCCGGCGCCATCGTCAGCCCTGACTTGCGCACGTTCTTGGTCAAGCCGGGCAGGTACGTAAGCTGCTGATCAACGCGCAGGCTTGGCAGGGCGACACTGATGTACTCGCCGGCAAAGCGCTGCTGCAAGAGCTTGATCATCGGCACCAGTTGCGGGTGGTCGCTGCTGCTCAGCGACAACAGGCTGATCTCGTCGTAGCCCGTGTTGCGCACAAGCTGGTCGGCCAGCGCAAGCACGGTCTCGGGCGTGCGGTAGCGCTGCGGCCGGTCGATCATCCCGGCTTGGCAGTAGCGGCAGCCTTCGGTGCAGCCGCGCATGATTTCGATGGTGACGCGATCCTGCACGACTTCGACGAAGGGCAGAATCTGCTTCACGGGGTAGAAAGTGGTGTTCAGGTTATCGACGGCGTTCTTCTTCACGCGCGCGGGCACGCCCGGCGCGTTCGGCTTCATCGAAGCGATGGTGCCATCGGCTGCGTACTCGACGTCATAGGCAGAAGGCACGTAGCAACCGGGAATAGCGGCAGCGCAAAGCGCCAGGAACTCGCGGCGTGAAAGGTTGCGGATGGCGGTCAGGTCGTCAGGCAGCGCGGCAAACTTCAATACAAACGGCTTCTGCGCATAGACGTCCTTGACGCTGAAGCTGGTCGAGAGGCGATACTGCTCCAGCACAGTCGGCGCAAGCCGGCCGCGCCACACGCCCACCAGGTGCAGGAAGGCGGGCAGCACTTCTTCGCCCTCTCCCAGCAGGAAAAGATCAACAAAGTCCGCCAGCGGCTCAGGCGTCAAAGCCCCGGTGCCGCCGGCAATGATGATGGGAGCGCGGGCCTCCGGCCCGCTTGCGGACGAAACGTCCGCGCTCCTACGGATCGGCAAACCTGCAAGGTCGAGCATGTTCAGCAGGTTGGTGTAGCTGGTTTCGTTCTGCAGACTGAAACCGAGCACATCGAAGACCGAAAGCGGCTGATAGTTCTCCAGCGAGTACAGCGGGATGCCGTTGCCGCGCAGCACCGCTTCCATGTCGGCCCACGGCGCAAACGCGCGCTCGCAGAGCATGTCGTCGTGCAGCTCGTTCACCAGGTGGTACAGAATGCGGTACCCCTGGTTCGACATCCCGATGGCATAGGTATCCGGAAAGCAAAGCCCGAAGCGCACGCGGTCGTCACGCCACTCTTTGACAATGGCGTTCACCTCGCCGCCCATGTACTGGGCGGGAGTCTTCACCGAAAGCAGGTGCGGCATGACCTTGTCGAGAACGCTTTGCATATCGGCAACTACTGAATCATTATCACGGAGCAATGGAACGGTCGGTTGCGCGAATTCATGCCTGTTGTGAAGGTCCAAACGGCAAACCGCGGAGACGCCGAGGCGCGGAGAAGGCAACCATGGTCAAGATTGTAAGGACTGGCCGGAATCCGTCTGGTGTTCGGCCTGGTCCAAGGCCTAAGAATCTTCGTCGATGCAGGAATTCATGTCTGCCTGCCGTTGCAGTTCTCCGCGTCTCGGCGCCTCTGCGGTGTGCAGTTTCACCGCCGCGATCAACGAAGACCAGTACGCGCAGTAGTCAGCGCCCTGCTTGGCGCTTTGGCGCTTTGGCGGTTATCCTGCCGCAGTTGGTTGCGAACTTGGCGCACTTGGCGAGAGGCACACTTGACGTTGAAACTACTCTACTTTGCACACTTAGCAGAGCGGGCAGGCGTTCGTGAAGAAACTCGCGAGTTTGCCGACGGCGTCACCGCCGGCGGCCTTCGCGCGCTGGTTGAGCAGGCGCACCCGAAGTTGGGGGGCGCGCTGGCGACTTGCCGTGTGGCTGTGGACGAGGAGTTTACAGCCGACGACACACCCCTGCGCGACGGCCAGACCGTTGCCTTCATACCCCCGGTGAGCGGCGG
The DNA here is from genome assembly GCA_964652605.1 of uncultured Planctomycetaceae bacterium. Taxonomy (GTDB): domain Bacteria; phylum Planctomycetota; class UBA8742; order UBA2392; family UBA2392; genus JADJRK01. The sequence continues at coordinate 3,912 of CAZZBH010000025.1, forward strand.
ATGAGCATGGACGAAGACATTCCGGTTCGGTTCGGCATGTTGCGCGAAATGTGCAGGACGCGGCGCCGCATCATCACCTGCTTCGAATCGATCTCCGCTGGAGACTGGGAGCGCGTGCCCCCAGGCATGAGCACCAACCTTGCAACCACGGTTGCGATTGCCTTTGCCCACGATTGGGCTTGCGTTGACGCGCTGGAGGGACATTCCAACCCTCAGCCATATGACATCAGGCAGCTGCCCGACGTGCCGGCCATTATCGACGGGTGGAAGGCTGTCCAGGTGCGCATCGAGGACCTGCTGAAAACCATGAGCGATGCCGATCTGTCCAGGGAGTTGAACGTGGTGTTTCGGGAGGAACCTGCGCGGCGCGGAACGGTCAGGGATGTCCTGGAAGAACTGATCGACATCACCAAGCCGCACTTCTTGCAGGTCGGACGCGTGATGCGGGCCCTGGGACGGCAGGAGGAATTTTTCCGGGCAATGGGTATGTTCGATCCGCCCCCGCCGCACGTGAATTGATGAGCGAGACGCCCCAAAGTCACGACGCGCTGCTGCCCGCCGAGATGGCTGTCAAAGCCGAAGCCATCGGCGTCAAGAAAGCCGGGCTGGACACGCTGAGCACGCTTGCGCTGGGCGTGCTGGCTGGCGCGTTCATTGCCATGGGCGCGGTGTTCAGCACCACCGTGATGGCTGACCCGTCGCTGTCGTTTGGGTGGCAGCGGCTGTTGGGCGGCGTTGTGTTCAGCGTCGGCTTGATCTTCGTGATTGTCGGCGGCGCGGAGCTGTTCACCGGCAATACACTGATCGTCATGGCGTGGGCCGGCCGCAAGGTGAAGACCGCGCGCCTGCTGCGCAACTGGGGCTTGGTGTACGTCGGCAACTTCATTGGCGCAGCCGCGACCGCACTGCTGGTGTTCTGGGCCGGGCACTACCAGATGAACGGCGAACTTGTCGGGCGCTACGCGGTCGATCTGGCAGAAGCCAAGTGCCAAGCCGGTTTCTTTCCTCTATTAGTGAAGGGCGTGCTCGGCAACGCGATGGTGTGTCTTGCGGTGTGGCTGGCGTTCTCGGCGCGCACGACGATTGACCGGGTGGCTGTGATTATGCCGCCGATTGCCATGTTTGTGGCGGCTGGTTTTGAGCACTGCGTGGCGAACATGTACTACATCCCCAGCGCGCTGCTGATCCGCGACCTCGGGGATGTTGGGGGCAACGCGAGCGGGTTGAACGCGGCAGGCATGGTCAAGAACCTTGCGGCTGTCACGCTGGGCAACATCATCGGCGGCGCGGGACTGGTGGGGGCGATGTACTGGTTCATCTACCTGCGCCGGCGGGAAAGTTAGTCTCACACGAAGGCACGAATAGACTCAACGGGACAGACAAGACTTGCAGGACACGGCAACAGTCAGGATTATCAGGATGTTCATGATCAGCCTTTCACGGAAGACGTTGATCCTGATCATCCTGTAAATCCTGACCCAAAGCAGTTCTCTGCGTCTCCGCGCCTCTGCGAGAGACCGCAGTTGGGAACGTCAGACTCACACGAAGACGCGAAGGCACGAAGAGATGCAACAGGACGTACAGGACTTGCAGGACACGGCAATGGTCAGAAGTGGCAGAAGGGTCAGGGTTGAACCTCCAACGTTGTCCTTCATCCGGAACATGCTGTAGATCCTGACCGTCCTGTTCTCAAGTAGTTCTTCGTGTCATGGTGTCTTCGTGTGAGCCCGCTAGATGAGCCCGCTAGAAAGGAAAGAACGATGACCGACCCGCGCACCATGTCTAACGCCGAGCCGCTGATGCACGCCATGCCGGGCGGCTGGTTCAAGGCTTCCAACGCCATTGTTGTGGATCGCGTTACTGTCGGCGTGGGCAGCAACATCTGGTTCGGGTGCGTGCTGCGCGGCGACATCGCGCCTATCCGCATCGGCAAATACACCAACATTCAGGATCTCGCCTGCGTCCACATCGACCCCGAGGAAGAAAACGTCATCGGCGATTACGTCAGTGTCGCGCACCACGCGCTGGTTCACGGTCGCAAAGTCGGCGACTGTTCGCTGATCGGCATGCACGCCATCCTCATGGGCGGCAGCGAAATCGGCGAAGGCTGCATCATCGCAGCCGGCGCGATCGTCACCGAGAACAAGGTCATCCCGCCCCGCAGCCTGGTCATGGGCATGCCGGGCAAAGTCGTACGCCAGGTCACCGACGAGGAGTACGAGCACAACAAGTGGCGCGCGATGACCTACTACGACAACGCCAAACGCTGGCACGAACGCAACTCCGGCGTCCCCGATGGCCCTTTGGGCAAAGGCCCGGGGAAATAGCGCGGTGTCGGCACCCCGCCCGCATCAGGCCTGCTCGTCATAAGCCGCAATCACGTTCCTGAATGCGCCCATTCGCGCTCTGGTTTCATTGCCGTTTGAACGGTTTTGGGCGCTTGATCCAGCTTGGCCTGGAGCGCAGGTGCGGCTTGCACCTCGCTGTCGCCAACGGATGGCATTGACGTGCCAGCCTGACGTGGTTCCGCAGGATCTGCTTGTTCTGGGGGTTCCGCCAGCAGCGGCGGCAATCCGCCGACGCCTTCTGTCACCGCCGCGTCATGGCTTGGGTCGGGGCCGAGTTGTTGCTCCACCCAGCGCAGGGCGGCTTCGCGGCAATCTTCCTGCAGCTTGCGCAAGCGGGCAGCGGCTTGCTCCAGTGCCCGGGCGGCGCGCAAAGCCAGCGAAGGCGCGACCTGCCAGCGGTTTTCCTGAATCGTAAGCGAATCCAGCGATGCTTCGCGTGCGGCGCGCTCCCTGCGGTGGGCAAGCACCGTCTCGCGATACAGCGAGATCGCAAGCTCCACATCCGCGATGCAGTAGAAGGCAGCGAAGCGCTCATAAGTCTCCTTATAGAGAGCCTGCCGCTGTGCGAGATCGGCACCGCCATGCGCATGGCGGTGATCGGCTGGCGCATGCCTGCGCTCAGCCGGAACCCTGTAACGACGTTTCGACATAATGACCTCCGGTAGAAACAACACCGGAAGCCTAACAAGGCACGCGACAACAAATCACAAACCAAGAGCCCGTAGCGCAAGCGAAGGGTTGGCGGGCAACCAGCCCCCAGCGCTCCGTCCTATCTCCAAGCCGCACGACGGCGTAGCCAGGACCTGGTGGATCGGACGGCAACCGCAACGCCAAGAATGAGTGCTGTCGTGATAAGCAGCAACGACGCTATGGCCCAAAACCCAAAGGAGTCCCTGCTGAGCCAGGTAAAGAAACCGTCGATGCCTGAAGAGACAGCTCCCTGCTCGGGAATCTCCATGCGATCCGGATTGCCTTGAAACCCGCTCCAGAAGTCAGGATGTGTGTCGGGGTGTTTGCCTGATTCCAGCGCCGCCTGCATGAAGCTGATCCGACTCTTCTGCCAGACGTCAGCCGCCGAGCGAAGTTCCTGATACTTTGCTCCAATCGGACCTGCAACGCCGGGCTCCAAGCGTTGCTCAAACAAACCGGCCTCGCTGTCCGGATTCATGACTTTCAGGAGTTCCGCGCCGGACGGAGCGTTGGGGACAACAGAAGTTCGGCCCTGCTCGACCAGCTCTCGGCACCGATTGAATGCAAGCGCGGCCAATGAAGACCGGCCTGTCACCTGTATCGCCAACGCCAGTGCGTAATAGACGTCAACACTCTCCCAAGCGTTCCCTTGGACGATCAGCCCGGAGAGTCCTGGGATCGCATCGCCCAGGCCAACCTCGATAAGATTGCTGTCGTCGTCACGAATCCGGAGTGCCTGGCGGAGTTTGAGCCCGAGCATGTTCGGCAAGGTTCCGCGGGTGGTCATTCCGGAGCCGTCGCTGAAAGGGATTGATTCGTCGAACGGGTCGAGCTCAATCACCCATTCCATCGCCATCAACTGGTACTTCTCGCGGCCGAAGTGGGCGTCGGGGTTTTCCTTGATTGCCTGCTCGATGAGGTCGCGGCCGCGTTGCATGTCGGCCATGTCGTCGCGGTTTGCGCCGTTCTTAAACCAGCGGTGGGCGTAAAACGTGCCGAGGTTGGCCAGGTACCGATAGCGGTGGTTCGGCTGTTCGTGCGCGGCGCTGTCGTAGCCCATGCGGTCCATGGCCGCCAACTTCTTTGCCATCCACCCAATGGCTTCGTCATGGCGGCCTAGGCGGTCGCACGCGACGGCGGCTCCGTCGTAGGCGTCAAGGTCGTCCGGGTTGGCGGCCAGCAGCTTCGTCACGCGTTCAAGCCGCATTTCGTAGTACAGCGGCGGGTTGCGCGGGAACCCGCCCGCGATCACCGCCTTGACGTCGGGCATGCCCGCTGACTCCTGGGCGAGCGTGTCGTAGTCCCACAGGCACGCGGCGCACGGCAGCGCAAACAGGATCAGGAGAATCAGCAACGCACAGCGCATGGATCACCCTGCCTGATTGTACTGATGATGGCACCGCCGGTTGCAAAAAAAGTGCTCGAGGGCGACACGAGTGTCGCCCCTACACTTCATCCACTGTTGGTGCCCTGGGGTGGCGGCGGCCTATGAAGAGGGCGAACGCGCCAAGCACGAACAGCAGCATGGCGAGCGCCGCTATGCCTCCTACGACGAAGGCTGTGCTCAGCGGTGGCTCCGGCTCTTCGCCCGATTCGCCTGTGTCGCCCGGCGCCGGCGGCGGCTTGTCGCCGAAGCGGTGCCAGAAGGTGGCGTCGGTGTCCGGGTGGCGGCCCTCGGCCATGCGGGCAGCGACGTATTCGTTGCGTTGCGCTACCCACTGGTCGGCGGCTGCGCGCAGCTCGTTGTACAGCTCATCCTGCTGCTCGGCGTTGTTGCGCTTGCCCAGGTGCGCGGCCATCAGCTCGGCCAGCTTGCCGGCTTTGGGTACGTTCGCGACGCGTGTGTGCGCGCCGTTGGCCAGAAGCTCGTTCGCGCGCATCCATGCCGTGACAGCCTCGGCTTCGCGGCCCTCAAGCCACAGCGCGAGCGACAGCGCATAAAACACGTCGGGATCGTTCCAGCCGCCGCCGTGAACGACATACCGTGCCAGGTGATGAATCGCGCCCGCGCTGTCGAGACGTGCCAGCGCGCCCGGCTCGCGCGGTTGCCGCAGGTGCTCGCGCCGGATGCCCAGCATGTTCGGGAACAAGTCGGCAGAGCCCGGTGTCCAGGCCGGCGCGGACAGCATCCAGCGAACTTCGCGTCGCGCAAACTCTGCGTCAGTGTTGAATTCGTCGAGTTGCAGCAGCTTGTCCAACTGCTGACGCGCCTCCTCAAGGTCGCGGCGTTGGCCGTGGCTCTGGTAGCGGGCAAGCAGGCAGGCCGCCATGTTGGCCAGCGTGGCGGGTTCAACGCGGCGTTGTTGCGCCAGCGGAAGCGAGCGGGTCAGCACCGCCTTGCGGTCCAGTACATGAATTGCATCCGAATGCCTGCCAAGCCGCAGCAGCGCAACCGCCGCATCGTCGTGCATGGCGGGGGTGGCATCTGCGCCCGCCAGCAGCGGCTTGAGGCGCGCGTGGCGGGCCTCGTAAAAAGAGGGCGGCAGGCGGTCAAAGCGCCCGACGAGCACCGGCAGCACGTCCTCAAGCTCGACGTCGGATGGGCGGTCGCTGTCCCACAACCCGGCAGCCAGTGGCGGGCAGGCCAGCAGCAGTATCAGGGCGATCAGCGCGCGAATCACGATGTCGGGGGCGCCTCCTTTCGCGTGGCAATCCGGTGCACGAAGAAGCCGCCGGTCAACAGCAGCAGCAGCCCGCCGATCAGCAGCCAGGGCATCCAGCGCGGCGAATCGCTTGCCGGCTGTTCCTTCGTGGTGCTTTCTGCAGTGGCTTGTGCGGCTTCAGGAATGACTGGCGTGGGAAGCGCTGGAAAGTCGGCATCGGGGGCGATAAAGCCTGCCCACAACTCACGCTGGTCCTCCAGTGCAATGTCAACGGCGACCGACGCGGCGTATTCGCCCCGGGCGGCGCGCCAGAGGGCAGAGTACGCAATCTGCGCCTGCATGAAGGCTTCGATGTCTTTGCGATAGGCAGGGTCCAGCGGCAGTTTTTCGAGGCTCGCGCCGCCGCGAAACTCGCGCACGATGGTCAACGGCTCGATGTTGCCGATCTGGTTTGCGCCGGGCAGGCGCGAGATGTTTCCGGTGCGGTGTTCGTGCCATGCGCGTACGCGCGCGCAGTGGGCAAGTGCCTGCCGCCCGTCAGCGGCCCATGCCAGGCTGAGGGCATGGAAGGTGTCGAAGTTTTCCCAAACCGGGTGCGCGTATAGCAGGCCAAGCAGGAAGTCGGCTGCTGCGGGGATGCCCATGTCCGCCAACTGCGTGTTGCCAGCGATCGCCAGCTTGTTGCCGGCCAGCCGCAGGTCAAGCATGTCGGGCATCAGCGTGCTTGGGTCAACAGGTGTCTCGCGCCGTGCCCAGGCCAGAAAGCGCTGCCAATAGGGGGCGCTGGTCAGGCCCTCCAGGTGCTCGCTTGCCGCGTTGAGGCACAACTCAGGCGAAAGATCCGCGGTGCCGCCGCGCCACCACAGGTGGATGTACGCGCGAATCAGTTGCTCGCGCAGCAAATCGCGCTCTTCATCGTTGGCGGCTTCTTTGATCAGCGGCAGCAGCAGGCCGATCGCCTCTGGCTGCCGGTCCAGTTGATCCAGCGCGTTCAGTACCTCAAGCGCGTCGGGCAGCTCGCTGCCTGGGACAGAAAGGTGCAGCTTGTGCTCATAGACGGCTTCGTGCCAGGTCGCCGGGTTGCGCTCAATGCGCCCGGCAAGACGCGCGATGACGCCGGGCCATGGCAGGGCTTCGTCCTCAAGGTGGTCCTGGTCAAAGACGCAGCACGCATGAATCGGCGCGCACAGCAGCAAGGCAAGCAGCAATAGTCCCGGGCGCATGACACCTCCGGCATTATCCTAGCACGAACAGGCGTGCAGGGTGTAGGATTGGTGGGCGGCGCCGGAGAATTCATGCACCTTAGATCACGAGCACAACGACTGGCATCGATGGTGCTGATCCTGCTGGTCCTGCTGGCGCTGACCGCGCCTGCCGCATGGGCGCTGGGGCCGGAGAACGTGCTGATCCTCGCCAACCGGGACGACCCCGGCAGCATCGAAATTGCCGAGCATTACGCCAAGCGCCGACGCATCGAGGTGTCGCGCATCCTGAAGCTCAAGACTTCAAAAGAAGAAGAGATCGACCGGACAGAGTTCATGGAGCAGATCTATGAGCCTGTGCACCGGGCCGTGATGGCTGACCCTCGCATCTGCATTATCGTGCCCACCCGCGGTGTGCCGCTGAAGGTGAAAGACCGCACCAGGGATGACAACGAGGGCGCGTTCAAGGGCCACGATGAGGCCAGCGTGGACGGCGAGCTGACACTGGCCAGGGGCGAGAGCCTGAGCATCGACGGCGCAATCAAGAATGACCTGCTGAACAGCAAGTCCCGCATCACGACCAGCAGCAAGTACCTGGTGGTGGCGCGCCTCGACGGCCCGACCGTTGAAACCGTCAAGGGCATGATCGACAAAGCCATTCTGGCCGAAACGCTGGGCGTCGCCGGCCGCAGTCTTCTGGACACGCGCGGAGATACGCTGAAAGACGGCTACCTTGAGCGCGACCGTTTGATGCGGCAGGTGGCTGCAACCTGGGCCGCCGCGGGCATGCCCTACGACCACGACACTGAGCCTGAGGTCGTGGATCTGTCCACGCGCGATGAAACTCTGCATTACTACGGCTGGTACGCGGGCAACCAGAAGCCGGCGGGAACTGTGCGGTTCCGCACCGGCGGCATCTGTGTGCACCTGCACAGCTTTGCGGCGGCGACAGTGCGCGTGCCGTCGCGCAACTGGGTGGGGCCGCTGCTGGCCTGGAACGCGACCGCGACCTACGGGACGGTGTATGAGCCGTACACAGTCGGGTTTCCGTACGAGCACATATTCTGGGACCGCATCTGTCGCGGCTGGTCGTTTGGTGAAGCGGGTCTGGTCAGCAACGGGCTGCTTTCGTGGCAGGCGGTGTTCTGCGGCGACCCGCTGTACACGCCCTACGCCCCGGGCCACGCCGAGCTGAATCAACGCTATCGCGAATGCGTGGCGCACGTGCTGGCGCCGGCAGCGGACGGCGAAGCGCCGGACCCGTCGGGCCTGCTGCTGCTGGACAACGTGGTGGACATTCTCAAGACATACGAAGAAGGTATTCGTGACGTGTTGTCGGCGGAGCCCGCCACTGCGCTGATGCTGTTCAATCACGCGCGCTTTGCCGTTCAGGACATGGGCCTGCAGGCCTGGGTGCGAAAGCTCGCCGAGCCTTTTGAGCGCGCATTGAAGGAAAGCCTTGCGCGCATGAAGCAAGCCGTTCAAGCCGACCTCACAGACACAAAGGAACTCGAAGACGCGCTGGAGGACTGGGCCGACCTGCCGGTGTACAACGACCTTGTCGCTCTGCGCGACGAGCTTGCCCGTGACCAGGAACGCGCAGCGACGCGCCAGTTGCGGCGCGCCCAGTCTGACCACAAGGCAAGCCGCTGGCTTGGCGCGTGGACCAACGCGGCAGAAGTTGCCGCGCACCGACTCGTGCCGGAGTTGGCTGCACAGGGCCAGGCGATTCTGGACGACATCAAGGGCGACGCCGATGTGTGGAAAGACCTGCTGAACCAGGCAGAAAAGGCGCTCGCGCCGGCCGTTGAGCGCGCAACCAAAGAGATGGAGCGCGGCCGCGCTGACCGTGCCGCCAAGGCGCTGGGCACGCAATGGAAATGGTTCCCCGAGTGTGAACAGCGCAACGAAGCGGCAGCCCTGGCAAAGAAGATTGCACAGGCACAAGCCGGAGGTGGCTAGTGTTCACGGGAATCGTCGAAGCGGCAGTGGCGGTGGGGGAAAGCACGCGCGATGGCGGGTTGCTGCGCTTGTCTATGGATCTTTCAACGCTCGAAGACTGGCAGTCGGTCAAGGTGGGCGACAGCGTGGCGTTGAACGGCTGTTGCCTGACGGTCGCGCAACTTGCGGGCGCGACGGCGACCTTTGAAGTTGTCCCGGAAACCCAGAAGCTGACAACGCTTGGCGGCCTAGCCAGGGGCGCGCTCGTGAACGTGGAACGTGCGATGAAGGCGGGCTCGCGGCTTGACGGTCACATCGTGCAGGGCCACGTCGATGGCACAGCGACGATCAAGGCGCTGCACGAGGCTGGAGGCGAAGTGCGCGTCGCCGTCGCGTGCGGTGCGGAGTTTGCGCGCCAGTGCATTTTGAAAGGCAGCGTCTGCATCGATGGCATCAGCCTGACGATCGCAGAGCTGGAAAAGGACGGGTTCACGGTGGCGCTGGTGCCTCACACGCGCGCGGTGACCAACGCGCGCCAGTGGCGGGCGGGCACGCCGTTGAACCTTGAAGCGGACCTGATCGGCAAGTACGTTCGCCGCCATCTGGAAGGCTTGCACGAGGCCTCAACCATCGACGAAGAATTGATGCGGCGCACGGGGTTCATCGATTGAGCAACCTGGACAAGTATAACCGCGCCGGCCCTGAGCAGCAGGCGACGCCTGCGATGCGCGGCGTGCCGCTGAGCGTGCGTGCGGTGTCGCTGTTCGGCGGGTGGCTGCAGAACTTCGGATGGATCTGGCTTGGCTTTTCGCTGATCTTCATGTGGTTCTTGATCCCGGCTGTGGACGTGTCCTCAATCTGGCGCTTTTCAGGAGAGCTGGTGCAAACCAGCGGGACTGTCACGGCGCTTGAGCAGACCAGCATCAGCGAGGGCGGTTCAGACTCGACACCGGGCACGCCCGTGTACGCCGTGAGCTACAAGTACCGCAACGGCTCGGGCGAGGTTCTGCAAGGCAAGTCGTACACGCTGGGCGCGAACTTTTCCGTGGGCGCGGAAGTGCCGGTTGAATACGTCGCGGAAAACACGACTGATTCGCGCATCAAGGGCGCGCGAACCTCGCCGCTGCATCCGTGGATGCTGGTGTTTGTGATCTTCCCGCTGATCGGCCTGGTGTTTGTGTTTTTTGGCCTGCGCCAGGGGTTGCGCCGCAGCGGGCTGCTGGCACACGGAAAGCTCGCGCGCGGCAAGATGGTCTCAAAGCGTCCGACCAATACCAAGATCAACAACCAGACGGTGTACCGGCTGGAGTACGAGTTTGCCGCCGAAGACGGCACAACCCACCGCGCGGTTGTCAGGTCGCACGACACGCGGCGGCTTGAAGATGAAGAAGCGGAGCAGATTCTTTACGACCCGCGCAATCCGGCACGCAGTTGTGTCGTGGATGCCCTGCCAGCCGGCATCACGATCGGCCCGGACGGGGCATTCGCGGCACCGAATGCGGCCAAGACGGCGCTGATCCTGCTGCCACCGGCCGTAACGATAATCGGCCACGGCACGCCGCTGGTGCTGATGCTGCTGGGCTGATCAGATCACCCGCCACGGCGCGCTGTACACCGTAACGCGCCCGCCGATCGCCGAGCTGACAATGCAAAGATAGTAGTCGTTGGCGGCTTGAATCGCTGCGTTGCTGGGCGGCGCCGCGCACAAGGCCATGCACACACCCGCGCGCGCAAGCCTCAGCGTCATCTGGCGCGTCAAGCCGAAGTTTGCCAGCGCGATGCGGTTGCCGGGCTCAACGCCGGCGACCACGAGCTCACCCAGAGCGCGATACATGGCGTTGATGCGGTGAAAGCCCTCGCCGTAGCTTTGAATCTCGCCGTTCTGCGCAAAGGCCGCGAGGTAGCACATGCGGTCGCTGCTGCGCAATCCGAGAAAAAGCTCCTTGAAGCGGCGTGCAAGCTCAACCACTTCTTCCGGCTTGAGAGAAAGATCGGTGGTGACGCGGCGCGCAAACGCAGGGTCACCCAGTGAGCCTACGGGGCCGGTCAGGGCGCGGGCCTCGAGGTTTGCAGCTGCCTCTTCCCCGACGGTTACGCGGATCACCAGGTTTTCCAGATCGGTGTCCAGCGCGATGAAATCACTTTCGCGGTCAATCACGCCCTCGCCGATCAGCCATCCGACAACCAGGCTCTTGATGCGGTGCGGCGCACAGTGCAGCGCTGCCTCGATGCGCTCGTTGACGACGATCTTGAACTCGGCCTCGGCGGGGACGTACTCGACGGCCGCTTCGCCGATGCGCTCGTCGTCGATGCGAATCACTTCAACCTTGGACAAGCCGGTGCTGGTTTCGCTGTTCACGGGTGCCTCCGGGCGCAATCGCCACACCTTTATCGGACGCACGCACGGATGAACTTCATTCTTAGCGCAAGTCGCGGCAGGGAATGAGTTGCAGCGGCGACAACTCTATGCCAGGCCGCAAGGCGTCCCCACCCCGCAGCTTGCGGTCCGGCTGGGACGCTACCAACAACCTTGTCAGTATCGCCCGCCGCCGCTACAAAGTTGTCATGGACTTTGAACCGTTTCAGTACATGCGGTATGCCAAGCGGCTTGAATACGCCGACGGGATTTTCATGGCGGGCAGCGGCATGGCACCGCCGCGCAATGAACAGGTTGGGTTCAAGGACACGGATTTCAGCCTGGGCAGCCTGTGCAGCAACTACGGCGACCCGCGCAACGTGGCGATTCTGGCGCAACGCTACGGTTGCGGTGGTGACCAGGTCGCGCTGACTGCGGGCAGCAGCCAGGCAAACTTTCTTGCCTTTGCCACGCAGCTTTCGCCGGGCGACAAGGTGATTGTCGAGACGCCGGGCTACCCGCAGTTTCTGAGCCTGGCCACGCTGGTGCAGGCGCAGGTGCTGGCGCTGCCGCGCATGCACTCCAACGGGTATCTGCCCGACCTGGGCGAGCTCAAGCGCCTGCTGGCACAGGATGCGCGCATGGTTGTGCTTAGCAACCTGCATAACCCCAGCATGGCCTTGATGCCTCGCGAAGTGATGCAGGAGATTGTCTCGGCCGCCGCCGACGCGGGCGCCCTTGTGCTTGTGGATGAGGTGTACATCGATCACGTCAAGCCGGGCCATGAATACAGCGCCTTCAACCTGGGCGACAACGTGATTGCGACCAGCAGCCTGACGAAGGTGTATGGCCTGTCGGCACTGCGTTTCGGGTGGGCGGTCGGGCCCAGCAAGCTGATTTCGCGCATGCTCGACCTGGTGGACATCGTGGACCCCGAGCTGCCGACCGTGACACAGAACCTGGGCATGCGCGCGCTGAGTAATCTGCCACGGCTGCGGCTTGCCGCGCGCCGTCTGCATGACCAGAACTGGCCGATCGTGAAGCAGTGGGCGGATTCGCGCGACGATATCGAGTGCTTTGAACCGCCGGGCGGCATCACTGTCTGGTTGCGGGTGAAGGGCATTACCGAGACAGGCAACCTCGCGACGGTGTGCCGCAACGACTATGGTGTGCTGGTTTCGCCGGGCGAGTATTTTCAATCGCCGGGGTGGCTGCGCATCGGGTACCGCGTTGAGCCCAGCAGCCTGCGGGAAGGCCTTGCCCGGCTTGGCCGCGCGATTGACGACTTTCGCTCACACCATTGAGCGGCAGGTTTCCCGCACCGTTGCAGCCCCTGCTTCGTTAAAACAGCGTGATGAAGGTGATCTCAAGGGGAAAGCTTGCCCGTATCGCGCGTCGCGCGGCGGTGCTGCCGCTGCCCACGCGCCTTGGCTGGTACTTTCTGGGTGCTGCGCTGCTGCTGTTCTTTGCCGGCACTTTTTATTCGCACAACAGCTTTCTGATGCTTTCCAGCCTGCCGTTTGCGCTGCTGCTTGTGAACGCGGTGGTCGTGTGGGTCAACGTGCGGCGCATCAGTTTCAAGCGGCAGCACCCGGCGCAGACGCACGCCGGCGAGAACATCGAAGTCACGCTGCTGGTGCACAATCAGGGGCGCGGGCCGCGCTTTGCGCTTGAGCTGGACGACACCCGCCTGCCCGACCGGTATCGCGACCAATCTGCCAACCTGGTGATGTCTGTCAGCGCGGGCTATGTGCACCGTTGCGGCTATGCCGCGGCATTCGGGCGGCGCGGGTATCACCGTCTGCGGCAGTGTGTGGTATCCAGTTCGTTTCCGTTCGGGCTGATGCGCAAGTCGCGCCAGCTTTCGTTTCGCAGCGACATCCTGGTGTACCCGCGGCCCGCGCGGCTTTCCGAGGCGCTTGAGCGACGCCTGCTGAAAACAGCCCGCTACTTTGGTGAGTCCTCCGTGGCGTCGCGCGGCCAGGAAGAAGTGTACGGCGTGCGCGAGTACCTGCCCGGCCAGAACGTCTCGCGCATCCACTGGCGCACCACCGCGCGCGCGGCCAAGCCGATGATCCTTGAGCTGGAGGGGCGGCAGGACGCCAGCTTTGCGCTGTTGCTCGACACCGCGCCCGTGGGCGACCCTGCCACCCTGCGCCAGCGGCTTGAAGCGGCGATTGGCCTGTTTGCCGGGCTGACGTGGTTTTTGACGCGGCAGGGGGTGATGTTTCGCTTTGCCTGGCACGGAAGCGCACTGCACGCAAGCCGCCCGGGGCGCGGCGACGCTCACTATCACGCGGTGATGGAGCGGCTGGCGCTGGCGGGATTTGCCGACAAGCGTCTGGGTGAGTGGATTGAAGAGGTTGGCGTAGGCGCGCTGCATGAAGTGCCGGTGCTTGTCACGCTGGGCGCGCAGGAACACGCAGAAGCCGCACTGCGCGCGGGCCGTGAGGCGATTGTGCTGAGCACGGCGGACCCTGACTTTCGGCAGCATCTGCGCTTTGACGGTGTCGGCAGGCGCAGCGTGGCCACGCAGGACCTGCCGGCCATGCTCGACGAAGGGGGTGCCGCGTGAGCCGCCTGACGCGCGAGTCGCTGTACTTTTCCATGGCGCGGCTGAGCGGCCTGGCGCTGGTACTGGTAGCGGTGTTTTTTCAGCGCCGCGGTTTGATGCAATGGACTGAGCTTGTGTTTCTCGGCCTTTGCGTGGGTCTGCAGGAGACATTCCTGCGCCTGCCCGCGCTGCGTCGCTGGCGCACGCCCATGCTGGTGGTGTATTCGATGGCGCCGCTGATCCTGATCGTGGCGCACGGCGTGCAGATTCGTGAGCACGCGGGCAACCTGGTCGATATCGTTACGCTTACGCCCTTGCCGCTGGTGCTGGTTAGCGTGCAGATCATGGTGTTGTACGTGCGTGACGCCCCGCGGCTTGTCTCGGTCGTGCTGGTGCTGGCTTTGTTCAGCGCGGTGATCGGCGTGCGGCGCGATGACCTGCAGGATGCGCTGTGGCCCTGGCTGGCGGCGATTTCAGGCCTTGCCGCGGTGTACCTGGCGCTGCAATTGCCGGGCATGTTGTATTACGGCGTGTACACGCGTCGCGCCGCCGCGCTTCCGCCCGCTGGGCGACCCTCGGGGGTGCTGCGGCGGGCGTTTGTGCTTGCGCTTCCGTTGCTGGCTGTGTCGGTGATCGCCGCCTCGATGCTGCTGTACTTTTCGGTGCCGAGACTGGATTTTCGCGCCGGTGCCGGCACGCCGGGAGGCATGCTTGCGCCTCAGCCGCCTTCCGGCACGCCGGGCGATGCGCCGCCGCCGGGTTCAAGCGGCCCTGCCGAGGCACCGACCAATGTCGCGGGCCTGTCCGACGGCGTAGAACTGGGCGAGTTCGGCGACATCCTGCGCTCGGGCGCGCCGGTGATGCGTGTGCAGGCCCTTTACCCGGCGCAGGCGGTGCCCGACGTGCTGTACCTGCGGGCGTTTACGTTCGCCAACTTTGACGGTGAACGCTGGACGCCGCTTGAGCCCGATCCGGCGCGCGTTGCCGAAGTCCCCCCCGGCGAGCGCGGGCGCGCTTTGCCCGATGCCCCGAAACTGGCAGGCGAACTGTACGGAAATCGGCCCTACGAGTTGCTGCTTCACGAAGCAGCCGTGGGCAGCCAGGCCAGCGTGCCGCTGCCGGTTGAAGCCGTCAGCGTCCACGCCTACGACGGGCCACTGCTGTACGACAGCGTGCAGCACACACTAAGCGCGCCGGTGATCGGCCCGGGAGATACGTTGCGCGTCACCGCGCGCGAGATCGTAGTTCCACGCCAGGAGCTTGCCCGGCGGCTTGCCGCGCGACTGCCGCCCGCGCTGGGATACGCGCCCGAGTACGCGCGCATCCCCGTGGAGTTGCGCGAGCAGGTTATCGCGCGCTTTCAGCAGCATGAATCGCTGCGCATGCTTCTCTTTGGTCTGGGCGACCGTCGCCGCGAGTACGGGATGTACGCCGCCGCCGACTACATTGTGCGGATGTTTGCCGAGGCACGGGCAGGCGATCAGCCGGCCTGGACCTATTCGCTTGAGCAGCGACCTGCCACCGGTGCCGACGCGATTGCGCGCTTTCTCGATACATCCGGCAGCGCCGCCGAGCGCGTCGGGCATTGCGAGTACTTTGCCAGCGCGATGTGCGTGCTGCTGCGCTCGATGGGCGTGCCGTGCCGCATTGCGGCAGGTTATGCCGCGCGTTCGGTAGATCTGGACAACTCCTGGGACGTTACCAGCGGCGACGCCCACGCCTGGGTGGAGGTGTACTTTTCGGGCTACGGGTGGGTGGCCTTTGACCCGACACCGGGGCAGGGCGCAAACAGTCAGCCGACTGATCCCACACCCGACCCAGCCCAGGAGCCGGAGCCTGAAGAGCCCCAGCCGCAGGTGCAGACGCCCGACGAGCCAGAATCGGCGGAAGCCGGGGGGCAGGAGCGAGACTGGTTTCGCGAGTTCGACGCCTCAGACCAGCGGGCACTGCTGGGGCACGCGCTGGGCGCGGTGGAGAATTCGGTGCACGCAAGCGATCAGTGGCTGCTGTCGTTTACCGGCTGGATCCCGGACGGGTTGCTGCCGCGCAGCGGGTGGCTGCGGTTGCTGGTGCTGGCGCTGCCAATTGAAGTGATTGCCCTGTTGCTGATGTTGCGCCGGCGAAAGCGGCGCCGCATCGAGAAAGAAGTGCTAAGCGGCATGGGCAGCGGTGGCAAGCAGCATGATCGCGGCGTGTACTTTCAACTGCTGGTGCTGCTGGCTGGGCATGGATTTCACAAGCTGCCCAGCGAAACGCCGCGCGAGTTTGCCCGTCGCGTCTCGCTGCGCGGTGGCCCGGCCCTGCAAACGGTGGGGGAGCTTACTGAAAAGTACTACGCCGTGCGCTTTGGCGGCAACCGCGAGCTCACGGCCGAGTTGCGGCAGGCTGTGCAGCGGCTTGGAGACGCGCTCAAGACTGTCCTGCAGGCGCGCGGCGAGGAAAACGACGCCGATACAGCGCCCACTCCGTGATCAGCAGAAACGCACCGGCCATGGCAAGCCACGGCGCAAGCTCCAGCGGCCCGGTGCCGCCGGCGAGCCTTCCCTCCTGTAGCGCGGCCATTGTCGCGTCGTTGTCGGCGCCTTGCGTGACCGCGAGATCGCTTTCGGCGGCGTCCAGCAGGCTTGCCCCCAGCAGCGGCACCGGCGCATCGAGCCCGTTCACGCGGTACACGCCGGGAAGGTGCGTCGGGAGTCCGGCGCCCGGCTGGACATTCTGCGTGCTGCCGTCGGGCGCGATGACTTCGAATGTCTCGCGTCCGTCCAGCGCAGGCACGCGAACAATGTCGCGCGTGGAAAACCCGCCGCGCGGCAGCGGGTCAATCAGTCCGCGCACGTATTCAAACCAGTTCGCCCACAGCACGAGCCAAGCCGGCTGCTCAGCCAGGTTGCCCGCGCCTTCGCCTTCCAGCGGCAGCCCCAGCACGAGATCATCCAGGCCGTTGTCGCGCCGGCACAGTGCAATCGCCGTGCCGCCGTCCACCTCAAGCACAGGCTGTATGGTGCCGCGAAAGGTGATCGGCCAAGCCGTCTGCACTGCGATGTCGGGCAACCCGGCGCCGCGCCACAGCGTGCCGGGCGACGGTCTTGCCGGCGTGGCTGAGGCGTCCACGGCATCGGCGAACTCCACCCCGGGTGGCGATGCGCCAGGCCCGACGCACGCAACCGGAAGGCGCGTGCGGATGCCGCGCACAGTTGCCGAGATGTGTGCGGCGTCGGGGCTGGGGCCTGCAATGCGCACGCTTCCCATGCCGCCCGCGATAGCCTCAACCGCGCGCGTCACCGGTGATGGCACGCCGTCGCCGATTGCCACCGGCAGCACCGGCAAGGGCACACAGCGCGCCCATGCAGTGTCGTCCGCGGCCAGTGCGTCCGTGCCGCGCAAGACACCGCGGTACAGCCCAGGCTGGCTGATGGGAAACACCGCTGCTACGCGCTGCCCCGGCTCAAGTAGAATGTCGCGGGCGTCCACGAGCTCCGGCGAATCCTCGATCAGTCTCTCCAGGGCAATTGTCGCGCGCTGCGTTGACCTGGCGCCGAACAACTCCAGCCCGAGCGTAAGTTCCATCTGGCCCGGAGCCGGATCATGCAGCGAGGCACTGACAATCGCCGCGTTTAGTAGCGGCGCCCCGGCTTGCAGAAAGGCCACGTCGTCGGTGGCGGGGTCGCGGTCGCCGATCAGCACAATCGGTTGTTGGGTGCCCGACGCAAGCTGCGCCATCGCGCGGTACAGCGCGGCATCGTCGGCGGCTTTGTGCCCGGCCTGCACGGCATCCAGTGCATCGGCAGCGGTGCCGGGCGGGGCGTCGGATTGCGCAAGCGGGCGCAGTGTGCCGTCCCATGCCAGCAGCGTCACGCGATCAGCGCCGGAGGCCTCGATGGCGCGCAGGGCCAGACGCCGGGCGGCTTCCATGCGTGTGCCGTTTTCATACCGCGCAGCCATCGAAGCCGTCACGTCCAGCACAATGGTTACCGGCAAACCGCGTCGCTTGGCGTCAGGGATGCGCAGCCCCGCCAGCGCCAGCACCATGGCAAGCAGCGCCAGGATCATCAGCAGCAGCGACAGCGAGCGGCGCAGCCGCTGAAACGGGCTGGTCGCGACCTGGGCCTGCACTGCGCCAACCCACAGACGCAGGCTGGGGACACGCCGGCGCACGGGCCGGTGGCGCATCATGTAAAGCAGCAACAGCGGGATCAGCAGAAGGCCCGCCCAAAGTCCCGCAAGGTTGCCGAACCAGTTTGCCATGCAGGGCTGCAAGGATAGCGAGCGCAGGCGCAAGCCAAAGGTCGAAGCCAATCAGGCTTCGACCTTTGGTGAGCACGACTGTCACGAATCGTCTAGCGGCGGAAACTCATCACGATCACGGTGCCGCCCTTGGGGTGCGGGCGCATGGCAAGGTCGGGCATGATCTGCGCCGCCTGCGGGAAGTACGACCGCGGGTCGCCCTGGATGGAAGGGCCGGCCACGATGAACTTGATCTGCAGGTTGCGCCGCGCCGGCAGAAAGGCGACGGCGTAGCTTTCGTAGATGCGCCCCTGGTAGCAGTTCTGGAGCACACCCTGAAGGATCTGGTCAAGCCCCGCGCGAAGCTGGTTGTAATCCGCCTCGCTGTAACCCGAGCGGCGGCACATCGACCCCAGATAAAGGTTAAAGCCCTCACGGCACTCAGGGGTGAAGGCCAGCGTCAACTGGCTTGTCGCCGGCGCAAGCTCAACACCGAATTGCGGGTCAACCACAAAGGCAGTCGCGCAGGAGGGGCACTTGTAGCGGCCGGTCTGGCTTACCTTGAACGAGGCGCCGCAATTGGGGCAAGCCACGATCTGCGGGTTGTCACGCGACGGCGGAACGTACTGGCCGGTGCCGGGCCGCGCCCACTGGCCGGTGGCCGGGCGCATTGGCTGCGGTTGCGGCTGCTGGATAACGCCGGTCTGGCGGCGCTGCTGCTGCCACTGGCCGGTGCCTGCGCGCTGCTGCGGCTGGTAACCGTAGGAAGGCTGCGCGGCGGGCTGCTGGAAGGCGCCGGTAGGCTGGCGCTGCGGGACAGGGCCGGTGGGTGCGCGCTGCGCAGGCGCGGCGTAGGCCTGCGCGGGCTGCTGCGCGGGGGCACCGCCATCGCCCTTGCTTGAGCCGAGGAAGTTCACGGCCTCGTCTTCGTTGGTGAAAATGCGGAAGAACGAGTTGAGGCCAAGCATGTCGAAGACGACCTTGACCTTGGGGTGCACACGAATCAGCGCAAGCCCGCCGCCGACCTTTTCGAGGTTGTCGGCTGTGGCGACGAGACTTCCCAGCCCCGTCGAGTTGACGTACTTGATGCCCTGCATGTCGAGGACGAAGTTGGTGTAGCCGTCCTCCTGCAATTGCTTGAGCTGCGATTCGAATGAGATGACGGTCGTGGCGTCGATCGCGCCTTCCACCACAACCCGGGCGGTGTTGGCCAGGGCGTCGATGGGAGTGATGTCAAAGCGCAGGTCGGTCAAGAGTGCTCCTTCAAAAGCTCACCGTGCGCAAAACCTATCAAAACGCAAGTCTCGCACACCCCCTGTTGGGGTTCGTCCAAGTCTTGTCCCCTCAAAGGCCGAAGATCATCTGGCGTCTAAGGGATACATCGCGTCTGTTCTAGAGTCAACCGCAAACGATAGTTACGAATACCAGCCCCTTTGGCATGGCGCACAGTTGGTTGCCCCTGCCAATCCATGTAATACACTCTAGCAGGTCAGGAGGGTCGGCACACTTTTCCGGGGTCGTGCCGGGTTGCGTAGCGCATTACCATCCTCGGCCGGCGGCAGAAGCCTGCCGCTCAAACTTGCGTCTTTACACCGGTGTTGGCGGCGGCGGGATCTCATGGTGCATGTTCCAGACGAAGAGGATGTGTCGCAAGACCCGGCGCCAGAGCAGCCTGAGCCCGACTCAAGCCGCAGACCCACAGCCAAGAACGAAAAGCGCAAGCCCACTGACGACGTGCAGAAAGCCCCCGAGCGCAAGAAGACCAACCCGGTCGGCGAGCCCGGCGCTTCACGCCGCCGCACACAAATTCTTTCGCTGGAGCCCCCCAAGCGCAACCGTGGCCCACAGCTAGCCCGCGACGCCCGCCTGGATGGCATGGGCGGCAGCAGCACGCTGGCCCAGCGCCAGCGCGCCATGATGGGCAACATCGGGCGCGAACAGACACGGCCAATCCCCAAAGGCAACCCCGGCAAAACCACGACCAAGCCGCAATTGCGCCGTGGCGATACCGGCAAACCCATGGATATGGGCGGCAGCAACAAGAAGGTCATGGAATCCATGATCATGCGCCGCAAAACCACCCGCATCATTCCCAAGGATGGCACGCTGTCAGGTGACACCTCGCCGCTGGAAAGCATGCGCCCGCGAAGCGCACCTTCGGCGCCGGCTGTGCGCCCGGGGTCTGACAATCTGCCGCCTGTGGTCAAGCTGCCCGTTCCGCAACCCGGCATTTCGCGGCGGCGTGACCAGGCACCGACGCCACCGGGATCGCGCGGCAACACGCTGGCCGGCGTCAGCGCGGAGGAGCTGCTGGGCGATGAGGGCAAGGCGCTGTTGCAGGAGATGCGTCGTCGCCAGCAGCAGGCCGATCAGCAGGGCCCGCAAAGCCCACCACACCGCCCCGGCACGCCGCTGGGTCCGCGCATGCATGACTCGTCGCTGGTGGCGTTTCAGGCCGCGGAGTACTCGTCGGATCAAGCCATGCAGGAAGCCGACGACGAGCTTGAGCCACAGGGCAACTTTCTGTCCGGCCCCACGCGCCAGATGCACCGCGACGTGATGCAGACGCCGATGCCGGCACAGGACGAAGATTACACTGAGCCCGCTTCAGATGACCTTGGCTATGAGCGCCCGGTTGACTACGGCGCCGACGGCTCGGGCGATCCGCAGGCGCGCGAAAGCGCCGCCTACGAAGAGATGGAGCAGCGGGCGGGCTACCTGCTGTGGCTGCAAGGCGTGATCACCTATGAGGAAGTGCAGGAGGCCCTTGAGTCGGAAGACCAGGTCTCTGAATCAGCCAGGCAGTTGCTGCAGGAAGGCAGCTTCACCGACCAGGAGACCCTGTACCGCTTCCTTTCGCGGCACGAGACCCTGTCGCCCGTTGACCTGGACGACATCGAGCCGTCAGAGCGCGCACTGGCGATGCTGCGCCCGGCAATTGCGCGCAGCTATCGCGTCGTGCCGATTGAGCGCGTGGGAGAGCTGCTGCTGGTCGCGGCGGCTTGGCCGTTTGACCCCAAGCGCCTGCTTGAGCTGCGGCGCCTGACCAGCAGCAAGGTCAAGCTGTTCATCGTGACCGAGCAGGAGATCGACAACGCGCTGGCGCGCTTCTATCCGCCGGCCAGCGCGGCCACGTTGCGCTCGCCGCCGGTCTCTGACCGCACCGACAGCGGCGACGACGAGGCAGACGCCGTGACAGGCGAAGGCGAGAGGCTTGAACAGTCTTACGACCCGACGCTCAGCGGTGAGGACTCAGGGCTATACCCGCCGATTGCCGAGAATCCCGGCTATGTCCCGGCGGACGTCGGCATGTCGGAGGTCGAAGAGTCCGAGTTTGATTCACACGCCGAAACGGGGCAGCACCCAGCCGTCAGCGACGGCTACGATGTGCTGCACGACACCGACGAACACGGCGTGCAACTGGACGAGGCGCAGGAGCTTGACCTAGGCGGCAAGCGCGAGCAGGGCCGCCCGGAGGATCTTGACCCGTTCGGCGAGTGATTACCGGCAGCAATCGCATGTGGTACATTGAGGGCGATTCGTGCGCCCCGCAGAAAGTTCGTCAATGGTCACCGAAGATAGCAACGAGTTCTTCGGACATCTGAACCAGCCCGCCACGCCGCGCCGCCAGCGGCGCCCGTCGGACGCATCACTGCACCGGCCGCCGCAGGATGCGCAGGGCGATGTCGGCAGCGGCGACTTCAGGCAGGTACCCGACCCTTTCGAGGCACCGGTTGACGTGCCCGGCGAAGTACCGGCAGAAGAAGTCGCCGGCGACCACCCGCTGAACAGCAGCGGCCAGTCGGCCATGCTGCCGGAGCGCGGCCGCGCGCGCACACGATCTGTGCGCGGGCCCGGCCTCAGCCCCGGCATCCCGAAGATTCACGAGCAGACCCAGACCCGCAGCGTTCCGCGCAGCGGCGTCGTGCTGACACCCGGTGGCGTAAAGCGCGTGGACGACAAGCCGACAACCAAGCAGACGCGCAGGCCCGCGTCGCGGCAGGTGCCGGCCCAGCCCGAGAAAGACCCCAGCGGCTTCCACGAAGAAAGCCGGCAGAAAAACGACAACGAAGACGTGAGCTGGGAAGAGTATGCCGCAGACGGCTTTCCGGCGATGGCCGCCGAAGAGTTCGGCGTCAAGGCACGGCGCACCGATACCGGGCGTGTCGTGCCGGTGGCGGTTCGCTCAGACCTGACTGAAGAAGCCCTCAAGGGCCGCAGCATCAAGGGCGGCGGGCGCGGCGCGCGCAGGCCGGTGCGCGCGGCTGCACAACCCAAAGCCGCTCCGAAAAGCCTGTGGGGCCGCATCGGCCAGAGCCTGCGCCTCAAGCGCCCGGATTTTGAAGCAGCACAAGAGGCTGCGGACGAAGGCGACGCGCCGGCGGCAGAAGAAAACACCCGGCGGCGCGGCTTTGCCCGCTCCGGCAGCCTGCCCACGAAGAAGCGCGGGGGCCGCAAGACGCCGCTTGGCATGGCGTGGAGCGTTGCCGTTGAGGTCGGCAAGATTCTTCTGCTGGTGCTGCTGCTGCGCGCCTACGTTGTGCAGGTCAGCCAGGTACAGGGCCCCAGCATGGAAGGCACGCTGGTACACGGCGACCGCCTGGTCGTTGAGCGCATCACGCCCATGCTGGCCAACAATCGCGACAAGTGGTGGATCAGCTGGATGCCCGAGTTCATGACGCCGGAGCTGCATCGCGGCGACATCGTCGTTATCCGCAGCCCCGAAGACCCGGGCCTTGAGCTGGTCAAGCGCCTGATCGCGCTACCCGGCGACACACTGAAGTTCGAAGACGGCAAGCTGTGGTTGC
Organism: uncultured Planctomycetaceae bacterium; assembly: GCA_964652605.1. GTDB lineage: Bacteria > Planctomycetota > UBA8742 > UBA2392 > UBA2392 > JADJRK01. The sequence goes on from CAZZBH010000025.1 coordinate 26,638, forward strand.
GCGAGGCTAACGGCCAGAAGTTCGCGCCAGTACCGGAATCCTACCTCACAGCCGACGAGTTGAAGCAGGCCGACGGCACGTACCGCTCGTTTACATCAGGCGACCTTGGCAGCGCGATTCGCGAAGGCGAAGAGTTCCAGGTGCCGCCCGCGCGCATCTTTGTCATGGGTGATAACCGCACGCACAGCAACGACAGCCGCCGCTGGCTTGAAATCGACGTGCGTCAGACCCAGCCGCCGGGGGTTGACCGGCTGTGGGCGCATGCCAGCAGCATCGAGGGCCGCGTGATCTTCCGGATCTGGCCCTTTGACCGCATCTGGCCGCCGGTGAAGTAGCCGCTACGAGCCGATGGCTGCGTGCACGACCTTGAGCGTTTCGTCCAGCAGCTTTTGTGCTTCGGCTTCGTATTGGTTGGGGCGTTGCGTGTACTCCTGCTTGAAGGCTTCGTCCTTGATGCCCGGCAGGTTGATCCACATGTTCTGGACCGCCGCCTTGACGCACGCGTAAAGGCTCAACGCGCCGACGCCGCAGTCGCTGATCGCGTGCTTGTTGCCCACCTTGGCGATTTCGTGGACCAGCTTGAATGCCTCGACGCCAAGCCGTGCCGTGCTGTCGGGCGTCAGGGTCGCGCCCTTCAGGGCCTGCTGCATGGCGGCTGCGCGGGCGGCCTTCTGCTCGTCCGTGTCTTTGGGCAGCCTGCCTGCTTCGCCGAACGCTTCAAATGCCATCGCGTCTTCGGCGAACAGCGCCAGCATCTGCGGGCGCATGGGTGACAGCCGGGCAAGCGCGCCTTTGACCGTGTCCTGCACTTCGGCGTACTTTTTCTTTCCCACCGTCAGGTTGGCTACCATTTCGCCCAGTGCAATGCCGGTGGCACCCAGCACAGCCGCTGCCGCCCCGCCACCCGGTGTCGGGTTGGCCGACGCAAGATCAGCCAGGAATTCACGTGTGCCCGCAAGGTAGGGAAACTTGGCTTCGCTCATGGTGGATTCCATCTTTCGTTCAATGACCTGCTCGTTGGGGTCGAAGTCGGTCAGCTTCAGGGCGCTGATTGCGTAGGCCGCCGCGTCGGGTACGGCAGTGCCGTTGGCTTCCGCCATCTGGCGACCGCACAACTCCAGCGCCTCCTGTGGCAGCAGGCCGACGACTTCGCTGTTTCTGATGCTGACGCCGGCTTCGGCGGCCAGCTCGGCGATGCGGCGATATGCCTGGGCCGGGCTGGTGCGCCGATAATCAACCAGGTTCATGCTGACCTGCACACACTTCTCGGCTGGCAGGTCAAAGCCCATGGCCTTGACCGCAGGCATGCCGCCGTCTTTCTCGCGGATCGCCTTGCCGATGCGCTTGGCAAGCTTTACGTCGGTTGTGGCCAGGTTGACGTTATAGGCAATCAAAAAGAAGCGCGCGCCAACGGCGGTCGCGCCTGCGGTGGGGTGAATGCGCTCAGGCCCAAAATCAGGCTTGCGCTGGGGGTTGGTGCCGATCTCGTCGCGCAGCGCCTCAAACTCTCCGCGCCGCACGTCGGCCAGGTTGCGGCGGTCGTCGCGCTGCGCCGCGTCGCCGTACAGAAACGCGGGGATGGAAAGCTCGACGCCGATGCGCTTTGCCAGGCGTTGCGCCAGTGCCGCGCATTCCTGCATCGAGATGTCTCGCACCGGCACGAAAGGAATCACGTCGGTGGCGCCCATGCGCGGGTGCGCGCCCTTGTGCTCGCGCAGGTCAATCAACTCGGCTGCCTTCTTTGCGCCTTGAAACGCAGCTTCGAGCACGGCCTCCGGCTCGCCGGCCAGTGTCACGACGCTGCGGTGGTGGTCGGGGTCGCTTTCGCTGCCCAGCAAAGCCGCGCCGGGAACCGCACGCATGGCGGCGACGATGCGCTGTACGACGTCGGCGCGGCGGCCTTCACTGAAATTGGGTACGCATTCAACGATTGCCATCAAGATCACTCCATTGCGGCGGGAGTATGCCCGATCACGCGCAGGCTGCAAGTTCGGTGCCTGATTCATCCGGGCCTTGCGTGCTGATGCCGGCGCACGTATCTGGCGGCGGGTGCGTTGTTCGCTTACACTGCACCTTGCAGGGAGGAATTGTGCTGCCAGAAAGCTGGAAACGGTATCTTGAGCAGCAACGCAAGGAACGCGAAGACCGCAAGCTTGGGCGTAAGCTGCGCCCCATGCGGCAGATGGGGCCTGCACGCGTGCTGATCGGCGCGCGCGAACTGATTAACTTCGCCAGCAACGACTACCTGGGGCTTGCCGCAGACCTGCGCATCGCCGAAGCCGCGGCGGGCGCCGCCGGAAGATTCGGCTGGGGTGCCGGCGCATCGCGCCTTGTGACGGGCAGCTCGACACTGCACGCCCGGCTTGAAGCTGAGACGGCCGAGTTTCGCGGCACGAGCTCGGCGCTCGTGTTCGGCTCCGGCTACCAGGCGAACCTGGGCGTGATCTCGGGGCTTGCAGGCCACGGCGACACCGTGCTTTCGGACGCCTTGAACCACGCCAGCATTGTGGCGGGATGCCGGCTTTCCGGCGCGGCAGTCAAGATTTTCAAGCACGGCGACTACGATGAACTTGAACGCAGGCTGAACAGCGCGCAGGGCACTCGCTGCCTTGTGGTCACCGACAGCATGTTCAGCATCCGCGGCGGCACAGCCGACCTGCCGCAACTTGTGAAGTTGTGCGAGCGCTTCAGGGCGCTGCTGGTTGTGGATGACGCGCACGGCAACGCCGCACTGGGCAAGCGCGGCCGCGGCATCCCCGAGATGCAGGGCGTGCTGGCGCAGGTGCCGGTGGTGATCGGGACGTATTCCAAGGCCCTGGGCAGCTACGGCGGGTTTGTGGCATGCGACGAAGAAGTGCGCGAGCACCTGGTGAATTCTTCGCGCCCGTTTATCTACACCACCGCGCTGCCGATCGCGCTGGTAGCCGCCAACATCGAGGCACTGAAGATTCTGCGGCGCGAAGGCGACACGCTGCGGCAGGCACTTGCGCAGAATATCCGCACGTTGCGTCAGCGGCTTGCACAGGCCGAGTTTGCCCCGACCGGCAGCCATCACATCGTCGGCCTGCCCATGGATTCACCGGAGCAAGCTTTGTTTTACGGCGAGCAGCTTGAAGCCGCCGGCATGCTCGCGCAGCCGATGCGCTGGCCGTCGGTGCCTGAAGGTGAAGACACGCTGCGCATTTCGCTTTCGGCTGCGCACACGGATGAGGATTTGTCGCGGCTTGTCGCGGCGCTGAAGGTCGCGCGCGACCGCACGGTGGGCAAGGACACGTCCAACGTCAACCAGCGCAGCGCCCGCCGTCCCACGCGCACGTCGCTGGAAGCTGAGGACGCAGCGTTTGAGCTGGATGAGACCGGCTTTGAGACTGAGGACGACTCGCACCCTTCGTTTGCCGAGCCGATGCTGGCCGCCGACAGCGGCCGCCTGCCGAACGCGGGCGACCTTGAGGACTTTGAGCCTGCGCCGCCCTCCAGCGGCACGACGATCATTCATTCGTCGCGCGTCGCCGAAGAGCAACCGGAATCCGCCTGGCCGGAGGTTGCAGATGACGGCGATCTGCGCGAGGTGCCTGAGCCGGAGCCCACGGGCTTTGAGGTGCTTCCGGAAGACGCTGAGGCCGACACCGACTCCAGCGTGCAGGCTACCAGCGAAAGCGGGCGCACACTGCCGCCGGAGCCTGTCCCGGATGAAGTCGCTGACCCGGTGATCGCCAACATCGACGGCACACGCCGCACCGGCAAGCACACGCGCAAGCGCACCCGCCGCCGCACGCGCATGCGCGGCAACGACTGACCCTTGACGCCAGGCTGCCGCGTGCGACCCTGTAGCAGGAAAGGGGCCGGTTCATACGGGAAACTGCCATGTGCCGACTCGTTCTAGCTGCTGTGTTTGCATTGTTTTCGGGGGTTGTCACGCTGACAGCCATTGCGCAGGAAGCACCCTCGCCTTCCGAAAAGCCCCGCACATTCGAAAGCTACGACGCGCTGTTTGATGACTTTGAGAAGCGCCGCGACGTGCTGATCACGCGCTATGAGCGCATGCAGTCCGCCGAAAAAGTCGAACCCGCAGAGCTGGCAAGGGTCGAAGAAGACATGCGCAAACTCGACGGCGAATACACAGCCGCCTTGCGCGCCTTTATCGACGCCAACCCGACTTCGCGCGACGCAATGCCCGCGCGCTTTGAGCTTGCGGTAACGTTTTCGCGGCTTGAGGACGACCTGCATCGGGCCGTGCTTGCCGCGGACGAGTTTATTGAAAAGCATGCGGACAGTGAGCTGTTGCCGGACGTGCGGTTTTTGCGCGCGCAGACGCTCTTCCGTATGGCAGGGCGCGAGCGAGAGACGCTGGCGGCGCTGGAAACGTTTATTGAAAAGCACCCCGACCGTGAAGAAGCGGCCGCCTGCCGCATGATGCGCGTGCGCACGCAGTTGTTCCTGAACCGCGTGGCTGACGCTACTCGCTCGCTGCGTTCGCTTCTGGACAGCGAAGCAGTCAAGGAAGACGATGAAGCCAGGGAATTTCTCACCCAGCAGCTTGAGAACCTGGACTGGGTCGGCCGGGAGCTGCCAGACTTCAAGCTGCAGGCCATTGGCGGTGACGAAGTCATTCGCGCCGACCTGGTTGGCAAGCCGCTGCTGCTGGTGATCTACGACAGCACCAGCCCGGCCTGCCTCGGCGAGTTGCCCTTCATCCAGGAGGCACACAAACGCTTCGGTGAAAAGCTGCACGTCCTTGGCGTAAGCGTCAATGAAAGCAAGACGGCGTTTGAGCAGTGGCTGGAACGCAACAAGGAAGAGATCAAGTTCCGGAACACATGGATTGACCGCGAAGCCGAGAACACCCTGGTGCGCAAGCTCAACGTATCGCTGATACCGTTCAATGTGCTGGTTGATGCCGAAGGCAAGGTGTACCGCTACGACGCGCGCAGCGACGACATGCTGCGGTATGCCGAGTTGCTGACGAAGTAGGGCGGATGCCGGAGTTCGAGACCAAGTCACTGACCTGCCCGTGCTGCCTGCGCGAGTTTGAGTCGCAGCTTGTGATCGGCTACCAGGTGGGGGACAAGGACGCCGACTTCTGCCCGCGCTACACCGACGGCAACCCGATGCCGCAGTTTCTGCACGTCTGCCCCGACTGTGGCTTTGTCGGGTTTGAAGCCGACTACCGCAACCTCAAAGAGGAATCGCGGATCAAGAAGGTGCAGAACCTGCTGGCGGGCTTTCGCTGGGTGCCCGGGCAGTCACTAAGCGGCGCCGAGCGATTTCGCCGCGCGGCTTTGATCGCCGGCTATTCCGGAAAGCGCAGCGCGGAAGTCGCCGACCTGTACCTGCAAGCCACGTGGTGCTCGCGCATGGAAGGCGAGCCGGACGACGACCAGAAGCACGCCCGCCGCAAAGCGATCAAGTACTTTGAACTTGCCATGGCAGCCGAAGAATTCGGCCCCGACGACCTGCCGGTGGTTCACTACCTGCTGGGCGAGCTGAACAGGCGCCTGGGCGACGCGGTCAAGGCGCGAAGCCACTTTGACCGGCTTGACGAATTCGAGAACGTGGACAAGTGGCTGATCGAATGGCGCGACAAGCAGAAAGCGCTGCTTGAGCAGGGACCCTAGAGCATCCTTACGGTTGGTCCGCAGGATCCAAAGACGCAGGTACTGCAATCTGAAGTGTGATATTGTGAGCGCCTTCAGCCGCAAAGCGGCTGGGGAACTTAGCCCATGGCTTTAGCCATGGGAATTTGGAGCCAACGAATCCGCGCCCCGTGGGGGCGCCGGAAGCACCGGATGAGCCTTCCTGCGCCCCGCTGGGGCGCGCAACATTTTTTGAAATTGTTCCCACGGCCGAAGCCGTGGGCTAAGTTCCTCGGCCCCATTCGGTGCCGAACTGCCGCCGCAGCAAGCTGCAATTTGCCTGCGGCATCTCAGGCCAACCCTCTGCGGACCAAAGCTGAACCTGCCCTAATTCGGCATCGGATTGTCGTCGGGGTTGATGGGTTTGTGCGGCGACTCTCCCAGCAGACGCTCAAGGTGCGAAATCGTTGCCGCCGCGCGCTCGATGACGTTTGGTGTGCCCATCTGCTCAAGCTTGAACTCGGGCGGGAAAGGCAGGTAGCCGCAGATCATGTCCACCAGCGGGCCCAGGTCGATTTCCTCCGACAGGATGGACTGGAATTTCTCGGCGTGCTCCCGCAACAGCGCCACCGAAAGCGCCTTGAGCTCAGTGCCCAGATTGGCTTCCCAGCTTGAAGCCGGCGCAGGATGATAATCCGGCAGCCAACTGGCTTCAAAAAGGCGATAGCCGTTGACCATCTCACGCTCGGCGATCAGGCGCACACGGCCGACGCCGCGAAGCACCAGCATGAAGCGCCCGTCGGGCATACGCGAGTACTCGTCGATTCGCCCCACGCCGGCGAAGCGAAAAACGGGCGGGTTGCCGATGGTGTCAAGCGCGCCGTCAGGCAGCACGCTGCCCATGGCAAAGCAATGCTCAATATCTGGGCGGCGCAGGGTGTCTTCCATCAGGTTGCGGTAGCGCTCTTCAAAGATGTGCAGCGGCAGGTGAGTGTGCGGGAACAGCGTCATGCCCGGCAAAGGAAAGACCGGGATGCCGTTACTCAGATCAGGGAGTGGGTCATCCATGCTTGCGCTTGATGTAAAGCGCGCGCCCCTTCTTGTACACCTCGCACAACCCAAGCTTCTCCAGGATCGGCGGGAAGTAGCTCGCCAGGTTGCCGTGCGTTGAGAAGCTGCGCAAAAACTCCTCCATCGTGTCCGGCTCAGGAAACGTTTCAGCCCGGCACGGCCCAAGCCGCGCTTCGCCCATGCGCTCGACGAACGCCACGGCTTCGGCGATCACGCGGTCGCGCTCCCAGATCACAACGTTGGCTTCGTTCTGGAAGTCGCGCGTCTTGTTGCGGAACCCCACAAAGCAATGGATGTCGCCATCACGCGAGACCACATAGAACGGCTTCTTCAGGCCGCAGGTTACGTAGTCGCCATCAATGGATTGCTTCAGGGCCTGTTCGACAGTGATCGGATTGCTCATCGGCTGAAGAATACCCCAACGCAGTCCGGGCGGGAACGCCCGGCTCGCGCACGAAGCGTGCGCGAGCCGGGTGAACGGCAAAAGGCGCCGCCCCTGCCGTGCCGGCCTCCGACAAATGGGCAGTGCGCCCGCAAAGGGGTTGAGCAACACGCGGCCGAGGCTAATCTCGTGCCGAATCCCCATGCGGCCGGTTGACGGCCAACAAAGGCAGGAGACAGCAATGCACAAGGCATTGATTCTGGCAGTTGCATGCGCCGCACTGGCGCTCGGCGCCCTCAGCGGTTGCAAGAAGGATGACCCGGCGGGCGATGGCGGCGTGAGCGACGATGCTGTGAAGTTGGGCCTGTTCGTAAGCACAACCGGCCAGATTGCTGACTTCGGAATCGCGACCAGGCGCGGCGCCGAGATCGCCATCGAGGAGATTAACGCGGCCGGCGGCGTGAACGGCAAGAAGATCGATCTCGTGTTCTATGACATCGCCAGCAAGCAGGAAGACACCAAGAACGCCGCTACCAAGCTGACCACGCAGGACCGTGTACTGGTCGGAATGGGGGCGGTCGCCTCAAGCCTAAGCCAGACCGCGGCGCCTACGTTTCAAAGCGCCGGAATACCGATGGTCAGTCCGTCAAGTACGTTTCCGCCCGTTACGGAGAAGGGCGACCTGATTTTCCGTATCTGCTTCACGGACGAGTTTGCCGGGGCCGCTCTGGCGTTGTTTGCGCACAACGACCTTGGCAAGCGGCGCGCGGCTGTGCTCGCCAACCAGGACGATCCGTACAGCACCGGACTTGCCAACTTTTTCGAGTCCAGGTTCAAGCAACTGGGCGGAAGCATTGTCTCCAGCGAACGATTTTCAAACAACGCCACGGACTTCCGCACGCAGATCGACAATATCAACGCGGCTGACCCGAAGCCGGACTTGATCTTCGCTCCGGTGTACTACAACGACATCATCCTGATCGCGCAGCAGGTGCGGGATCGCGGGTTGAGCATTCCGTTGCTCGGCAGTGACGGTTGGGAGAGCCCGACTCTTCTCAAAAACGCAGCGGCGGTACTCGATGGTTCGTACTTCGGCAACCACTACAGCCCCAACGATCCCGACGAGCGCGTGCAGGGGTTCATTGGCAAGTACAAGGAACTTCACGGCGACACGCCAACCAGCCTGGCCGCGCTTGGCTATGATGTCGTTTACTTCGTGAAGAGCGCCATTGACCGTGCCGGATCGTTCGACCGAGGCGAGGTCGCCGACGCGATGCGCTCAACCAAAGGATTCCATGGCGTGACGGGAACGTTTGACATCGACGCCAAACGCAATGCTGCTAAACCCATCACGCTGCTCAAGATCTCCTCGGGCAAACTTGAGCTTGTCAAGCAGGTCAGCCCGGACGATGTGAAGTAGCCTGCCGGGTGAAGCGAGGGCCGGGCGCGGTGCGTGCCTGTCGCCGGCTGCGGATGCATGCTGATGGGCGATGTAACTATCGAGCAATTGATTCAGCAGATCGTCAACGGCATCTCCAAGGGGAGCGTGTATGCCTTGATCGCCGTTGGGTACACGATGGTGTACGGCGTCCTGCAGTTGATCAACTTCGCGCACGGCGAGGTTTATATGCTTGGCGCGTACTTCGGCTATTACCCGGCGAAGTGGATGGGCTACATTCCCGACGATGGCAGCGAGAAGCCCAAGGTTCCCTTTTTGCTGGTGGTCGGATGCTTTGCCGCGGCGATGGCGGCTTGCGCGATACTGGGCATGCTGATTGAGCGCCTCGCCTACCGTCCACTGCGAAATGCGGGCAGGCTTGCGGCCCTGATCACGGCAATCGGCGTCTCGTTGTTTCTGCAGAACGGCGCGCAGCTCGTCTTCGGGACCGAGCCGCAGTACTTTCCGCGCTTCACGGATCGAGAACGCTTCAGCATCGGCCCCGTTGAGATCACGAACACACAGGTCACGATTATCATCGTCGCCGCCATCGCCATGGTTGCATTGCACCTGTTCGTCCAGAAGACCAAGCCGGGTTCCGCCATGCGCGCGTGCAGCTTCGACTTGCGCACCGCCCGGCTGATGGGCGTGAACGTGGACCGAACCATTGCCCTGACGTTCGCCGTGGGAAGCGTGATGGCCGCAATCGGCGGAATCCTGATTGCGATGGACCAGCCAAGGCTTACGCCGCTCATGGGCCTGATCATGGGCCTGAAGGCGTTTGTTGCTGCAGTGCTTGGCGGCATCGGTTCGATCCCGGGTGCGGCGTTGGGCGGCCTGCTGCTGGGCGTAGCGGAATCGGTGGTAGGGGCCTGGAGCACGACCTACCAGGATGCAGTGGCGTTCCTGATTCTGATTCTCGTGCTGCTGGTGAAGCCATCGGGCCTGCTGGGCAAAGCCGGCAGGGAAAAGGTCTAGGTGGTCCGGACACTCGGCATCCTTCTGGTTCTTGTGGCTGCGTGCGCGGCCTTGAACCTGTTGTTCGCGGAGTTTGTCGAGCCGTACGTCGTGCAGGTGGCAAATCTGTGCGGTGTTGCGATTATCCTCGCGGTCAGTCTCAACGTGATCAACGGGTTGACCGGCCAGTTCAGCCTCGGCCACGCGGGCTTCATGGCAATCGGCGCCTATGTATCCGCGTACTTCACGACGAACCTGTCCTATTTTGACCCTGAGACCGCACAGTACGTCACGGAAAACGCGCTCGTTACGTCCACTTGGGGATACGTCCCGGCGCTGATCGTCGGTGCGTTGGCCGCGGCGTTTGCCGGGCTTCTGGTCGGCATCCCGACACTTCGGCTGCGTGGTGACTACCTAGCTATAGCCACATTGGGTTTTGGCGAAATCGTGCGGATCATGATCACGAATTTCAAAGCCGTAGGCGGGGCCAACGGCTTGTCGGGCGTGCCGCAGTTCCGCGTTTCTTTGTGGGGCGTGGGCGCGGACGGTGTGCATCTTGACGCCACGTTCTTCATCTTCGCGTTTGCCGCGGCGTGCATACTGTTCAGTGTGAACCTCCAGCGCAGCAGCTTCGGTCGTGCCCTGATCGCGATTCGAGAAAACGAGCTTGCGGCTGAAGTGATGGGCATTCGCGCGGCGCGTCTGAAGATCATGGCATTTGTTTACGGCGCGTTCTTTGCAGGCCTTGCCGGTGGATTGTTTGCCCACCTGATGCAGACCATCACGCCCTCTTCCTTCACCTTCATGAAGTCGGTGGAGGTTGTCGTGATGCTGGTGTTGGGCGGCCTTGGCAGTCTTACGGGTGCCGTGGCAGGCGCGATCGTGTTGACGGTGCTGCCCGAGTCATTGAGGGACGTGGAGTCGGGCGTACGGTCAACGTTTGTGGGGACGTACCTCTTGATCTACACGGCGTGCTGGCTGCCGCTGCTGCTGCTGCTGGCGCGGCTCGCGCCGGGTGTACTCTCCGCCCGGGCGCGTTTCTGGAGTTGCGTCGGCGCCAGCGTAATGCTTGGCGTGCTCACCTGGGTCTTGCTGCGCCAGCCCGCCCTGCCCGGTAAACAACCGTTGTTCATCGGCGCGCACCTGCTGGTGTACGCGCTGCTGCTGTTCCCGATCGCGCGGGGCGCCACATATCTGCTGCGGGGCGGTGCTACATCAGGTACACGAACGCTGCTGGCATTGGTGGTGGCCGAGGCCGGGTCGTTCGCGATTGCCATCGGCTTCTGGCTGGCGCGTGAGGATCATTCGCAACCGAAGCTGCCGGGCATTCGTATGGTGGTTTATGCGTTGATCCTGATCTTGCTGATGATCTTTCGTCCGCAGGGCATCTTCGGCCAGCGCGAGCTTTCGTTGAAGCTGCTTCGGCGCTTGATTCCGGGGGGCCGCGGCAAATGACCGAGTTGCTGGTCACGCGCGGCTTGACCATTCGCTTTGGCGGCTTGACCGCTGTGGATTCGTTCGAGCTGTCGATCCAGGCCGGCGACCTGTTCGGCCTCATCGGCCCCAACGGCGCGGGCA
>CAZZBH010000026.1:0-37482 GCA_964652605.1 uncultured Planctomycetaceae bacterium
TCGAGGGCGATGCAAGCATCGCCCGTACGGGCGACATTTATGTCGCCCTCGCCCTCGCCCTTGGCTTGGCGTTACTCCGCGGTGAGGCGGATTTCGCCGCCGTCGTTGGTCTGGCTGTCCATGATTGAGAAGTAGTGCGGCCCGCTTTTGGCGTAGCCCTGCACCTGGATGCTGTAGCTTTGTGCATCCTGGCGCACACGGTCGAACGTGACGAAGCCGTTTTCATCCACGGCACCCATCGCCAGAGCCGTCCCGCCGCCGGGCAACTGCGCCAGTAAGCGCGCGATCAGGGTGCGACGGCCGTTTCGGGGCAGCGGCTCGCCGTCGGCTGTCAACAGGCGCAGCTTCAAGGATGCCGAAGCCTTGACGACGATGTCCTGTGGCACAACCGATTCGCTGCCGGATTGCACCGCGACCGTTACGGGTGGCCCGTCCGCGACATGTTTGGTGCCAGTGGCCGTGAGTGTCCAGGTTCCGGCCTGCAGATTTGTGATATGGAATGCCCCGCCGCGGTCGGTGACGGCTTGCTGCAGCGTCAAAGGGCTCGACGGGAGCCTGCGGGTGCGCTCGCCTTCTTGCACATTGCGCGTGATGTGCGCGTACACGGTGATGCCGGCAACCGGCTGGCCGCTGGAATCAACCACGCGCCCACGCAGGCTGCCTGCTGCTTCCATGCGCACGTCCACACCCGCGCGCTGTTCTTCGTTGGACACGCCGGTAAGGCTCGTCGCCTCGGGGCACGTCAGGCCCTGCGACTGTGCGGTAATCGCCAGGTCAACCTGGGTCTGCCCCTCGCGAATCTTGAACTTCAGCACGGCCTCATAGTTGCCTGACTGGTCGGCTGTCGCCACTTTGCCCAGGCTCACCTGGCCGCGCGCAAACATGCGGACAACATCGCTTTCCCCGCGCGGGGTGCGCCCCACCGAGGCCGGAGCCCCATGCGACACATGCACAGCCGCGCCGGCAACGCCCGCGCCGGAATCATCCGTCACGCGGCCTGAAATCGTTACCGTGAAATCCTGTGTCGCGCCAAGCAGCTCCTGGCGCGCCAGCAGGTCAGCGGTCATTTTTTCCAGCTTCTCTTGCGTGGCCAACACCCTTTGTTGCTCGGGCGTCAGTTGTTCAAGCGGGCTCTGCTGCGTTTCACCTTGGTCTTCGGTGTTTGGCTTAACGGACTCTTTGGGCGTGACCGGCTGTGAGGGCTGCGGGCGGTCGGTACCCGATGGCGTTACGTACTCAGGCGCGGGTGCCGGCTTTGACGGGATTTCGATCTGGGGGTCTGTGTTTGCGGCGAGTTCAAACCTGGGTGTTTCTGCCCCGTCGGCGTTGAGGGCAAACATCACCACGGCGGTGCCGGCGCCTGCCAGCAGCAACAGGGCTAATCCGATGATGGCAAGCCTGTTCGTTTGCATGAGTGCCTCCGGAGCCTGAACAGGATACGCAATTTTCCGGCGTGCCGTTTCAAGAATTCGAGTTTGGGCCGCTGCGCCTTTCGCGCCACAGGCGCAGGACGTCCTCGACATCCAGCGGTTTCACGTTGGAGTGCGGGCCTTGCTGTATGTTCCGGTTTACGTCGGCGATGTGCTGGTTCAGGGCGGCGACGGCTTTGCGGACGCCGCCTTCGGCGCCTAGCTGCATGATGTCGTCAAGTTCGCGCTCGGCGTGGCGGCGCAGCTCCAGCCCCGGCGGCAGGACGCTGACGCCTTCGCGCTTGATCATCTCGCGTGCCCAGTCGTCGAGTGTCCAGGGGCGATCCAGGTTGGGAATGGGCTTGCCGACGGGCAGGTTGTCGAAGTCGCCACGCTCCTGCGCTTCGCGGATGAGCTGATCAATCCACGTTTCCTGCGGCATCCCAAAAGGCTTGCGTTCAGTCATGTGCTAGCTGTCGGTGTCGTGAAACCCGGCGGTCACTCTATCCGACGGGCAGCATAACGCAAAGCCGGCGGGACGGTGGGGGCCGTCCCGCCGGTTTGTGCCTGCTGCTAGCTGCGCTGGCGGCGTGTGCGTGACACGGTCAGCATCACAGCCAGGGCCGCAAGGAGCATCCAGACGCTGGTGCCCGGGCCGGTTGTGCAGCCGTTGTCATCATCGTCGTCGCCATCGTCGCTGTTGACCGGCGGCGGGGTGCCGTCGGCGCCCACCTGCACGGTGAACGAATAGCCGCTGGTGTTACTGCCATCGCCGGCTTCCAGCGAAACGAGGTGGTTCACACTGCCGACGTTGAACTGGCCGCTGCCAGGGTTCAGCGTGTAGGGCACCGCAGCCGCGGCTGACTCCCACTCGGCTGGCACCAGTCCCTGCGACGTGAAGTTGCTGACGCTTAGCAGCGCGGTGCTGGTGGCGTCGCCCTCAAAGTCTGCAACGATCAGCGACAGCCCCAGCGCCGCGACCGTGGTGTTGAACGGCACCGGCACCGTGGTGCCATCGCCGATGTACGCATCGCCGGCGAACAAGCCGATGAAGGGCGCCGCGTTGGTGCTGGAGGCGCCATCCGGGCCGATCAGCAGGATGTAGTTGTAGGTGGCAGTCGCCGTGCCGTCGCTGATGGTGACGCTTACCACGTGCACCACGTCTCCGACGTTGAACTGGCCGCTTGTGGGTGTCAGCTCCGCCGATGGCGGCGCGCCGGTGGCGGTCCACTCGCCGATGACCAGGCCCTGCGTGGTGAAGTTGCTGACGGCAATCGAGATGTCCAGCGTGTCCGTGGCGTCGGCGTCCAGCGCTTTGGCCTCAAGGCCCAATGCCGAAACCTGCGTGTTGTAGGGGATGGGCACAGCCGCAAACGCCTCAATGTACGCGTCGCCCGCCTGCAGCACGACTTTGGGCGTGGAGTTGCCGGTAGCTGCGGCCACCAGCACGAACAGTGTCAGCGTGGTGGTGTCAGTGCCGTCATCTGCCAACAGCACAACGGTGTGCTCAACGTCGGCCACATTGAAGGTGCCGCTGCTGGGTGTCCTGCTGAACGGCACTGCGCTGGCCTGCTCCCACTCGGAGGGCACAAGCCCCTGCGTGGTGAAGTTGCTGACCGTCAGCGAAAGTTCACAGGCGTCGTTGTCGGCGTCTTCAACCGTGATCGTCAGATCGAGCCCCGCCAGCATGTCGCCCGGCGCGACCGTGACCACGCTTTCGTCCGCCACCGGCGTCGCGCCTGAAAAGACGCTGATGGTCGGCGGCGTGTTCTGCGCTGCCAGTGGCGCTGCAATCAGCGCAGCCGCACAGATCAAGAACATCCCCGCAATCCTGTACATGACCCTCTCCTTTCGTCGCCCCTTGATTGACTGCTCGTCCTTACTCAGCGTGCATGACAGTAAAATACCTTTTCGTAACAGTCAACAAGCCCAGCCGCTGAATGCTTCCAAGAAAACACAAGCGCGGAGCCAACAGGCTCCGCGCCGCGCTTCTGTAGCAACTAATCAGGCAACTACTCACCTGCGATTCCCGATGCGCCGGCGATGCGGCCTTCCATGGGGCTGCTGGCGTTGGCGTACAGCCGCTTTGGTATGCGCCCCGCCAGATACGCAAGCCTGCCGCTTTCGCACGCGGCTTTCATGGCGACGGCCATGCGCAGCGGGTCTTGCGCGTGGGCGATGCCCGTGTTGAGCAGCACGCCGTCGGCGCCCAGCTCCATCGCGATGGTGACGTCGCTGGCTGTGCCTACGCCGGCATCGACGATGATCGGCAGCTTGTACTCGGGCCGAACGGTCTCAAGGATAATGCGGATGTTGTTCGGGTTCAGCACGCCCTGGCCGCTGCCTATGGGCGAGCCTGCGGGCATCACGCTTGCCACCCCCAGGTCAGCCAGCCTGCGCGCCATCACCGGGTCGTCGCTGGTATAGACGAGCACGGTGAAACCTTCTTTCACCAGCTTATCGCAGGCCTCGAGCGTGCCCACCGGGTCGGGCAGCAGCGTTTTGGGGTCTGCCAGTACCTCCAGCTTTACAAGCTCGGTGTTCAGGGCCTCGCGCGACAGGTGCGCCGTGCGGATTGCGTCTTCTGCGGTGAAGCATCCGGCTGTGTTGGGGAGAATCTTGCAGCGCGATTCATCGATAAAGCTCAGCAGGTTTTCGCCCGGCGCGGCGTCGAGTTTCACGCGGCGCACAGCCACCGTAACGCATTCAGTGCCGCTGGCGTGCAGGCAGTCGCGCATGAGCTCAAAGCTGGCGTACTTGCCCGTGCCTACGAACAAGCGGGAAGTGAAGGAGTAGGTGCCGACTTTCAGTGGCGTATCGAGTTCGCTGGCTGTTGCTGTCATGACAATTCCTTGCACCGCATTGACCACAGATCAGTTCCGGTGCTATCCGCCTCCGACAAACGTAACGATCTCCAGCTTGTCTCCATCGGCCAGCGCGGTCTCGCTGTACTGCGCTTTGGGCACGACCTGCAGGTTGCGCTCGGTGGCGATGCGGTCGGTGCGCAGGCCCAGCTGATTAATCAGCGCGGCAATTGTTGTGCCGGGTTCAACCTCGCGCTCTGTGCCGTTGACCGTGATCTTCACCGTGTTGCCTCCGGCCCCAGTGCCAGCCCGCCGTACAACTCAACGTCCTGGCCGTCGATCACTCTTACCGAGCCATCGCCAAGCATCACGACCGACGCCACGATGCCCTTCACGCGGTGGTAGCGGCCTTGCGGCCTGACCCATCCGATCTGGGTGTCGTGCACGACCACCCAGCGCGACGGGTCGTGCCCCAGAGGCATGTCGGGGCGGTATGCAAGCCGGGCACCGGAAAGGTCGCCGACAAAATCAAAGTCAGCGTCAATCAGCCCCGCGTATGTAAGGTCTTGCAGCGCGTTGGGCCAGCGCAACCCGCCGCCCTGCGTGTCGCGATAGGCCAGCAGCGCGTCGGCAACCGTGCGCATGGTGGCCAGTGCATCAGCAGGATCGCGGCGAGAATTGCCGTCGTACTGGTATTGCCACTCGTGCTGCTCAGCCGGCTGGTGCTTTGGCGTGGCACGCTGCGGCAGCACCCAGAACCACACCACACCCAGGACACCGGCAACCAGAATCCCCAGCACGAATGTCGTCAGCAATCCGCGGGCAGGACTCCGCTGCGGTTGCCTGGCTTCAAGCGGCACGTCTGAAACGGGCTTGGGGTCGCCGGTTTGCATGCCGCCACCTTAACCTGCACGCGGCAGCAGACCAGCAGGGGTGCCGCTGGCATGCGCCGCGCTACGTCGGAGCTACAATCGCCGCATGTACGCGCTGCGACTGCACCGCATTGCCGTGAAGAAGCCCTGGGCGGGCGCCCGTCTGCGCACACTGTTCCCGGAGCAAGCCGCCGACGTGCCCCCCGGCACGGGCGAATGGATCGAGCTGTGCGACCTGCCGGGCGCATCCAGCGTAGTCGCCAACGGCGAGTGGCGCGACAAGTCGCTGGCGGACCTGATGCGGACACAGAAGTTGAAACTGCTCGGCCAGTTGGGGAACAGTGGACTTCCGGATTTTCCACTGTGCGTGAAGTTCCTGGACACGTCGGAGCCGCTCAGTGTCCAGGTTCATCCCTCGGATGAGCGCGCCAGCGCTGATCGGGTCCAACCTTCAACTGAGAGACATAGCGGACTCCATGAGTCATTCCTTCGGTTGGTTGACGAGTTTGAGTTGCCCCAGGCAGAGGTCAGCCGCATCGCTCGATCCCTCGGGATCACAATGGCAAACCAGCGTCGAGGACTTACCGATGCTGAGCAGTTCATGTTGCGCGCGACAATCAAACAAAGAGTGGCGACTGGGAATGAGACCACGCTGGTGCAGCGCGGCAAAAGCGAGTGCTGGCTTGTGCTGGATGCCGCGCGGGACGCCGTGATCTACCAGGGGCTGCGCGAGGGCGTGAAGCCGGACGACTTTGAGCTGGCTCTCGACGGCGGCAAGCCCGCTGACTTGATGAACGCGCGCGCCGTTAAACCGGGCGACTTCCTCTACAACCCAGCCGGAATGATCCACGCGATCGGTGGGGGATTGGCGCTGCTTGAGATCCAGCAGAACTGCCCGACGACCTACCGGCTTTGGGATTTCCCGCGCGCCGAAAAGCGCGAGATGCACATCAACGAAGGCCTGGGCGCGGCGCGCTTCAACCTGCCGCTACCGCCGATTCAACCGACGCACCGCGAAGACGAAGCGCTCGTGCCGCGAGGCCCGTTCGGCGTGCGCTCGCTGCGCCTGAGCAAACCCACGCAGGACCCGAAGCAGTGGCCTGGCTTCACCGTACACACGTGCCTGCAAGGCGAATGCGAGATCACCGGCTACGCGCGCGACAAGCTCGAGCCCGCCATCCTCAAGCGCGGCGAGACCGTGTTGTGGCCCGCCGTCTTTGACAAGTTCGAGTACTTTCCACGCGGCGACTGCTGGCTCATCCAATCCTGGGCGCGTGAGTAACGCAGCCGCGAAAGCGCGAAGACGCGAAACGACCACCTGCCTTTTCGCGCTTTCGCGTTTTCGCGGCTGCCCGGAAAGCCTCACTGGCGCTTTGGCGCTTTGGCGGTTTAATCGGTGCATGCTGCTGTCACGCGACGAGATGGCATTTGACTTCAAGGGCGCGAAGTTTGACCGCGTTCGCGACCGCGACCTGCTGGCCTGGATTGCCAGCCAGTTCCTGTACGGCGAAGTCACCGGCATCCAGGTGGGCCACTGGATCCTGCACGCGCCCGACGTCGAAAGCGCCAAGTTCCTCGCGCGCCAGTGTATTGAGGAGCTGCAGCACGTAGACGTCTTTATGGAGTTCTTCAAATGGGTCGGCGCGCGTCCGGTCAAAGTGCACCCGGTGGTGAAGTTCCTCAGCGGCGAAAGCGCCGACTGGGAGGAGCACTGCGCGCTCGAAATGGCGCAGGGCGAGTCGATGGTGCTGATGATCTTCTACGCACTCATCAAATGCATCGACGATGAACGCATCACCAAGCGCCTCGACGCAGCCGCCCGCCAGGAAGAAGGCCACGTCGAGTTCGGCGAGCAGCAGACGATGAAGGCGCTCGCGAGAAACCCGCGGCTGCGCAAGCGGCTGCTGGGCCTGCACCTGCTGAGCCTGTGGGTGGTGCGGCGGTTCGAGAAGTGGATCCGCAAGCGCGTGGACCAGGACCACCCGGTCATGCGCCAGGTGCCGGAGTACCTGCGCAAGATCGTGCAGACCACCGACGTGCGCCTGCAAAAAATGGGCATGACCAGCAAGCCGCTGGAGCAGTACGGGAGCATTGAAACTTTCGCGATCATCACCTGCGCGGTAGCCCGCAAGGGGCTGCGCAAACTCGCCTTCTGGCGCTGGTTCAAGAAGCGCCGCCTGACAGACACCTACATGCGCGACGCCTACCTCGCCGAAGTAATGAAGCTAGCCAAAGTAGAAAACGCCGCCGGCATCCCCGTCATCAAGGCGGCCTGACTTCTCCAATGGGTGGGACCGACAATCTTGTCGGTCCATGCAGAAGCCCGACAGGATTGTCGGGCCCACCCAAGTTCTCTCAACCTGAAACAGAATGGCGTTATCCGGCGTTGTATTGGCGGCGACGTTGGATGAAGGCTTGAGATGACGACTCTGATGGGCATGCAGCGCGAGACGCGCGGGCTTGGTTCGACAACCCCCAAAGAAAACCCGGTTTCACGCAAGGCCTGGGCCAGGCGACGGCGCAAGACGTGGCGAGCACGCCTCGTGGACGCCATGCTGGCGAAGGCCTTGCGTGCGATACGCCGAGCCATCAACCGCCGCCAACAAGCCGCCCGCCAAGCCCGCCAAAGCGTGCTAGCCCGCATGGCTGAGTGCCCGGAGTGCTAGCGGGCTGCCCCCGCTACTTGTTCTCTTCTCCTGCGGCCTCGTCCTTCGCCGCGCGCTTGAAGCACAGAAAATGCTCTGTGGCGCGGTCACCTCCCAGGAACAACAGGTCGTTGTCGCCATCAGGGTCGCGGACGAATGAGATGTGACTGGCCTGAAGGTGGTTGTTGTGAATCAAGATCAGCAACGGCGTGCCGTGGGCACTGGTAAGCGCGAAGGCCGTATCCATCCGTTTGCCGTCTTGCTCAACGCTGAACTTCCCCGCGCAGTACAGGGTTGCAGCCGCCTCCATCACAACTTTGGTAATGCCATCGTGCTTACGTTCCTTGCCTGAGGCGATGACCTCAGAAATCATCTCCTTGATGCGTTCGCTTGAGCCAGCGTCCTTTTCGATGCTGACTTTGCCTCGTTCCTTGCTCCTGCCTTCGGCAACGAACTTCGTGAAATCCTCGTGCACCGACCAGTTTCCCCAGATCTCTTGGCTTAGGAGGTTGCTTTCGGCGTTCACGATCTGGACGGTGCCGGTGGCGGGCGCGTCGTCATCGGCCCGCGTCGACGATTGCGCGGACATGGCAGCGAACACGAGGCACGCCGCAAGCGCGGCCTTTCCAGGTAGCCTCATCACGTCTCCTCTTCTGGTTCCCTCCGCGGGCGTCCCGCCCGCAACAGCGGCGGACCGGAGGTCCGCGCGCTCCGTTATTGCGTAAGAATGCGCTCGCGGCGCTTTGCTAGCTCGCTGCGATACTTTTCACGCGCTTCTATGGCGGCTTTGCGTTTGTCCTTGTCCGGGTCGTCCGGGTACTTTACGCGGTGGTGGTACATGCTGGCTAAGCTGGCTACCAGGCTGTCCTCTACCACCTTCCACTCGCTGATTGTGATGTCGCACTCATCGAACTGGCCGTCGAGCAGCTTGTCGATGATCGCCGTGTGCACCATGTTGCGGATGTCGTCCGGGTGCGTCACTCCGCCGGCGAAGCGGCTTCGCGCCGTGGCCTCCACCTGGTCGGCGATCGCGGCAATCGCGCTTTCCTTGCGTTGCGGCTTGGGGCCGGGGTACCGAAACTGGCCCGGGTCGATCGTCTCGCCTTCCTGCGCCTGCTCTTTGGCCTTGTAGTAGAAGTATTTAATGACGCTGGTGCCGTGGTGGCCGGTAATGAAGTCCTCCAGCACGCGCGGCAACTTGGCTTTGCGCGCCATCAGCACGCCGTCACTTACGTGGCTCAGGATGATCAGCGCCGACATCATCGGGCTAAGCCGGTCGTGCAGCAGCTTGGATTCCGGCTCGTTCTCGGTGAAGTACTCGGGCCGCACCATCTTGCCCAGGTCATGAAACTTGATGCCGACTTCGCCCAGCAGCGCGTTCGCGCCGATGGCTTCGCAGGCGCGTTTGGTAAAGTTGGCTACGTTTTGTGTGTGCTGCCAGGTGCCGGGCGCACGCTGTTGCATCAGCGTGATCAGCGGGTGCTCGCCCTCAAGCAGCTCGATCAACCGCAGGTCGGTCGTGATTGCAAACACGCGCTCAAACACAGGCAGCAGAAATGTGCTGAACACGCCGACGGCGGCGCCGATTACCACCGCCCCCAGCGCCCAGAACAGCAGGCGGATCCAGTCAAACTCGCCGGCGGTGGGCCAGAAGCGCTCAACGCCGATCAGCCACAGCGCGATCACAATCACCGCCGCCGCAAGCCCGCCGGCCACACCCACCAGCGCCAGCTTGTAGCGCGAGCGCAGGTTGCGCGTGAACAGCACAGCCGTCAGCGAGCCGGCAAGCGCAACCGCCAAAGGGATGGGGTGAAACTCGCCGGCTGAAAGCAGCACGACGGCGTTGCCCAGCGCGGTGAACAGCAGGGCGTCAATTGCAAACCGCTGGTCAAACACCACCGCGTAGGCAATGCCGCACAGCAGCAGCACGCCCAGCAGCACGCCCGGGGTAATCGCCGACTGCAGAACCTCCGGCGCGCGCTCAGCCCCGATCACAGCCACTGACTGGGTGACCGCGGCGGAAAGCAGGACGCTTGAGCCATAGAACATCTGCTTGCGGCGCTCTCGAAACAACTCGCGCCGAAAGCGATGCAGGTAGAACCCGTACAGCGCCACAAAGCCGACCACCAGAATGGCCTGGCCGGCGACGCGGTCAGGCCGCAGGCCGTCGTAGGGCGCGAGGATCACGCCCATCATCACGATGACAAACGCGCCGGCGCCGATCAGCCTTGGCGTCCAGACAGACCAGTCGATGGCGGTCTGTGCGCGCTCGTGTTCGCCGAGTCGCTCTTCGATGAGGGCATACTTGCGCTCGTCGAGATCGGAAAATGCCATGCGGTTTCCGTTACTGCCCCGAAAGAGGCATGGCAGAAGTATAGCACGGGGTGCGCGGCGTAAAGATGGTATGCGGGGGGAACAACAGAGTCACGTAGGCACGGAGAACAGCAAGAAGCCGGCTTTTCAGTATGGGAAGTCTGTCGGAACAGCCTTAGCGCGCAGAGACTGCAACATGCACATCGAAACCTGCTTCCAGGCGTTCATACATGAGCCCCGAGTCGTTTCGCATCGCCACGCACGGCTCAGGCCATGTGAGTGACCGCTAAGCAGTCCGAGATAAATTTCTCTCCCGAATCCTGCCCTTCGGCGTGGGCGCGCACCTCAGTTCTGAACCGCCAAGTCGCCCAAGCCAGGTCATATCTTTGGCGCTTTAGCGGCTTGGCGGTGAAGCAGTTGTCGTTTCGAATCGCAACGAAAGACTCAGGACGCAGGTATGACCGCTTGCAGGAGAGTTTCATGAAGGGCGACCGAAGGCCAACGCGGAACGGCCTGCTCCCTTGCTGATGGCGCAGTGCTCCGTGGCTCTGTGTCTCTGTGGTGATGCCAGACGGTTCAATCGAAGTGGAACTTGTCCAGGACAGCCAGCATGTTGCTCAGTTCGTTGTCTTGGATTTCGCCCAGGATGCGCTGCAGAAGCTTCTCGAACTCAGGGTCAATGCGCGCCAGCATGCGCTGGCCGGCGCTGGTGATTTCGACCAGGTTCTTGCGGCGGTCGGAGTGTCCCTTGCGGCGCACAAGCCTGCGCTCTTCCAGTTTGTCGAGAATCCACGTTGTGTTGGCGCGGCTTGCAATCAGGCGCTCGGCGAGGTCGGCCTGCGTCAGCGCCTCGTCGCGCCTTTCCGCGCCGCGCAAAATGCGCAGCGCGTTGTACTGGCTTTCGGTCATCTCAAAGCGGCGCACAAGGTTGGTGACGGCACGGAAAAGCTGGTTTGCCGTAAAGATGACGCGCGCGATGGCACGGCTGCGCCGGATGTAGTTGTCTTCCACGACTGCCCCCGTACAAAGTGATTCGGCGGTAGTTTAGTGTCGAATCATCTCGCGGGAAGTGGCTTGGACGTGTTTCCGCCGGGCAGATGTGATAGATTCAGGCAACGCGCGGCGACCCCGCGCGGATCACGACGAACTGAATCCATGACCGAGACCCGCGAATATTCTGCGGCCCGCTACAAACTAGACTACTCGCGGCTGCGCCGTCGCCTTAAGGGCTCTGTCCGCGACGACGAGATCGCGCGTGCCCTCTATGCCAGCAGCGCAAGCGTCGTCGAGCTCTGGCCAAGCTGCGTGGTTGAGCCCGTTGATGCCGAAGACGTGATCAAGACCATCGAGTTCGCGCGGGAGCACCAGGTGCCCGTCACCTGCCGCGGCGCGGGCAGCGGCGTCGCGGGCCAATCACTGGGCCAGGGGATCATCCTCGACTTTGCCGTGCACATGAACAAGGTGCTTGAGGTTAACCCCGCGCAGGGCTGGGCGCGCGTTCAACCCGGTGTGGTCAAGGACGCCCTGGACGCCGAACTTGGCGGCTTCGGCATGTTCTGGCCGCCGGACCCAAGCAGCAGCCCGTGGTGCACCGTCGGCGCGATGATCAGCAACAACAGCGGCGGCGCCAAGTCGATCCGCTGGGGCACGTCCAAGGATTATCTGCTTGAGCTGGATGTGCTGCTGGCAAGCGGCGAGCGCGTCAAGCTCAGGCCGCTGCCGGTGTACGAAGACGGCCGGCTTGGCTTTCCGTCCGATGCCAGCGCCGCCGAAATGAAACTGGCGGGCGAGGTGATGGCGCTGGCGCGCGACAACGGCGCCCTGATTGCCGCTTCGCGTCCGGAGGCCACCCGCAGCAGCAGTGGCTACAACGTGTTTGAGCTGCTGCACGCGCACATCCTCGACAACCTGCACGAGCGCTGCCCGCGCGTTGAGTTTGACACTCAGGTAGGCAAAGGCCGCACCGGCGTGCTGGACATGCCGCGCCTGTTCAGTGGCAGCGAGGGAACACTGGGAGTTCTGCTTGAGGCCCGCGTGCGCGTGCTCAACCTGCCGCGCCACCAGGCCGGATTAACGCTGCATTTCGACAGCAACGAAAAGATGGCCGAGGGCGTCGTCAAGCTGCTCGAAACGCGCCCGACCAAGCTGGAGGTGCTTGACCGCAGCTTCATCGATGTTGCTGCCAAATCAGACCCGAAGCTGGCCCAGGGTTTGCCCGAGCAGCTTCAGTCGATGCTGATCATTGAGTACTGGGACGACTCACCCGATGCCGTGCGCGAGGCTGTCCACGCCGCGATGGCACTGTGCATCACAGCCGGGCCGGCAATAGGCGGCGAGCCCGCCTACGACGCCGCCGGGCTTGAACGCGCATGGACAGTGCGCAAGGTTGCCAGCCCCATCCTTTCGCGCGTCAAGGGCGACCTCAAGCCGACACGCTGGATTGAAGACTGTGCAGTGCCGCCATGGAAGCTGCCGGAGTTCATCCGCCGCTTCAAGCAGATCTGTGAGGACAACGGGTTTACCGCGCACCTGTTCGGCCACGGCGGCGAGGGCAACCTGCACGTCAACCCGTTTGCCAACACCAAGGATGAAACGCACCGGCAGCGCATGCGCAAAGCCGCCGACGAAGTCTTTGCCATGGTCAAGCAGCTCAACGGCACCATCAGCGGCGAGCACGGCGACGGGCTGATGCGCACGCCATACCTGAAGCAGATGTACGGCGACGTGTACCCGCTGTTTGTGAAAGTGAAAGAGTTGTTCGACGCGCGCTACCTGCTGAACCCGCTGAACAAGGTGACGCGCGAAAACGGAAGCGACATTACCACCTACCTGCGCACCGGCGAAAACTACGGGCGAATCACCACCGGCACGGTGCTGGATAATCCCGACGTTCAGGACGAAATTGAAAAGTGCCACGGCTGTGGCAAGTGCCGCGTGTACTGCCCGCTGATGCGTGTCGGCGCGGACGAAAAGTACAGCGCGCGGGCCAAAGCCAATCTGCTGCGTGGCGTGATCAGCGGCCGTCTGGACGCTGAGCTGCTGACCGACGCTGAGTTCAAGTCAAACCTCGACCTGTGCATTTCGTGCGAGCAGTGTCTGGTAGAGTGCCCAACGCAGGTGGACATCCCCGGCATCGCCATGCGCTTTCGCGACCAGTACGTGCAGCGCAAAGGCAAGGGAGGCGTGGTCGCCGACCTGCTGAGCAAGCCCGATCGCATGGGCCGCGCGGGGCAGACGGTTGCCGGATTGACGAACAGCATGCTCAAGAACCGCTTTCTGCGCGGCATTGCGCAGAAAGCCACGGGCCTGGATGAGCGCCGCAAGCTGCCCGCGTACCGAAGACCCGCAGGAATGCGCGAGCTCAAGCCGCTGCACGTGCCGGATGAAGTGCGCGCGAAACTTCCGGCGGAGGTTGTGGTGTTTCCGGGCTGCTATGCCGAGTTTTATGACCCGGATGGCGAGAAGAACACCGCGATCGAAATTCTGCACGCGCTTGGCGTTACTGTGCACGCGCCGTCGCTGCACTGCTGCGGCATTTCGCGCATCACGCAGGGCGACGGGCGCGGCGCGGCGCGCGAGCTGGGCGAAAACATCGACAAGCTGCGGGGCCCGGTACTGCGCGGCGCCAAGGTGATGTTCAGCGCGCCAAGCTGCCTGCTGGCGGCCAGGCGCGAGTGGCCGCGCATTGTGGGCACAGAGGCCGCAAGGCTGGTGGCCGAGGCATGCATTGACGCGCACACCCTGCTGCTGGAGGTGTTTCAGCATGCGGCCATGGCAGAGCAGTTGACGCCGCTGGACCGAAAAATCGCGTGGCACCTTCCCTGCCACAGCAAAGTGATGGGCGTGGGCGACGATGCCAGGGCGCTGGTGGATCTGCTGGATCGGCAGACCACGGTCAGCCTCAACGCAGGGTGCTGCGGCTTGTCGGGAACCTTCGGGCTGAAGACTGACAACTTCGACATGTCCATGAAGATCGGAAGCACGCTGTTCAACAAGATCAACCGCGAGCAGCCGGATGTGGTGACGACCAGTTGCGGCATCTGCCAGACGCAGATCAGACAGGGCGTGAAGACAAGCGATGACGGTAGAGAAGGCGTGCAAGTTGCACACCCGCTGCGCCTGTTGTACGACGCACTGCCTAAGGCATGATTCACCACAGAGGCACAGAGTCACGAAGAAAGACAAAGGCCGTCAGGATTTCAAGGATGGTCAGGAAGCTGCAGGGCTGATTCGGCGCAATCTCTGAATCCTGAGCGCCCTGAGAATCCTGACTGTAGTTGCAGTTCTCTGTGCCTCTGTGGCGAATTTCAGGAGATCATCATGGCTGACAGCAGTATGGACATCATGGCGACCGTGGACGTGCACGAGATCGACAACGCGTGGCAGCAGGCGATGAAAGAGATCGGCCAGCGCTGGGATTTTCGCGGCAAGACCGCCCAGATTGAGTGGAACAAGGGCGAAAAGAAAGTCACCGCGACAGCCAGCGACCGCGGCGTGCTGGACGCCATGCTGGACATCTTCAAGACCAAGCTAAGCAAGCGCGGCATCAACGTGAAGGCGCTTGAGCTGAAAACCGAGGAGCCTGCCTCCGGTGGCGCGATACGCCAGCATTACACCATCATCGACGGCATCCCGTCCGACAAAGCCAAGCTGATCACCAAGATGGTGAAGGAAAAGAAGTTCAAGGTTCAAGCCAGCATTCAGGGCGACGTGATTCGCGTAACCGGCAAGTCGCGCGACGAGTTGCAAGCCGTACAGCAGGCGGTGCGCGAGATGGAACTGCCGCTGCCGATTTCATTCGGCAACTACAAGTAGGGCGGGATCAACACAGAAGCACGGAAAACTACGGTCAGGATTTTCAGGATGCAAAGGATTCAGAAGCACTGAGGCGAACGCCCTTCTTCTTCTGCTTGCTGTTCATCCTGAAAATCCTGACTGCTTTGGCAGTTCTCCGTGCCTCTGTTTCCCTGTGGTTCAATTCACCGGGCATTCCCTGACACCCAACTTCGTTACAGTGCCGCCATGAATGCCCCGGTTGCCGATAAACGCCTGCCCGCCGTGCTTTACGCGCCCGATGGTTCGCGCCGCGTGGACTATCGCGCTGTGCTGGCGATCGCCTGGCCGCTGTTCGTGCAGTTTGGCGTGCAGGCGGTCATGAACGTCACCGACACCTGGTTCGTCGGCCGCCTGGGTGCCAACGCTGTCGCCGGCATGAACGCGGTCAACTTTTCGAGCTTCACGTTGCTGCTGTTGTTCGGCGGGTGCGCCATGGCTGTGCAGACCGTGGTGGCGCAACGCTATGGGGCCGGCCGCAATGCGCGCGCAGGGCAAGCCGCGTGGCACGGGCTGTACGCGGCACTGCTTACCGTGCCGTTGGGTTTGGGCGTTGCGCTTTCAGGCCCGTCGATCTTCTCGTTTTTCGCGCTGCCCGGCGAAGTCGTTGTGGCTGCTTCAGATTACTGGTTGCCGCGCATGGCGGGCGCCGGCGCGGTTGTCGCCATGTGGGCGCTGGGCAACTTCTTTAACGGGATTGGCCGCACCCGCATATCGCTTTGGGGTGCGGTGCTGTCGGCGCTGGTCAACGTTGCGCTGAACTGGCTGCTGATCCTTGAGCTGGGGTGGGGCATGTACGGTGCGGGCCTGGCGACCGCGCTGGCGACTGGCGTTGCCCTTGTGTTTTATGCGGCTGTGTTTCTGTCGCGCCCGTTTCGCGAAAAGTTTGCCACCACGCGCACCTGGCGCATCAACTGGCCGATGCTTGGCTCGATCTTTGCGCTGGGCATCCCGCTGGGCGTGCACACCATGTTCGACGTCGGCGCGTTTGCGCTGTTCCAGTTGATGGTCGGCAAGCTTGGCGCCGTGCCGGGTGCCGCCACGCAGATCGCCATGATCCTGACCTCGCTCGGGTTTTTGCCGGTCGCGGGTTTGAACTTCGCGGCTGCGTCGCTGGTGGGGCAATCCATCGGCGCAGGCGACAAGGACTGGGCGGCGCGCGTGGGCAGTGCGTGTGTCAAGTTGGCTTTCATCTATATGGCGTTCTGGGCGGTGCTGTTTGCGACAGCCGGCGAGCCGCTGAGCTCGATATTTGTGGAGTCAGGCGACCCGGATGCCCGTGCTGTGGTTGAGCTTGCGGGCACCCTGCTGTTCATTGCCGCCGGCTATCAGTTGTTCGACGCGCTGAACCTCGGGTGTCTGGGGTGCCTGCGTGGCGCCGGCGACGTGGTGGTGCCGACCATGGCTTTGCTGGTGCTGGCCTGGTGTGTGTTCGTGCCGCTGTCGCACATGCTGATCTTCGCGCCGGGTGAGGGCTGGGTGGATTTTCTGCCGCAGTACGGCCTTGGCGCCAAGGGCGGCTGGATTGCCGCGTTTGCGCACATCACGCTGCTGGGCAGCTTTCTGCTGCTGCGCTGGAGATCCGGCGCATGGCGCAAACGCGTGGTGTAGAAGCTGCGCGAGGCCGCAGTTCATCCGTGTTCAATCGCGTTTACCCGTGGTTTCATGCGCCAATGGCAAGTGTCCGCGACATCTTGCAGCAATACGCAATACGCTTCCAGCAAGCCGGCGTTGAGAGCGCGCGTTTGAATGCAGAGCTGCTGCTTGCGCGGGTGCTGGGCGTCTCGCGCGGCGAGCTGATTGCCCTTGGCGACCGGGGGCTTACGCCGGTTGAGCACGAACACTTCGCAGAGTTTGCGCGCAGGCGCCTGGCCCGCGAGCCCGTGGACTACATCCTTGGTGAACGCGAGTTCTATGGCCGCAGCTTTCATGTGCGCCCCGGCGTGCTGATTCCCCGGCCGGAAACCGAGACCATTATCGATGTCGTGAAGCGTGAACCGCCCCGCGCATCCGGCTGGGCCGCCGACATCGGCTGCGGCAGCGGCGCGCTGGCGGTCACGCTGGCGCTGGAAGTGCCGGGCCTGCGTGTGCTGGCCACAGACCGCAGCAAGGCCGCACTGCAGGTCGCGCGGGAAAACGCCCTCAGCCTTGGTGCCAGCCGGGTATTCATGGCGCGCATGGACGCGTTGGAGGCAGCAGCAGGCCCGTTCACGCTCATTGTCAGTAACCCGCCCTACATTGATCCAGACGACGCCGCCAATCTGCAGCCCGAAGTCGGCCGCTACGAGCCGCCGGAGGCGCTGTTCGGCGGCGCGCAAGGCCTTGACACGCCGGCGCGCTTCCTGCGCTACGCGGCGCAACGTCTTGCGCCGGGCGGCATGTGCGTGTTTGAGCATGCGTTCAACCAGGGCGAGCGCATGCGCGAGCTGGCTTTGCAGGCTGGTTTGCACGAAGTTCGCACGGTGGATGATCTTTCGGGCCTGCAAAGAGTGCTGGTTGCAAGAAAGTAAAACCATGGAAATGACGGCCATGCTGGTGGTGCAATTCGACGAGTCGGTGGACGCGATCTCCCGCGACATGTTCCGGCACAAGTTCGCCGAGCATCACTGGAAGCCGCACCTGCCCGGCGTCTGGACGCTCGATTTCGAAGCCCGCAACACACGCGAGTCAACCTTGCGAAGTGTGCGACTGACACTCGACCTCGCGCTCCAAGGTGCCCGCATAGACCGCAACCAGGTGAAGGCGGTAGTGCACCTGGGAGCAGATGCACCCGTTGTCACTTGACCCAAGACCCAAGACCCAAGACCCAAGACCCAAGACCCAAGACCTGCCAATCCTGTTTCCCTGTGGTTGAAACCACTGATCTGCCGATAGCAGGGCAGCCGGGTTGCCCGGCGTTGTGGACGTTGCAAAGGACAGGACGCCGATGCCCCAGAAGTTTGTTGTCTCAGGTGGAACTCGACTACAAGGCGCGGTGCGCGTATCCGGCAGCAAGAACGCCGCGTTGCCGATGATGGCGGCTGCATTGCTGGCCAGGGGCACGACGGTGTTGCGCAATGTGCCCGACCTTTCCGACGTGCGCCTGATGGCGGACATTCTTGAAACGCTGGGCTGCCAGGTCAGCCTGTTTCCGGAGCCCGGGTTTGTGATCATCAACGTGGTGGATGAATCCAACATCACCGCGCCCTACGAGCTTGTAAGTGAAATGCGCGCCAGCTTCTGCGTGCTTGGGCCGCTGCTCGCCCGCCGGGGCGAAGCGCGCGTGTCGCAGCCGGGCGGATGCACACTTGGCGAGCGACCGGTTGACCTTCACATCAAGGGCATCCAGGCCATCGGCAGCGAAGTCAGCTTTCATCGCGGCAACGTGATTGCAAAGGGTCGCCCCACGGGTGGCCGCGTGTTTCTGGGCGGGCCGATGGGCCCCAGCGTCACTGGCACCTGCAACGTGCTGTGCGCGGCTGTGCTGGGCAGCGGCGTGACTGTGATAGACCAGGCGGCGTGCGAGCCGGAGGTGACCAACCTGGCCGAGATGCTGCAGGGCATGGGGGCGCGCATCCGCGGCGTCGGCACTTCGCGCCTTGTGATCCAGGGCGTTGACCAGCTCAGCCCGACCACGGTGGACGTCATTCCCGATCGCATCGAAGCCGGAACGCTGCTGATCGCGGGCGCGATCTCGCGCGGCGACGTAACGCTTGAACGCTGCAACCCCGACGACATGGCGGCGCTGTTTGACAAGTTCATTGATATGGGCATAGGCTATCAGCGCCTCGATGCCACGACCGTGCGCGTGGCGTGCAACCATCGTCCGCGCGCAGCCGACATTGCCACGCTGCCGTACCCGGGGTTTCCGACAGACCTGCAAAGCCCGCTGATGGCGCTGCTGTGCCTGAGCGAGGGATTCTCGCTGGTAGAAGAGAAGATTTACCCCGAGCGCTTCATGCACGTGCCGGAGTACCGGCGGCTTGGCGCGGACATTCGCAAACAGTTCAACACGTGCATCGTGACGGGCGTGCCGAAGATCTACGGCGCGCCGGTAGCCGCCACCGACCTGCGCGCCGGCGCGGGCTTGATCCTGATGGGCCTCGCCGCCGAAGGCGAAACCGAGGTGATGAAAATCAGCCACATCGACCGCGGCTACGAGCGCCTCGAAGACAAACTGACCAGCCTGGGCGCCAGGATCGAGAGGGTACAATACACCCCCCGCCGCCGCGCCAGTGATAGAGAGTCCGACCGGGCGCAGGCGGCGTGACCGCGACTCATGCCTTGCCGGTCGGACCGTTCCAAAGGCAGATCACAGCCTTGGGTTCAAGCAGCGCCTTTTTGGCGCTGAGTTTCAACTTGACGTTGCCGCCACTTGCAACCGGCTTGAAAACGTCCGCTATCACGAATCTCAGGCCCTTGCAATTCGACGTCAGGACCTTTGCGACGTGGTGCGTCTTCGGATCGTCGTCGTAGTGGACCTCGTAATACTTGCCGTCAACGATGCTGCTGCATGGGACAGCCATAGTTAATCCTCGTCGTCTTGATCCAGGTGCTGCCGGATATTGCCGGCCCATTGGCCGCGCTGATCGGGCGTGGTTGTAGCCGCGGTGTCCGCGGTTCCCGTTGCCGCGACTTGCAACAGATCCCGCAAGGTCGCATGGACAGCCGCCAGGCGCCGTTCATGCTGACGCTGCAGAAACAATTCCTGCGCTTGAAGGCTTGTCGCGGCATCACCGGCATTGCCGTCCTCAGGCTGGCTGGTGGACGCGCCGCCAAACCCGTACACCTTGGCCGCGACGTGCAACCCGGCCTTGGCCACGCTGGGCGCGATGCGCAGAAAGTGCGAAGGGTCGAAGGCGTGGCTCTTGAGCTGGAAGGTGCCCATGTCCTCGCGTGTCAGAACGAACTCGCTGTTTCCGAAGCCGCCAAACGTATCCACGTAGTTTGCGCCACGCGCCCACTCGCTGGGGCATGCGTTGACAATCGTGGGCATGTTGGGGTCGCCCAGCGGCACACGCGCGGCGGCGGTGGCTTCCGCAGCTTCGACGGAGCGTGCGAGCAGACGCGACTGGGACGTGGTTATTGAATTGCTCGCTTCCAACGCGTTGGCCAAGGCTGTGGTTGTTTCGTCATTGTCCTTTCCCAACATGGCAGCGATTCGCTCGGCGTCGTTCAGCGATTGCACCAGCCGCAGAACACTCTCCTCGCTGCCGTTGACAGCCACGGTGTAGATGCTTTCCAGTTTGGCAAGTCCCGCGCTGTAGCCTGCAATGTATTCGGCCAATGCGGTCTCACGCTGAACGACCAGTGCATTGATTTCAATCAGTATGGCCTGTTTTGCCGCCAGGGTGTCGGCCGCCCTTGCCCGCCCGACCAAATCGAGAATTTTCGCCGTGGTGTTGGCGCGTGCTGTCTCAAGATTTTGGACCTCCCGCTGGTTGCTGGAAATGAGGCTTGCTGTCTGGTTGTGCAGCGCATTTGCGCTAAAGTCAGGTTGGCCAGTGTTCAAATCGACCACCAAGTCATTCACGGCATCAAAGAGGCTCTTGGCGGCATCGCTGAGTGCGTCGAAGGACTGTCTATCGGCCGCTGCCTGAGAGCGCAGCAATCGCTCCAGCCCCAGCAGCTCTTTGTCTATAGCCGCCGCTGTCGGCTGCTGCGCGGGAAGCTCGCCATCGAAGATATCCACCGTGACGCGCAGTTGGGCGCACCCGCACGACAGGCACAGCAACGCCACTACCAATCCGCCTCGAAACACAGGTAGTCCCCCGTCATTCCTTCAGGAATCTGTTGCGATTGGCGTCCAGCCACCGCCTTGCCTCGTCAACAGTTGAAAAGTTCCAACCGCCAAACGGCTTGGAAGCCTCACGTAACAGGTCAAGCGCCGTTGCCTGGTCGCCGGCGTTCTCCAGCACGTCGATCACCTCCCGCGCGCGCCGTTGATCCCTTTCGGATTCCAGCTTCGCCGACTCAAGGCGCCTTCGTTGATCCGAAGTCAGCAGTGCAACAAGGTTCTCTGTGTTCGCCTGCTCCTCCACAATCGACGAGATGGCGTCGGCAAGCGCCTGGTTGTTCGCGGTCATAAAGATGACGAACTTCTGGTTCTCGGTGTCCACGGGTCGCCCGGCGCTGTCAAAGATGCTGCTTCGTCGTTCCAGCACAGCCATGATCAGTTGCTCGCGGGCTGATTCCGCGGCTTGCCAATTTGTCTTGGCTGCATCGAGCATGGCGTTCAGCTGGTCCATTACCTGTGGACTCTCGCTGCTCGCCGCAGCCTCGGCCCGCGTGGCAATAGTTTCGAACAACTTCTTCGTCCGTGCCACCAATACGTTGGCTGAAGCTACGCGGTCGCGCTCCGCAGCGGCGAGGTCAATCATCAGGTCGCCGCGCTGCCGCGCGAGTTCCAACTGGCGTTCACCGAACAGTTGTTCCACCGCCGCGCGATCGAAGAACCCTGAACTGTAACGCGACGTGCTGAAAATCGCGCTTCCGCGTATCGTCACCCGGTAGTAAATCGGCTTGACGTGTGTCCCTTCGTGGGATCGAACGTAGTACCGTTCGGAGAATCCCGAACAAGCGGTTGAGGTGATGGCGGCAATCATCAGCGTCACTAAGCACATTCGGGCGACGTTGTCAGACATGATTCCTCCAGGATTCTTGCCCCGTATGCATGCTGTCACAGCTCGCGTCAAGAAAATTGGGCGCGAATCCGGGCTATGCAGTAGAAATGCGTTGATCTGGCCCGCTGTGCGCCCCCGCGGCCTTGGTTTTCGCTTTCACCGCAACCTGCGGACGTTGTGTCTGGCGCGAAGTCTTGATCGGCGCTACATTTGCGTGGGCTTAATGCTGGGAACGCCCGTGTTGCACAAAGATCTGACGCAGCAGGTCATCAACGCCGCCAAGACTGTCCACGCGGAGTTGGGTCCCGGTTTGCCCCACAAGTTCTATCGCGACGCCCTTGAGCTTGAACTTCGTGAACTCGGCTTGTCCGCCGAATGTGACAAGCCGGTCAAGGTTCACTACAAAGACCAGCCACTGGGCGAGCTGGGCGTGGACTTCTGTGTCAACGACGCAATCCTGTGCATCGTCGTCGATACCGAAGACGTGACGCCCGACGATTACGGCAGGCTGCGCACGATGTTGAAGGGGCTTGACCTCGATGTCGGGCTGTTGCTCAAGTTCAACGGCGCCCGACTCGATGTGCGACGGGTGGAGGCAGTTCCCAACATCAAGAAGCAGGCCGCCACGACCTGAGACTTGCAAAGGAACCCGCCCCGCCCGAAACGGCGGGGCGCTTTGATTTTTGGCGCGCATAGGCATGCTGGCGCGCAATCTACGGGCAGACCAGGCAAGGCCGGAGCAGACGGATGACCGAAGAACGAAGATTTCCCGACTACGAAGCCAAATGGCAGAAGGCCTGGGCTGACAACAAGCGGGCACCATCCGCTGAGCGCACGCCCAAGACTGACCGCGACTTCTACATCCTGTCGATGTTTCCCTACCCCAGCGGCAAGCTGCACTTCGGCCACGCGCTGCCCTACACGCTGACCGACGCGATGGCGCGCTACCTGCGGATGAACGGCTACAACGTGCTCAACCCGATCGGCTGGGACGCCTTTGGCCTGCCCGCCGAAAACGCGGCCATCGAAAAGAAGATTCACCCGGCCAAGTTCACTTATGACAACATCAACGAGATGCGCCGGCAGATGCACGCATTCGGGTACAGCTTTGACTGGGACCGCGAACTCTTCACCTGCAAGCCGGATTACTACAAGTGGACGCAGTGGATCTTCCTGCAGATGCTCAACAAGGGCGTCGCCTACCGCCGCAAGGCGCGCGTCAACTGGTGCACGCACTGCAACACCGTGCTGGCCAACGAGCAGGTTGAAACCATCGTCAAGGACGGCGAGGAGTACCAGGCGTGTTTTCGTTGTGAATCCCGCGTGGTGCCGCGCGAGATTGACGCGTGGTTCCTGCGCATCACCGACTACGCGGACAGGCTGCTGGATGGCCTCGACAACCTGGGCGACAAGTGGCCCGAGCGCGTGGCAACGCAGCAACGCTTCTGGATCGGCCGCAGCGAAGGCGTCGAGATCGACTTCGCGGCAAGGCTGAAAGACGGCGAGCACAAGCTGACCGTCTTCACCACCCGCGCCGACACCACCTTTGGCGTCACGTTTGTGGCCATGGCGCCCGAGCATCCGATGGTCAAGCAGATCATCGCCGAAGCCGAGCCCAAAATACAGAAACGGCTGAAAGAGTTCGTCGAAGAAGTGCTGATGACCAGCGAGCAGGATCGCGCCGGCGGCGAAGAAAAGGAGGGCATCGACACCGGCTTCAAAGCCGTCAACCCGCTGAGCGGCGAAGAAGTTCCGATCTACGTGGCCAACTACGTGCTGATGTACGGCACCGGCGCGGTAATGGCTGTGCCCGGCCACGACGAGCGCGACCACGAGTTCGCCAATGAGTACAACCTGCCCATCAAACAGGTGGTCACAGAAGCCCCGGCTGACAGGCCGGCGAACGCCGAAGGCGGTGACGAGGCGGATCAGATCGACATCCACGAAGCCGCCTTCACCGAGCCGGGCATCCTGGTCAACAGCGGCAAGTACACCGGCATGACCACCGCCGATGCCATCCGGCAGATTGGCGTTGACCTGAAAGCCGCGGGCAAGGGCGGCGCGAAAGTCAATTACAAGCTGCGCGACTGGGGCATCTCGCGCCAGCGCTACTGGGGCTGCCCGATCCCCGTCGTGCACTGCCCCGATTGCGGCATCGTGCCCGTGCCGGAGGATGAGCTGCCGGTGGTGCTGCCTGACGACGTCGATTTTCTGCCGACCGGCCAGTCGCCTTTGACGCTGCACCCGACGTTTCAGAAGACCAAGTGTCCCAAGTGCAGCCGCGCCGACGCCCGGCGCGACACCGACACGATGGACACGTTTGTCGATTCGTCGTGGTACTTCCTGCGCTACACGGATCCGACAAACGCCGAGCAGGTCTTTGATCGCGCACGCTGCCACCACTGGGCGCCGGTTGACCTGTACATCGGCGGGCGCGAGCACGCGATTCTGCACCTGATCTATGCCCGGTTTTTTACGCGGTTTCTGCATGAGATCGGCTTGGTCGATTTCCCGGAGCCGTTTGCGCGCCTGTACGCCCATGGCTTGGTCCAGGGCGAGAGCATCCGCGTAGTGAACGAGCACATGAACCGCTACGTCACGCCCGATGAACTCACCGACCTGAAGAAGGCGGGCAAGACCAAAGAAGATGAGATCACCCGGAGCATCGAGAGGATGTCAAAGTCCAAGAAGAACGGCGCCGACCCGACCGAGCTGATGCAGCGCTACGGCGCTGACGCCGTGCGCCTGACCATCCTGTTTCTGGGCCCCGGCGACGCCGACAGCGTCTGGGACCCCAACGGCATCAAGGGCCCATACAACTTTCTGCGACGCTGGCACGACACGGTGCTGGAAAATGCCGTGCTGGTGGAAGACCTGCCACCGCGTGGCGATGCCGCGTTCAACCCGGCCGCCAAGGCCCTGCGCGCCAAGGCCCACCAGTTTGTTGACAAGGTGACGCGCGAGTTTCAGGGCCGATACGCCCTGAATTCGGCAATTGCCAAGGGGATGGAGCTGGTCAACGACATCCGCGCGTTCATTGCCGGCGAAAAGCTGGCGGGTGCGGTCCAGGGCGCCGACGACCCCACGCTGGCCGCGCGCCACGCACTGGCAGAGGCGATAGAGCTGCTGGTGATCTGCATGTCGCCGTTCGCCCCGCACACATCCGAGGAGCTGCATGCCGCGCTGGGCCACCAGCACAGCGTGTTTGAGCGCCCCTGGCCGGTCGCCGACGCCGAAGCCATGAAGCTGGACGAAGTCGAAATGCCCGTGCAGGTCAACGGCAAGGTGCGCGGCACCATCACCCTGCCGCGCGAAGCCGACAAAGCCACCATGGAAAAGCTGGCGCTCGATAACGAGAACGTGAAGCGGTTCGTCGAAGGCAAAGCGATCCAGAAGCTGATCGTCGTTCCCGGCCGCATTATCAACGTCGTGGCGAAGTAGGACTTTCGGGTGTTGGGTCTTGGGTGTTGGGTGTTGGGTCTTGGGTGTTGGGTCTTGGGTGTTGGGTCTTGGGTCTGGGGTCTTGGGTCAACTGCGGGGTCTTTGGATGGCGGCGTTTACTCGGTTTGAGGAGATCGACGCCTGGAAGTTGGCCCGTGAGCTGGTGCGTGAGTGCTACAAGGCTTGCAATGCCAGTGCAATCAATCGTGACTTTGGGATGCGCGACCAGTTGACGCGAGCTGCATTGTCCGTCGGGTCCAACATTGCAGAAGGGTTCGGGCGAAACAGCGACAAGGAGTTTGCAAGATACCTCGACATCGCAAAGGCATCGGCTGCTGAAGTCAAGGTCAATCCTCTACGCCGCGGAGGACGTAGGGCTTGTGGATGCTGCAACGGCGGCAAAGATTCGCGACATCGCCGACAGAAGCGCCGGAGCCGTAACCGGATTGGCCCGCTACCTAAGAGGCAAGCCAAAGAAAACCACCAAGCCCAACTGACCCAACACCAAAACGGACCCAAGACTCAGCATCCAACACCCAAGACCCAAGACCCAAGACCCAAGACCCAAGACCCAAGACCCAGCACCGTCCTCTCCGCCCGCACCTTGCTCAATACCTGATCCAAGCCTATCCTGCCCCGCCCGCCCCGGTTCACCGGGGCGGTACGATATTGGAGATTCCATTGATGCTGCGAAGCCTTAGCTTGCTCGTCTTGTGCGCCACGACACTGCTTGCCCTAGCGTCCTGCGGCGCCGACACCGAGGCCATTGAGCCCGTAACCTGGCCCTACATGGAGCAGGACGTCACGCTCACCGTCAACGACCGCGAATTCAAGGCCTACATCGCAAGCACTGAGCAACACCGCAAGCGCGCCATCAACGGGCTGACCGTCACCGATGACCGCGTGATCGCCATGCTATACCCCGAGCTGGATGACCCCATCGAGATCAAGTTTACCAGCGTGCCCAAGCCGATTGAGCTGGTGTTCGCTGACGCCGCCGGCAAGGTCGTGCTCGTGCAGTCCGTGCCTGCTTTTCAGCGCTCAAGCTTTCCGCGCATCTACGGCGGCAAGCGCGCCCGCGTGGTCCTGCAACTGCCGGAGGGCACGGCAAAGTCGCTCAACATCACCAGCGGCAGCAGCCTCAAGACCTCGCCCGACCTCGTGAAGCAAAGCGAAACGGCTGAGCGCGAGTTCGCCCGCGTCTATTTCCTGCGCAACGAAGGCCCCGAGGACAAGCCGAAAGAGTCGCCGTTCGTAAGCCTCAAGGTGCTTTCCAAGGCTGAAGACGTGGCGCAACTGATGAAAGACCGCGACGACTTCAAGGATGGCGAAGGCGTCATCGTGCCGATCAGCAACCAGTACCACTCCTTCTGGCTTAAGGGCGTGAAGGGCAAGGTTTGCGCGGCTTGGATCGAAACCACCAGCTCAAATACCCGCGTGCTGACCAGCATCTACGAAGGCATTGAAGCCGCCGGCGGCAGCGACCTGGATGAGCCGGTCTATTACAGCTCCGGCAAGCCGGCGTTTCTTGCAATCTGGAAGGGCGCCGATTTTTTCAGCAAGCACAAGATTGACCGGCGCTCGCCGGTTACCGTAATCGGTGTGGCCACCACAAACCATGACGCGCCCGACTACCGCAAGATCGAGCTCAAGTTCGGCGATGAAACCATGAAGGCCGAGCTTGCAAACACGCAGGACGCGCGCGAAGCCGCACTGGCCAAGGCGCCGGGGCTGGAATCCGGCAAGGCCTTCGTGCTGGCGTGGGATGATCCTTCGCACGTTGCAATCGACGCGCCCGAAGGCGCAAACCTGTGGTTCGTCGGCGCGGACGGCAGCATCGCGCATAAGCAGAAGACATCCGGCGGCCGCGTTGACTTCAAGGCGCAGTCACGCTTCGCGCTGGTGCTGCCGCGCGACTTTGCGTCGGATGCCGCGTTCAAGCTGCCGTATCTGCTGCAGGACCTGAAGCCGGCGCTGCCTGCTGTTGTTTTTTACAGCGTGCGCCAATCCGCCGACGTGGTCACCGATCGCTGGCCCGGCGAAAAGGACAACTTCAAGGCCCGCGCGCGCGTTGAGCTCGCGGTTACGCCCGCCGAGCAGCAGCGCGGATTGATGTTCCGTGAAAGCCTGCGCAAAGACCACGGCATGCTGTTCATTTACAACGAGGAGGAATCAAACCTCTCCTTCTGGATGAAGAACTGCCGCATGAACCTGAGCATCGCCTTCGTTGATGGCCGGGGTGTGATCGCCAAGATCCACAACGTAATGACCAAGCCGTCTCCCGGCACACCCGACGGAGCGCTCGAGCGCTACCAGGCCGGCGCAATGGCCCGCTACGCGATCGAAATGGAAGAAAACTGGTTCGAAAAGAACGGCATAAAAGAAGGCGACCGAGTCTTCATCCCACCAGCCCTGACCGAAAAGAAGTAGCCCAAAAGCCCCAATGCCCGGCCGTGTTTGTCGATGGACAAGGACGACGAGGTCCTTGTCGCTTTAGACGGCGCATCGGGCTGACGACTGAGATCTCGCTGCGGTGATCGACATGCCTGCGATTCGGGAGGCATTGTCACGTTGCGCGCAGGACCAGGCAGGTAAATTCCGCCATGCGCCTGCCTGAGGAATAACGGAGTTAACTGAATTGCACTGATCGCACTACGTAAAAATGATCTGGCATTTTTCTTGCGCCGCCGCCGCCACCGCCGCCGTATCGTTCCTGCAACGTTCGAAACAGGAGAAAAAACATGAACCTCAAGTTGCGTATGGCGTTGGCAGCGGTTGTAGTAGCCCTCGTTTCGGGGATTGCAGTGGCTGCCTTGGCGACAATCACTGAACAGAGTACGGCGGGCCACGGACCGGGACCCAACGGGGGATCGAACGGCATATTCTCTGACCACTTCGACGGACCATCGAAGACCGACGCGTGGATTGCGGGTGCAGACGGTCCATTTTTCGACCAAACCAACCCCAACGGGAGCTACTGGGGCGAACTTGAAACTCAAACCGCAGGCGTCGAAGTAGCGGATTACGCGTGGGCTCGCGATGGGAATGTGGTCGAAGCCACGACCCAGAACCCGCAGGATACCTACTGGGAGGTGAAGACGGCCTGGCGCCTTCGCGGCATAGTGACTACGGACGCCTACTGGGGCCCAGATAACGACACTGGATACAGCATGTTCCTGCGGTTGGAAGCCGAGACGCACGACGATACCGGAAACTGGAGCGACCTGAACGACTTTGAACAGGACGAGCGGATGATTGTGCAGGAAACACAATTCGGGAGTCCGTTCGAGGTGTTTCTGCATGTTGAAAAGGATACGGAGGACTTTGACCCTAACCCAGATGAAGTGAAGTTCCGGTACGCCGTTGACATGACTGCTATTGGCAGCATCACGCGAAGTGACGGGATGAAGATCAGGGTGCGCGGTCGGGTTCAGGGCGCGCGTGATCCAGGTGCGCCATTGAATGCGGGCATTATCAGGCTCATCGATTCGGGAACGGATACCGTCTTGGATGAAGAAGAATTTTTCTAGGCTGATTGCAAGCCCAACTCGTCTCTTGCATGCAAGGACTGAAGATCATGGCTACCCCAGCAGGCGGAAAGCAGGGGCTTCGGCACACGGTGGTATTGCTGCTATTACTAGTAATTATCGCAATCATCGCCATTCGGTTGATGCATAGCGGCAGCGAGACCAGCCCCCAGGAACAGTACGCGCAGGGTTCCTTGCAGGATCATTCGGGCCGCACGGAAGCTCGGACGGTTGATCCGGTCTCGGCTGCCGAGGGGGCCGCTTCGAATGCAAACGGCGTGCAACTGGACGATGCGGCAGCCGGTGACGTCGAGGACACATCCGGCCGTCGGCATTCCGACAATGAGGTGAACCTGACGGTGAGACTGGTCGATTCCTACGGCGCCGGGATACCGTTTGTCGAGTTTGCGCACAGTGTACAGCGGGGCGGGAAGGTCCCAGAGCCCACCCTCTTTCAGACCGTTCAAGCCGACCATTCCGGAGTGTGGCAGGGCACCGGGGCGGTGTTCGGCACGTTGTGGATTCGAATCGCCGATTCGCGCTGGCGTTGCATTGGGGTAGAAGCTGACAGCCGAGCGCGAATGCGGGATGAGCCGAACTTGGCGTCGGTCATTCTGACCACGAAGCCGGAGCAGACAGTCACGGTTAAACTCGCTCAATCGCCTTCCGCCGGCGTTTGCTCGATTCACGTGGAGTACGCCGATGGCGCGCCGTTCGACGGTGAGCTTTTCATCTCGCATTACAACGACGGCAGCCTGAGCGGCAAGGTAAGCCTTTCTCAAAGGGTGGCGTACGCACCCGGCTTGACTATCCCGGTGACAGACGGCGCCGCGTTGCGATTTGAAGTTCATAGCCCGCGAGGTGGCTATCGGGCAAACACTCTGGTCGAGTCAACACAGGAAGAGGTTGAAAGCGCCTATATCAAAATCGTTGTGCCGGAAGATCCGCAGCGCCGGGCGGGCGGCGGAGTAATTCTGGATCATCTCCACTTTGCGGCGGACCAGCGGCTCGTAGTGGGCCTGGTTTCCGAAAGGGGAGGCTTTGTCGGGCAGAAATTTGTTCTGACCGGACCAGGCGAGACTCGCTCAAACCCGATGGCCAGCGGAACCACGTCCAGTTGGATGGCGATCGGAGCGGGTGTGGTCTGGACGTACGGGCCGCTGCGGTTGGAGCCGGGCGAGTGGCGGCGAGTGAAGGTCGAGCCCGTTCCGGCGGCGAGTTTGAGCTTGCGAATCTGCGATCATCTGGGAAATCCGCTGGCGGGCGCGGTTGTTTCCGCACGCGAGGTTGGTCATGCGGACTGGGGTTCACTTGGCATCAACTTCGGCTACGGTCCGGGCTTCGAACCAACTCACCCCACAACTGAAAATCTGGGTTACTTCAAGAATGAGATGACGCGATTGATGGCGGACGGTGACGGTCGAGTTAAGTTTCAGTGGACCTGGCCCGGCCGCCGCACGTACCACGTAGAGGCGCAAGGCTTTGAGTCCGAAACGGTTGAAGTGGAACTCAAGCCCGGCGAACAGACTGAGCATGGAACGGTAAACCTTCGTCCCGCTACCGGCGTCATCGAGGTGCGAACCGTACTACCGGATGGAAGATCGGGAACCGAGTTTCGCGTATGGCTGTACGTTCGTGGTCGCAGCCTCTTTGGCAGCCCCGTGCGTGTTCTAACGCCTGATGGAACACTTGTCATCGAGCGAGTTCGAGCCGCGGGTCAGATCCAGGTGTTTGTGAATGCCCACCCCGGGGGCGGTCGCGGGTGGTGGCGCTTGGTCGAGGTTCAGGTCGGGGATCGAAAGGAAGTTTCGATCGACCTCACACGGGAGCCCGGGCGGCAAGTGGACTAGTTGTATCCATTTTCGGGGCCCGGCGGACGCAGTTACCCCAATGCCACTTCTCTTTGCGTGTTCGGGGATAACCCGCAGCGAAACCTCCGCGAAAGCGTTATAGTGCCTCTGTGGGAGGGTCTCATGGCGGACGGGCTTCTGGTTAAGCTTACCTATAAGGCTTCGCACCATGTTTCGCGGCTTGAACACCCGGTGCACAGCAACCCGCACTACCATACCTGGGAGATTGTCCTGCGTCTGGCTGGCACGGTGGATGCCCACGACGTGCAGGAATGGATGCACCACACCGCGCCGCATTTCGGCGATCACGGCGACAAAGGTGTTGAGGACATCGCCGACTGGTGGCTGGCGCAGGCGCGCGAGCGCTGGAACAAGCCGGGCTCGCCGGTGAACGTGTCGAGCGTTCAGGTGATGCGCGAAGACGGCATCGGCGCTTTCTCCGGCTCGGCTTGAACGGGCTCGGATTGAGGCTGCTCCAGCTTCGGCTCCCAGGGCCAGCGGAAGGCCTCCACAGGATCATAGCCCGACGTTCCCCACGGCGCGCAGCGCAGCAGCCGCCAAGTGCCGATCACTGACCCCTGTATCACGCCGCGCTGACGGATGGCTTGAAAGCAGTACTCGCTGCACGATGGCATGTGGCGGCACACGTGCGGCAGCATGGGGCTGATACAGCGCTTGTACACCCAGATCGGCGCCAGCATGGGCACGCTTCGCCACGCCCACAACTTGCGGGCTGGCGT
Organism: uncultured Planctomycetaceae bacterium; assembly: GCA_964652605.1. Classification (GTDB taxonomy): domain Bacteria; phylum Planctomycetota; class UBA8742; order UBA2392; family UBA2392; genus JADJRK01. Next base: position 31,037 of record CAZZBH010000026.1, read on the forward strand.
CAAACCGGAAGTGTCGGGCCGAAGCCGCATCGGGTCCATGCGCGCAGTTTAGCGAATGCAGACAAGCGATACAGCCGCGGACGGCGCACGGAAGGGTCGCTGTTCGCCTGATTGCCGGTCCATACTGCACACCGCCGAGACGCGGAGGCGCAGAGAAGGCGCCTTCGGCCCGGTGCAAAGCCACCTGGCGGTTTCGCTTTGGCGGAAGATCGCGCCAGGCGTGCTGGGGCGGTTGTTGCGGCATAGTGTGTTGAAGGCAGAAGGCGGCCGACTGGCGCTGGTCTGACCTTTGCCACTGAACCGTCAGTCGTGCGCTCTCTATACTATGGCGATTCTCAACGAGCCTGTGCGCCCCGGCGGTTTGTGTTTTGGGGCGACGAACGGTCGAGCTTGTGTTCAAGGCCCGTCACTGCCCGTCCCCGCCTTGCGTGGCGCGAATTCACGTTAGATAGTCCGCGCTTCTGTCTCGTGTCTCCAACCAAGGAAGATGAATGCAATTCGCGTACGCAAACAACAGCGCCGCCGTCAAGGCAGACGCGCTGCTCGTGCCGGTCTTTGAAGGCGGCAAAGGACTGAACGACTACAGCTACGGCGCCAAGCTGTCGCGCCTGTTCAGCAAGGGTGACTTTGAGGGCAAAGCCGGCAGCACGCTGATGCTGCACAAGAGCGACGCCGTCGCCGCCACGCGTGTGTTTCTGATCGGTCTTGGCAAGAAGGAAAAGGCCGGCGCGCAGCAGCTTGGCGAGGCGATCGCGGCATTCTTCCGCGGCAGTGCCGTCAACAGCTACAAGCTGAAGCACGTGGCAGTGGCGCTGGAGGCGGTCAGCGCGCTCAAGGGCGTGTCCGGCGAAGCCATCGGGCGCTGGTCAGCCGAAGGCGCGTTGCTTGGCGACTACCACTTTGACGTGCTGTTCAGCCGCAAAGACAAGAAGAAGCACCACGCCGCCAAGATCACACTGTGCGGCGGAAACGCTGCCGCGCTGCGCAAGGGCGTGGCGTACGGCGAAGTGACGGCGGAATACACGGCGCACGCGCGCGACCTGGTCAATGAGCCCAGCAACCGCATCAACCCGGCGACGCTGGCCAAGTTCGCGCAGGACATGGCGCGCAAGGTGCCGGGCCTGCGCTGCAAGATCCTCAAGAAGGCTGAGATCGAGCGCCTCAAGATGGGCGCCTTTCTTGGCGTGAACGCCGGCAGCGACATCCCGGCGCACCTGATTCTCCTTGAATGGAAGGGCGGCAAGCCGGGCGAGAAGCCGATCGCATACGTCGGCAAGGGCCTGTGCTTTGACTCGGGCGGGTACGACATCAAGCCCGCGGCGGGTATGCTCGGCATGAAGATGGACATGGGCGGCGGTGCGGCGACTATTGCGGCGCTGGGCGCGATCGGCGCCTTGAAGCTGAAGGTGAACGCCGTAGGCGTGGTGCCGGCGACCGAAAACCTGATCAACGGCAGCGCGTACCACCCGGGCAGCGTGCTGACCAGCATGAGCGGCCAGACTATCGAGATCGGCAACACCGACGCCGAGGGCCGGCTGATCCTGTGCGACGCGCTGACCTACACGCAGCGAACGTACAAGCCGCGCGTGATCGTCGATATGGCGACACTGACCGGCGCGCAGGTGGTGGCGCTCGGAAACAAAGTGGTTGCCGTGATGAGCAACGACGACAAGGTGGCATCGCACATGGAGAAGTCGTTCAAGAACGTCGGCGAAGAAGTGTGGCGCCTGCCACTGCCCGACTTCTACGACAAGCAGCTCGACAGCAGCATCGCTGACATGCAGAACATCGGCGGCAACCCGGGCACGGTGACCGCGGGCCTGTTTCTGCAGCGCTTCATCGACAAGGGCCAGAAGTGGGCGCACCTCGACATCGCCGGCCCCGCCATGAACGACGGCGAAGGCTGGCGCCTCTGGAGCGGCAAGAGCGCGACGGGAGCACCCGTGCGCTCGCTGGTCGAGTTCGCCGAGACGTACAAGTAGTTTGGCTGGAGCCCCCGACTTGCGTCGGGGGCTCTAGTTTTCCGCGCCAAGCATGTGCACCGCGGAGGTCTTGATCACCGCGACGGCTTTGCTTCCCGCAGCTATCCCAAGCTCGTTGGCGGCAGCGGGCGTGAGCCGGGCGCGCAATGAAATCGTGCCCACCTTCAATTCCGCCAGCACTTCGTGGTTCATGGCATCGACGCGCTGCACCGTGCAGATCAGCGCGTTGCGGGCGCTCAGGCCCGCAGGCCGTTCGAGGCACAGCATCACTTCGTCGGCGTACAAGCCGACGTTGACAAACCGGCTTGGCGCGACGTCGCACAGCGGCGCCGCGAGCGTCATGCCGTCGCCGAGGTCGAGCAGCGTGACACCGCCCGCCTCGTCGTGGCGCAGCACGCGCAGGCGCAGCAGGTTGTCCACGCCTATCAGGTTTGCGACGCCTATGGCGCGTGGCTTTTGCAGCACCTGCACCGGCGGTCCCTGCGCGATCACCTTGCCGTTTTCAAGCACCACACAATCGTCAGCAAGGCCGAGCAGCTCGCCCGCCTTGTGCGTCACGAACAGCATGGGCACGCCCAGATCCCGCTTGACCTGCAACAGCAGCGAAAGCACGTCGCGCGCCAGCTCAGCGTCGAGGCTGCTGGTTGGCTCGTCCAGTAGCAGCATCTCCGGCTTGGACAGCAGCGCCCGGCCGAGCGCGACTCGTTGCTTCTCGCCGCCAGAGAGCGTGCTGACGCCTCGCTCAAGCAGCGGTTTCAGGCGCAGCACTTCGATGATTTTCCACCCGCTGTCGCTGTGCAATTCACCCGTCGCGCCCGGCGCGTAGCCAAGGTTGCGCTCGACACTCAGGTGCGGAAACAGCAGCGGGTCCTGCGTTACCAGCGCGAGCCTACGCTTTTCCGGCGGCGTCCACGTCCCGCCCGGGCGGCGGCAGACCGTGCGCGTGTGCACGGATATGTGCGCCTCGCGCGGCTTGAGCAGGCCAGCCACGGCGTGCAGGAACGTGCTCTTGCCGCTGCCGCTGGCGCCGAAAACTCCCAGCACGGGCCCATTGCTTTCGACCTTGACGTCAAGCTTGAACCCGCGAAAAGCGTGGCGGATGGAGGCTTCGAGGATCATGCCAGCCTCCGCCGTTGCCGGGCACCAAGCCAGAATGCAATCAGCAACGCCACCAGCGACAGTGCCACGCTGACACCCACAAGCCGCCACACGCCCGCTTCGCCGCCGGGGGCGTTCAGCAGCGTATAGACCGCAACGGGGATTGTGCGCGTTTCTCCTTCGACGTTGCCGGCGATCACGATCGTCGCGCCGAACTCGCCCAGCGCGCGCGCAAAGCTGAGCACCGCGCCCGCAATCACGCCCGGCAGGCTGAGCGGCAGCGTCACGCGCAGAAACGTGCCAACGCGCCCGCGGCCCAGGCTGCGCGAGACATCCTCGAGGCGCTTGTCCACGCCAATCATCGAAAGCCGGATGCCCTCAACCATCAGCGGAAACCCGACCACGGCGGCTGCGATCACGCAGGCTGCGGTGGTGTACGCGATGTGCCCACCGGTGACGGAGTGCCAGGCCTCGCCGAGCGGCCCGCTGCGACCAAAAAGCCACAGCAACAAAAGGCCCGTGACCACCGGCGGCAGCACCAGCGGCAGCATGACTACACCCTGGATCAGCGCGCGGAAGGGGTTGTTCCAGCGCGCAAGCAGCCAGCCCAGCAGGACGCCGGGCACCAGCGACACCAGCACACTCCATGCGGCCACTTGCAGCGATAACAGGACGACTTCGGTTTCGGCGTCGGACAGCATGGGCTGAGACTGTAACTGCTTTTGCGAACGGAGAAACGGAGAAACAGAGCTACGAATGTGGCAGCTCTCTGTTGCTCCGTTCCTCTGTGTTTAATCCGTAGTTCATTCCGCAAACGGAAGAGCAAACCCTTGCGCCTTCAGTACCTCCTGGCCCCTTGCGCCCAGCAGGTGATCGACGAATGCCTTCGCGCTTTCGACGTTGCCGCCTTTGATTACCGCAACGTAGTACTCAATCGGTGGGTGCGTGGCGGCGTCGAAGGTGAACAGCACTTCCACCTTGTCGCTCGTCATTGCGTCGGTCGCGTACACGAACGCTGCTGCCACATTGCCGGTTTCTGCCGCGCGCAAGGCTGCCCGCACGTCCTTCTGGCCCACGAGCATGCTCTGGTACTGCTTTAGCAACCCCAGCAATTCCAGCGAAGCCCGCGCGTACTCGCCGGCTGGCACGCCTTCGTCGGCAATGGCGATGCGCGCGTCGGCCTCGCGCGCGACAGGCAGCAGCGCGCCCGGGTCGTTGATGGAACCTTCCAGGAGGTCGCTGCCCTTCGGAACAACACACACCAGTGTGTTGCGCGCGAATACTCGGTAGCCGCCTTCCAGCCTGCCCTTTTCCTGTAGGTAGTCCGCCCAGTTCCGGCTGGCTGAGATAAACACGTCCGCAGGCGCGCCGTCGTCGATCTGCCTGGCAAGCTCGCCGCTGGACCCGAAGCTGGTTTTGACCGGCGCTGCTGCAAAGCCCGCGGCTACCTCAGACACCACATCCGTCATACTGGCCGCGGCGTACACCGTGATCACACTGTCATCCACGCGGCTGGCGCAACCCGCCAGCAACACCAGACACATGATGGCCAAGCGCCGCATACCAGCCTCCAGGGGCGACATCATCCGCGTGGGTCGCCGGGCGTCCAGCCATTAATAGCGCGCGGGCCGGTGCTATGCTGCCGCCCATGAAAGTCGCCACGCTGGTGGATTTCTTCGACCGCCTGTACCCCTTCGCCTTGGCCGAAGATTGGGACAATGTCGGCTTGATCGTCGGCGACAGCAAAGCCGAGGTCACCGGCGTGCTGATGTGCCTCGATGTCACCCATGACGTGCTGGACGAAGCCACTGAAGCCGGATGCAACGTCGTGGTGACGCACCACCCGGTGATCTTCCGCGCGATCAAGAAGCTCAACGCCGCCGAGCTGCAAGGCGGGCTTGTCGCCAGGGCGTTCGCCACCGGCCTCAACCTGATCGCACTCCACACCAACCTCGACAGCGCGGTGGGGGGCTTAAATGACACGCTTTGCGACGCGCTGCAACTCACCGACGTCAAGCCGCTGGTCGATTCGGGCCGCGAGCGCTACTACAAGCTCGCGGTCTTCGTGCCCGCTGACCACGCCGAAAAGGTGCGCCAAGCCATGGCGGAGCAAGGCGCGGGCGTGATCGGCGACTACGAGGAATGCACCTTCAGCACGCCGGGCGAGGGTACGTTCCGCGGCGTTGAGGGGCGAACCAACCCATTCGTCGGCAAGGCTGGTGAGCTGGAGAAGGCGCCGGAGTTGCGGCTGGAAGTGCTGTTGCGCCGCGAGATCACGGGCCGCGTGATTGGCGCGATGATCGACGCGCACCCGTACGAGGAAGTCGCCTACGACCTGTACCCGCTGCACAACAAAGAAAAGGGCACCGGCTTGGCGCGCATCGGCAAGCTTGCGGCGCCCGAGCCGTTCAGCGCGTTCATCAAGCGTGTCGGTGACCAGGGCATCATGGTCACGCGCGTGCTGGGCGAGGCCGACAAGCCGATCCGCAAGGTCGCCCTGTGCAGCGGCGCGGGGGCGGACTTTCTGCCCAACGCGATCAGCGCCGGCGCCGATGTTTACGTTACCGCCGAGATCAAGCACCACCTGGGGCTGGCGGCTGCGCACAAGGGCATGGCGCTGGTTGAGACCGACCATTATACGCTGGAACAGAAACACTGGCCGAAGCTCGCGGCGATTCTTCGCGAGCAATACAAAGACCTCAAAACGAAAGTAAGCGAACGTGGACCCGCACTCTGGCGCCGGCCGTAAGATGGCCCGGCAGTTCACCAAAGGCTCACAAACCTACAGCCCGGGCAATGGTGCCGGGGCCGGCAAGCGCATGGCGCGGCCCATCCCGCGCAAGGCAAAGCGCACGGCGATCATTTTCAGCGTGTTCCTGATGGGCATCGCGCTGCTGCCCGTGCTGCTTGAGGGCTCGGGCGTGTACGTTGACATCGGCCCGTGGCTCAGCCTGCTGATCACGATCCCGGTCGCGCTGGTGGCCATGATGTTCATGGGCTTTCTGCGTGACGGCTTGGCGGCCAACGTGGTGAGCGCCACGGCGATTCTGTTCGCGCTGACGATGGGCTATGCGACGACGTTTGAGCCGGCTGACTTTGATTCAGGCCGCAGCCTGATGGTGCGCGCGGCGGCGCCCGTGGTGAGCATTGCGGTGCTGGTGTACTTCTGGATCAGCCTGCGCACGCACCTGCGCGACCTGCACTACCTGATTGACCAGGGCGAATCGTTGCAGGACCTGATGATGCGCTACCAGCAAGCCAACGTGATCAGAAAAGCCGGCGGCAAGCCGGCCATGACCGAAGACGGCAAAGTGGTGGACGCCAACGAACTGACAGGCCGCCCAGGCTTCCGCCAGAAGCCCCAAA
>CAZZBH010000027.1:0-36497 GCA_964652605.1 uncultured Planctomycetaceae bacterium
CAACATTGTCGATACGCCGGGCACCAACAGCATCGTCAAGCGCCACGCGGAGATTACGGAGAGCTTTATCCCGCGGTGTGACCTCATCCTGTTCAACACCAGTGTCGATCGCCCGTTCAGTGAGACCGAGCGGCAGTTCTTGAGCTACATCTACGAGAACTGGGCCAAGAAGATCATCTTCATCATCACCAAGAAGGACATCAAGGAGCCCCACGAGCTGGACGAGATCCACAAATTCGTCCACGACAGCGTAAAGAAGTTCTTCGACTTTGAGCCGAAGATTTTCATGGTCAGCGCCAAGCAGGCCCGCCAGGCCAAAGCCGCGAAGGACGACGCGCTGTACGAGGAAAGCGGGTTCAAGGCGCTGGAAGAGTACCTCTTTAACCAACTCAGCCAGGGCGAGAAGCTGCAGCTCAAGCTGGAAAGCCCGATCAACAGCAGCATCGCGATCTGCGACCGCGCGCTGAACGACTTCAACGCCCGCATGGCGAACCTCAAGGACGACAAGCGCGTGCTGGAGGCAATCAAAGGGCAGCTTGAGCAGTCTGAAGTCGATATGTCCGAGAACTTCGGGCGCTTCATCCTTGAAGTGGACAACATCATCTACGAGCTGGAAAAGCGCGGGCGCAACTGGGTGGATGACAACGTCAAGCTCACCAACATGGGGATGCTGCGCAGCGCCGAGCGCTTCAGGGCCCGCTTCAAAGAAGAAGTGGTGAAGGATTACGAGGTCAAGATCGACGACACGCTCAACAAAGCCGTCGATTGGTTCATGAAGAAGTACTTAAAAGTCTGGCAGGACACCAGCGAGTACTTCGCCGACCAGGCGGCTAAACGGCCCCACGAAGGCATGGTAGGCAAGGTCGGCAGCAAGTTCGAGTACAACCGCGAGAAGATCTACGACCTTGTTCGTGCCGACAGCAAAGACAAGATCAAGAACTTCGACTACGACAACCAGGTGCGCAAGTTCATCTCGCGCGCGGGCACCGGCATCAACTCCGCCATCGGCGGCGGTTTGATCGGCGTGGGCGCGGGCGTGGCGGTTGTTGCGTTGACGACGACGGCTGGATTTACCTGGATCGACGTGACCGGGATTCTTGGCGGGTTGACACTACTGACGGGATCGCTGCTGGTCATGCCGATGCAGCGCCGCAAGATCAAAGCCGAATTCAGCGACAAGTGCACCGAGTTGCGCGCGGCCTTGACCAAGGTGCTGGACGAGCAGATCAAACGTGAAGCCCGCGAAGCGGTGGACAAGATTCGCGAAAGCTTCGGCCCGTTCTTTGATTACGTGGGTCGCACGACCGGCTCTGTGGAGGAGTCCATTTTCTCAGTCAAGGAAATCAAGGACGGGTTCGTGCAGCTCAAGCGCAAGTTCGGCATGACGCTCGAAGAAGAAAGGGAAGCCATCGGCGCAGGTGACACGCGGCGGTTCATCAACAGCCTGGAAGCAAGCAGAGTAGAGGCGCCTCCGGTTGATGACGGCGAAGAGATTCCCGAAGACGGAGAAATGTCCAAACCGCCTGAGCCCGGCCCCGCGCGCGAACCAGACCCCGAGCCCTCAGACGACCTGCCCGAGTAGGCGCGGCGTGCCTAGAAAATCCATTGGAGTAGCAGCGCGACCTCCTGGAAGGTGCGCCAGTCGGACACGCGCTCAGTGCCGCTAGTTGCACCGCTGCGTGAGTTTCCGTGCGGCATTTGCTGCGCCACCTGACGATAGGACAAGCTCAGTTTCAGGTTGTCGCCGTGTACGAACCATGTGATCGCGCCGCCGTACTCGGCGGTATCCGCGCCGAATGAGTCGCCATCTACCGGCTGGCCTGTCACCGGCTCGCGCGTCTTGAATTCGTCAAAGTCCACTACGCTGAAGCGCGCTAGCAGACACAGCTCATCCGCCAGCACAAAGTAACCGACATCAACGGTCGCGCCGCGGTCTGTCACGCCGTTGGGCACTGATGCGTCGTCGGTGAGGTCAAACTCAGCCAGGCGCCCGCGTGCGCGAAAGGCGACGCGCCGGTAGTGCAATGCCCAGTTCACGCTCAAGCCGATCCAGCGAAAATGCCCGTCCACTGTTGCGTGAAAAATGCTGGCCTGTACGCGCGGCCGGCCGCTTCCGGTCGGCGGCAGCACCGCGCCAACGCCCGTGCGCGATATGGCGCTGTGGTACATGTTGCCAAGGAAGGAGCCGGTGCCGTCGGTGCGCGCGTTGAACCAGCTGGCGGATGCAGCGACCATGAAGAACCATGCGGCTGTGTCGTCGATGGCGTTGAGATCAACCATGTGGCGCGGTACTTCGCCCATGGGGTGAAGCTCGACACGCCCGGCCAGCATCAGGTCGCCATCGGTGAACTGGCTGAAGTTGTCGGGCCTCAACTGCTGGTCGTTGTTACGAAAACCTCCGCGCAACTGCTCTGTGCCGCGGGGGTCGGTAACGCGTACGCCGTCGTTCGTGATCTCGCCGCGGCCGACACTGCCGTCGGGGCCGTCCAGGACACCGTTGAAGACGCCTAGCTCCCAGGCCAGCAGCGCAGGCGCGAAGCCGGCATTCCACAACTCCGCGCGACCGCTTGCCGTGGCGCCCTTTCCCCAACCCTGCTGAAACGCGGAGTCGGCCACCGAGCGATCGGGGATGGCTGTGCGCTCGTGATCCACCAGGTACTCCCACGAGGCGGGCACCCGCATCTGGCCGACAGTGATGTTCAAAAGGGGCAATGGCGCCCAGCGAAAGTACGCGTCCTCGATGCGCAGCGAGCCCGCCGGCGACGCCCAGGCAAGCCACAGGCGATACTGAAACTGCCGGCCGAAGACGTGGCCGGCGAACAGGCTGCGCGCGCCGGTCAGGCGAAAGTTCGAGAAGTCAGCACCGTTGTCGCCGTTGCGCCCGGACGCGCGCACGTCGTGGTAGGTGTACTGGAACATCAGCGCGGTCGTCACGTTCAGCGAAAAACGCTGGTCGCCCGATGTGTAGTGCAGGCCGGACGGTCTGAGGGTTGTAGCCGCCGACTCTTCCTGGGCGGCGCAAATCGATGCGAACACCGCGCAAGCCGCGAGCAGAAGGGCCGGGCCGAGGCGGGACAACCGGAAGCCACGGCCGATCCTGAATTGGCGAGTGCGGATCAGTTGCCCGTGGTGGGGCAAGTTTATGCCGCCATGCGCAGTCTGCCGTCCGCAAGCCATCTACACCTTCATGACGTCTTCGGTTTTCTTTTCCAGCGTCTCATCGATTGCCTTGTTGTGTTTGTCGGTGGCCTTCTGGATTTCTTCCTTCAAGCCGCGGTGGTCGTCTTCGGTGAGCACGCTTTCCTTCAGCGATGCGTCGGCATGCTTGATGGCCTCGTGTCGCGCGTTGCGGATGCCGACCTTGCTTTTCTCGGCCATGTCCTTGAGCTGCTTGGCGATGCGCTGACGATTCTCCTGCGTCATCGGCGGCACGCGGCAGATGATCACCTTGCCGTCGTCGCTGGGGTTCAAGCCGACGTTCGCCTCCATGATGGCCTTGGCGATGTTTTTCACCTGGCTCATGTCGTAGGGCTTGAGGGTGATGGTCGCGGAGTCCGGCGTGCTGATCTGCGCGGCTTGCTTCAGCGGCGTCGGCGCGCCGTAGTAGTCGAACTTGATGTTCTCGACCATGGCCGTGCTGGCTTTGCCGGCACTGATCCCGACGAATTCGTGGCGCAGGTGGTCCACCACCTTGTCCATGGCCTCTTCGGCCTCAAGCAGGATGGTGTCGTAATCCTTCGACATGGCAGGCTCCGTTTCGCACGTTCACAGGTTATAGGTTCCACGGTATGCGGGTAAACGGGCCGCCGGACTTGCCGTGCAGGCGGCCGCGCCTAGACTGGCACCATGCAGTCCAAAGCCAAGACCGTGAAGGAATACCTGGCCTCGCTACCGCCTGAGCGGCGCGAGGCGCTTGAGGCTGTGCGACAGGTGATTCTCAAGAATCTCGACAAGGGTTTCGAAGAGGGCATGCAGTACGGCATGATCGGCTACTACGTGCCGCACAGCGTGTTCCCGCCGGGGTATCACTGCGACCCGAAGCAGCCGCTGCCGTACGCGGGCATGGCTTCGCAGAAGAACCACATGTCGCTGTACCTGATGTGCGTGTACGGCCACGACGGCAGCAACCCGACGACGAAGTGGTTTCAGGATGCATGGAAGAAGACAGGCAAGAAGCTCGACATGGGCAAGGCGTGCGTGCGCTTCAAGAAGATCGACGACGTCGCGCTGGACGTGGTGGGGGAGGCCATCCGGCGCATGCCCGTCAGCAAGTTCGTCAAGTTCTACGAAGAGGCGCTGCTCGCCAACAACAAAGCCGCGGCTGCCAGGGCCGCCAAGCGCAAGGCTGCAAAGGGCAAGGCCAAGGCAGCACCCACGAAGGCCGCGTCGAAACGCAGGTAGTACATGCTATCCGACCGGGTTCAAGCAAAGTACCTGGCGGGTGTGACGCCGAACTCGCGGCGGAATGCTGCGATAAACGCGCTGGGGCTGTTGTAGGAGATCTTAAGCGCAACGGTCGTCACGTTGTTGCCCTCAGCGAGCAGCGTCAGAGCGTGCATCATCCGCACGCGATGGCACCACCGACCAAGCGTTACTCCCATGTCCGCGACGAACAGGCGCTCCAGTGTGCGCCGCGTCAACCCGAAGGCGTCAAGAGCCGCCTCGAGGGCTTCGGGCGTGCCGCCGTTTCGTATGATTGCGTCCGCAGCTTTGCGCGCGCGGGGATCGCTCGGTTTTTCCAGCCGCAGGGGCATAACCGCCAGCTCTTGAATCTGGTCAAGAATGAACCGGACCATGCGGACATCCCGCGCACTTTCGTCTGAGACCGTGTTCCGGCGCGACGCATGCAAGATCAACTCGCGCAACAACGGCGTAACGTTAATCACCTTGCAGTCCTGCGGCAGTCGCCGTCGTGCCAACCCCCGGCGAAAGTACAGCGTTCGCAGTGCCACACGCCCGCTGATCTTGGCACGGAAAGTAGTTCCAGACGGAATCCATACTGCCCTGTTCGGGGGAATGACCCAAGTGTCCTTGCCGACAGTCACCCGAATGACACCGCGAGCGGCGTAGGCCAGTTGATCCCATCGGTCGTAGGAAGTCTCCGACAACCCAAGCCCGCGCGGATGCGTAACGGCGTAGGTGCGCATCAAAAGTCCTTCGTCGGGATGTCGTCTTTTCGACATAAATTGACAGTACATCGCAAGACTTCGCCTGACAGCGGGCATATGCTTCGAAACAGAAACGGAGGGAATGATGGCCAACCCAGTGCAACACTTTGCGATCAATGCAGAAGACACAGATCGGGCACGCAAGTTTTATGAGGCGGTGTTTGGGTGGCAGTTCGAATCGTGGGGACCGCCCGACTTCTTCCAGATCAGGACAGGCGGCGAGGGGGATATCCGCGGCGCGTTGCAGAAACGGCGCGAGCTGGTGCCCGGAAAGGCACTTCACGGGTTCGAATGTACTGTGGCGGTGACCGACCTGGCCGGGGTCACCAAGGCCATTCTCAAGAACGGCGGCAAGGTTGTCATGGAAAAGTCTACGATTGCTGGCGTCGGTGACCTCATGTTCTTCGAAGACACCGAGGGCAACATTGCCGGAGCCATGCAGTACAATTTCGCGGCGGAGTAGTCAGGCTTCGATCAGTGTGCCGACGTCCTTGCCCCGGATCGCGGCGATGATGTTGCCGGGCACGTTCATATCGACGACCATGACCGGCATCTTGTGCTCGCGGCACAGCGCGATCGCGGTCTGGTCCATGAAGCGGAGATTCTTTTCGAGAGCCTCCTGGTAGGTCAGCTTCTGCACCCGCTTGGCGTCTTTGTTGGCCTTGGGGTCTTTGTCGTACACACCATCAACCTTGGTGGCTTTGATGATCACATCGCTGCCGATCTCGACTGCGCGCTGGGCCGCAGCGGTGTCGGTCGTGAAGTGCGGGTTGCCGGTGCCGGCTGCGATGATGACGACGCGGCCTTTCTCCATGTGGCGTACGGCGCGGCGGCGCACCCATTTCTCGGCGACGCGTGGTACATCCAGGCTGCTGAGCACCCGGGTTTCCAGGCCGACGCTTTCGCAGGCGTCTTGAAACGCGATGGCATTCATCACTGTGCCGAGCATTCCCATGTAGTCAGCCGTGGCCGAGTGGATGTACGGCACGTTCAGCTGGCTGCCGCGCACGAAGTTGCCACCGCCGACGACAACCGCAAGCTGCACCGGGATGGCCACTACCTCTTTGATCGAGCGGGCAATCGCCAGCATTCGCTCGCCGTCAACACCCATGCCGCCAGGCGGCCCGAACGCCTCGCCGGAGAGCTTCAGCAGCGGTCGTGCAAATCGTGGTTTGTCACCCATGACAGGGTTGTAGCGACAGGCGGCGGCAGTGGTCAATGATCAAGTCGAGTGGCCCGTAAGTTCGCGCACACTAAGCGGCTGGTGCGCCGGGCTGCTTGTCACCCCGGGGGTCCGCGCTAAACTCGCGCCTCCCGCGAATGGACGGGCTGGACAGCAAGGGACGAGAAATGGCCGAAGCAGCAACACCGGGCGTAGCGTACGGACTTCAGGGAGTCACAGTTGATGACTCCCGCATATGCAAGATCATCGGCGAAGAGGGGAAGCTTTACTATTACGGGTACAGCATCTACGACCTTGCCGAAAAGTGCAGCTACGAAGAAATCGTGTACCTGCTGCTGAAGGGCAAGCTGCCAAGCCGTGCCGAGCTTGAGCAGATCACAAAGGAACTGAAGGACGCCCGCGGCCTGCCCTACGGAGTGCGCGACGTCATTAAGAGCGCGCCGGCCACAAGCATTCCCATGGACGTGCTGCGCACAGCCGCCAGCACGCTCGCGTTGACCGATTCCAACCCTAACGACAACACCGAAGAAGGGCGCTACGCAAAGTCAATCCGGCTTGTCGCGCAGTTCCCGGAGATTGTGGCACTGGATTACCGCCATCGTCGGGGGCTCGATGCGGTTGCGCCGAACGCAGAGCTGGGCCACGCCGCGAACTTCCTGTACATGCTGCACGGCGAGGTCCCTGGCGAGCAAGCTGCGCGCACGATGGATTGCGCGCTGGTGCTGCATGCCGAGCACAGTTTTAACGCCAGCACTTTTACCGCACGCGTGATTGCCGCGACGTTGTCCGACATGTACAGCGCGATCACCGGTGCCATCGGCGCGCTGAAGGGCCCGCTGCACGGCGGCGCCAATGAGGGTGTCATCAGGACACTGAACGAAATCGCTGAGCCGGAGAACATCCAGCCGTGGCTGGAGAAGAAGTTCCAGGAGAAGGGCTTCCGCCTGATGGGTTTCGGGCACCGCGTTTACAAAGTGCTTGACCCGCGTGCGGTCGTTCTCAAGAAGTTCAGCAAGCGCACAGGCGAAGAGCGCGGCAACAGCAAGTGGTACGAAATGTCGGACCAGATTGAGCAGATCATGAAGTCGCGCGAAAAGCCGCTGTACCCCAACGTCGATTTCTACAGCGCCAGCACCTACTACATGATGGACCTGCCGCCGGAGGTCTTCACGCCGATTTTCGCCGTAAGTCGGGTGGCAGGCTGGTGCGCGCACGTGATTGAACAGCAGGCCAACAACAAACTGATCCGTCCCAAGGCCAACTACATCGGCGACGTCGATAAGCCGTTCGTGCCGATTGAGCAGCGGTAGCAGGGTTACGCGCCTTTGCGTCAAGCGTTTGCAGCAAGAGAGTAGCGTGACTGCCATGGCCAAAACCCGCATTCTTCTGCTTGGCGCGTCGGGAAGCATCGGCGCGAGCACCTTGGACGTTGTCCGTCGCCATGCGCACCGCTTTGCGTTGGCCGGGGTGTCTTGCGGCAAGCGCTACACTCAGTTGATCGCAGCCGTCAGCGAGTTCAATCCTGAGGTCGCGGCGGTCTGCGACCCGGTCGCCGGCAAAGAGGCCCGCGACATACTCGGCGAGCTGGACGACCACGGCGTCACCACCGAGTGGCGTTTCGACGGCGCTGAAGAGATGACGCGCATGGCGCGCGAGATGGACTACGACGTCCTTCTCGCGGCTGTCACTGGTGCCGCCGGGTTGCCGGCAGTGCTGGAAGCCGCCAAGCGCGGCAAGCGCATTGCGCTGGCAAACAAAGAGTCACTGGTGATGACCGGGCCGATCCTGACCCGCATCTGCAGGCAAAGCGGGGCCGAGCTGCTGCCTGTGGATTCTGAGCACAGCGCCATCTTTCAGTGCCTGCGCGGCGAGCGCCGCGACGAGATCAAGCGCATCATACTTACTGCCAGCGGCGGACCATTCCGAACCACTCCGCTGCACGAGTTGCGCCACGTCACGGTTGAACAGGCGCTGAAGCATCCCACCTGGCAGATGGGCCCCAAGATAACCATCGACAGCAGCACGCTGTTCAACAAGGCCCTGGAAGTAATTGAAGCCAAGTGGTTGTTTGATGTGCCGCGCGAGAAGCTTGACGCCGTGATTCACCCGCAGAGCATCATCCACAGCATGGTCGAGTTCGTTGATGCCAGCATCATGGCGCACCTGGGCCCTACCGACATGAAGATCCCCATTCAGTTCGCCCTGAGCTACCCCCAGCGCGTCGCTCAGCCGGTTGACAGCATCGGCTGGGAGCGCATGGCAAGCCTGACCTTTGAGCCTGTGGACTATGAGCGCTTTCCGGCGCTCAGGCTCGGTTTTGAGGTCGCAGACGCGGGAGGCACGCTGGGTGCGGTGTTCAACGCGGCGAACGAAGTGGCGGTGGAGCGCTTCCTGCACGGTGGCATCGGCTATCTTGACATCTACAGCACCGTCAAGCGCGTGTGCGATGCGCACAGCAACACGACTGATCCTGACCTTGAAGCTGTACTCGAAGCAGATCGCTGGGCGCGTGAGCAAGCCCGGATGTAGCCGATTGCTTCACTCGCCGCGTGGCGCGGCCTGCTGCTCGCGGTACATGTGAAACTGCGCCACCGCTTCAATCCACAGTGTGGCGTTGGTGGGTGATTCCAGCCCTTCTAGCTCTGCCAGTACGGCCTTGGCTTGTCCCTGTCGCAACATGATCCACCAGCGCATGCTCTGCAGCATCGGGTCGGGCGTCTCCAGCGCGGCTTGCTGCGATTCGATCTCGGCGAGGCAGAGGTCATCCATGCGCGAGCGGAACAGCGCGATGGTGCGCAGTGACTGCATGCCGTCCATGCCCGGCTCGTCGGTGGCAAGCTGATCCAGCTCCGCCAGCGCGATACCGGGCGCCCCGATGCGCATGGCGTCTTCTGCCCGCCACAGCCGCAGCAGCGACTGCAGCGTGCCGGGCACAGCAGGCACGCCGAACTCCGAATCCAGCAGCTTCTTGCGTTCCTCTTCCATCTCCACGGTGCGGCCTGAATCCAGCGCAAGCAGCTGGTAGCGGCGCGTGAGCGTGTCCGGGTGATCCTCCGCGACCACGTTCATGCGCTCGTACAGTGCGCTGGAGGCTTCGCCTAGCGGGTCGTTTCCTGCACCAACATCGGCGCGCACCTGCAGCATCCATTTACCGAACAGCGCCGCCCAGCGCGCCTCGGCCGCGTCCTGGGTGCTCAATGCTTCGTCAAACAGCGCGGCCAGGGCGGCCGGCTGATCCAGTACTGTCGCCATGCGTGCCGCAAGCTGAATGTAGCCGTGCTCGGCGGGCGTAAGCTTGCACGCCGCCTGCAATGAAGTGGCGACGGCATCGAATCGTTCTTCGCGAAGATTGATCTCGGCAAGCAAGGCGAACGCCCGGCTCCTGGATTCCTTGCGCGCTTCGCCGTTGCCTGCCAGTGGCAGCGCAAGTTCAGTGGCCTGGTCGTCACGCCCCAGTTGCGCGCAGGCGTAGGCGTAGTCAAGCCGGAACTCCTCGCGCCAAGCCGGCTCAGCAAGCGTAAAAGCCACGCGCCGCTCCTCCAGCTCGGCGTCCTCCATGTAGGTCTGGTGGTACAGCGCGCTGAGCGCCACGCGCGGCTCAAGCCGGGAGGGGGCAAGGTCTCGTGCCGCCAGCAGCGATTTCTCGGCGCTGATCAGGTCCACCTGCCAGCGGTAGAACTGCGCCGAAAGCAGGTGCGCGCGGTAGTCGGTGCCATTGTGCTTGAGCGCGTGAAAGCAGGTCGCCTGTGCACCCTCGGCATCGCCGTCGCGGATTTGCAGCCTCAGCAGGTCGGCGTGCGCATCCAGGTCGGTCGGCGATTCGTTGATGCGGCCAACGAGCTCCACCTTCTGGTCGATCATTCCTTCCGGCATGTCCGGCTCAGGCGCAATGGCGCATCCGGCAAGCAGCGCAGCAATCGCAATGCAAAGGTAGATCAGCGCTGGACGCAAGTGACGTCGGCCGGCTTCAATACGCTGCGGGCAGTGGCGGGTTGATCGCGGGCTGCTCAAGGTTGACTCCGTCTGGCGGATTCAAGGCCGAGCCTGCTCAGGGCCTCACGCACGTTCTCGCTGCCGCCTGGGCGCAGCAAATACACGCCGCGCGCGAGCTTTTTTTCAATCCAGGTGTCCACGCTCGGCAGCTCTTCGATCAGCTCGGCCTGCTCTGGATTCTCTGCCAGCAGCATCTCAAGTCGGCCGGTAAGGGGCGGCGAAAACTCACCGGTCCAGGTGCGCAGCGCAAGCGCAACTGTGGGAGACAGTGGTCGGCTGAGCCCTTCGCGCACGCGACGCAGCAGCTCATCCGGGCCAAGCTCCCCAGCTGCCTGCCGCACGGTGTCCTGGTCGAGCTCATACACGTCTGTGCCAAGGTTGCGGCTGACAAGCGACAGCAGTTGCCGTGCGCGCAGGTGCAGGTTTTCGCGCGGCGCGCGCAGGGCAGCACCTTCGCCCGGCTCGATCACGGGCGGCAGTCGGCGAGAATAATCCAGCGCCGTCTTGCGGGGCGGAAGCACGCTGCGCAGCAAAGCCGGGTCAGGCGCGACGCACACATAATGTCCGCCGGCGACAGGCTCAGATTTCAGGGTGTTCTTCAGGCCCTCGGACAGCAGGCGACCCAGGTCTTCAATACCTTCCGCCTCGATGAACAGTGCATCGGGCCAGATCTTGATGCGCTCAGACAGCGCGCCCCAGTCCTTCAGCGAAAACTGCACGTTCTGCGGCAGGGGCGAGCGCGACAAGCCGGCGAGCAGTGCCGTAAGTTCAGATGCACTGGCACCGCGCCCCAGCGCGTCGGCGAAGGGTTTGCGCTCAAGCACGTACTTGCGCACACGGCCTTCCGGCTGTGGTGTGGTGAAACGCGCCAGCTTCCACAAGATGGACGCGTCGGGCCTGTCGCCCAGCGCTACTACTTCAAAGTTCGGCTGGACCACAATTTCAAAGGAAGGCGTGTCAGGGTCGTTCGCCGCGGGCCGCAGCGTGCTGGTGCGCGGGTCATAGTCGATCCAGCCCAGGCGGGACAGCGGCAGGTCGCACATCTGTGCGATCACGGCGCCTTCGACGATCTCCCAATTGTCCTGGCGCTCGACGTCTTCCCTGGCGCCGCGCTCACGGATGCCGCGGTAGTACACATTGCGCCAGCTTCCGTCTTCGTCGTGGTTGATGAACAGGTTGGGGTGGGCAACGTGCAAGCTGCGGGTGAACGCCGAGAGGCTCGTCTCTCCCTCCAACGCGAGCGCTTGTTCGACCAACGTCTTGCGCGCGTCCGCCATGGCCGACGGGCCCGGCACATCACTGCCGATATCGACCGTGCGCTCTTTGCGCAGGCCCGGCAGCTCCAGCGTCGGCGTTACCGCGAATTCGTTGAAATCATGGGCGTTCAGCCACGCGGTGCGCAGGTTGTCGCGTCGTTCGAGCGCGGGCATCGCGAAAAACCGGTCTGCCTGTGACGTTGCCTCGAGCTTACTGCCGTGGTCGCGCACCAGGCCAAGTTGGCGCGCCAGCGCGATCCAGAATTCTACCTGGCTGAATCCGACGCCGGTGGCCTCGTCGTCCGGCTGTGATAGTGCCGCATTCGCCTGCCGGAAAAATGCGAGGTTGGGGAATCCGTTCTTAAGCACGCGCGGGTGGCGGGCAATCACGGTTTCAAGTACCGCAAGCAGGTCAAGCTCGCCGGCAGCGTAGCCACGGGTAAGGTTGGCGGCGGCGTGGTTCATCGCGTGACCTTGGGGTGAAGGCCGCGATCGTTGAGCGACGTAACCAGGCTGCCTGCATCCTCGCGCTCAAGTACCGCGACGTTGGGGGCGGGGCGCGCTAACACCTTGCCCGTCAAGCCGGCAGCCGCCAGTGCCTGCTCCAACGTGTCCTGGTCTTCGCATTCGATTACGCCTACGTGCAGGTGGAACTTCATGGTGCCACCTCCGTTTCGGCGGGCTGCGGAGCGGCGGGGGTGAACCGGCCCTCCAGGATGTCGGCGCCCTCCACGATGCGGTAGCGGTAGCCTTGCTCGACCAGAAACAACTGGCGGTTAGCGCCGAATTCCTGGTCGCGGGTTTCGCGCGTGACCAGCGTGTAGAAGTGCGCAAGCTGGCCTTCCTTCGGGCGCAGGATTCGCCCAAGCCGCTGCGCCTCTTCCTGGCGGCTGCCGAACGTGCCGGATAGTTGGATCATCACGTTGGCATCTGGCAGATCGACCGAAAAGTTGCCGACCTTGCTGACGGCAAGGACCTTCGTTTCGCCGCTGCGGAACTTCGCATAGAGCTCTTCGCGCTGCTTTGACGGCGTCTTGCCTTCAATCAACGGCAGGTTGAAGCGCGTCGCAAGCTCGTGCAACTGGTCAAGATACTGCGCGATCACCAGCACACGATCGTTGGAGTGCAGCTTCAGTATTGCCTCGGTGACGTCGAGCTTGACCGGGTTCTCTGCCGCAATGCGGTACTGGTCGCGCTGGCCCGCCAGTGCGTAAGGCATGCGCTGCGGCGAGGGCAGATCAACCCGCACCTCGGTGCAATCGGCCTCGGCGATCCAGCCCTGCTTTTCCAGCTCGCGCCACGGCACGTCGTAGCGCTTGGGGCCGACCAGGCTGAACACGTCCTCTTCGTGGCCATCTTCGCGCACCAGTGTGGCGGTCAAGCCCAGGCGTCGCCGAGACTGAATTTCGGCTGTTGCACGAAAGACCGGCGCGGGCAACAGGTGCACCTCGTCATAAATGATCAGGCCCCAGTCGCCCTTATCGAAAATTTCGAAGTGGGGGAAGTCCTCCGACTTGCGGCGGCGATACGTGACAATCTGGTAGGTCGCAACCGTGACCGGCGCGATGGCTTTGCGATCGCCCGTGTACTCGGCGATGTCCGACTCACGCAGTGTCGTCTTGTCCAGCAGTTCACGAATCCACTGATGCACAGCCACAACGTTGGCCGACAGGATCAGCGTGTGGGCCTTGACCAGCGCCATGGCTGCCATGGCGACGATAGTCTTGCCAGCGCCGCAGGGCAGAACGACAGCGCCGCTGCCGCCGGTCACGCCGCCGCCTGCGTAGAAAACCTCGGCGGCTTCGCGCTGGTAGCGTCGCAAGTCGAAAGGCTTGCCGCTGACGGATGTTTCACGCAGTGCGATATCCAGGGGCGCACCGGCGGTGTAGCCGGCAAGGTCCTGGACCGGAAAACCGATCTTGACCAGCGCCTGCTTGAGGTATCCGCGGGCGGTGACGTCAATGCGGGCGGTGTGTTCATCCACAAAGTCGCCAAAGAAGCGCTCAACGCCCTTCTGGTGGCTGAGCATTTGAAGCAGCGTCGCGTCGTCACTGCGCAGCAGAAAGCCGCCCTCGTCGCGCTCAAGCACCAGGCGACCGTAGCGGCCGATGTACTCAAGCACTTCGCTGCGCACGATGTCGGGCACGGCGTATCGCGAAAAGCGTGCAAGTTCATCCAGCACGTGCGCCGCGGTGATGCCGCTGGATGCTGCGTTCCACAGCGAAAGCGGAGTGATGCGGTAGGTGTGGATGTGCTCGGGGCTCTTGACCAGCTCGGCAAACGACGCAAGCGCGTCGCGCGCCTGTTCATAATCCGGATGATCAACTTCAAGCAGGATCGTCAGATCCGCCTGCACAATGGCTGGTCCGCGTGAATCTGCCAACTCGTCCCTCCCCGCGCCGCAAGCGCGAACGCAGCAGTCTAGCAAGTACGGGCGCGGCAGGAGAGTGGCAGCGGCTGGGTTCATGGCCAAAGTGCCGGAAATTCGGCACTGCGCACTGGCAATGTGCCTGCAATCCGGCAGCTCATGCGGCGGCTGGAAGGTGCCTGTTATTCAAAAAGCCGCATTTCCAGGGCTTGCATGGCGCACCCGGGCCGTTTCGCGCAATTGGCACGCCGGGTGCTCTGTCTCTTGTCGTCTGGGGAATGGTTCTCCGGGCGATGAACAACGCAGCCGGCGGTATGGCCCCACCGCCGGCTGTTCTTTTCCCCACACAGTGCGCGCCTTGTGGGCTCAAACACAACTCTTAACCTTGCCAGCTTTGGCAAGGAGCCGGCATGCGAACCTGGATCTGCCTGATCGTGCTGTTGCTGGCATCGCCCCTGGCGGGGCAGCGTACCGGCAGCGCTGACCCCGACACGGGCGCTGAGCCTGTAAACCCGTGGAACGACTTCGAAGTCGGCGGAATCGCTGACGGACAGTTTCTTCCGCTAAGGCTGGGGCGCGACCGCACGGGCCTTGGATTGCGCGCGCGGGGGGGCCTGGGCCTCGACAACAACGTGTTCAAGGTTGACCGGGACCACGAATCCGCCGTAATGCTTGACGGTATGGCGTTGGCCTATGTCGGCGCGAACCTGGGGCTGTTCAGTGTCGGCGCGCGCGGCCACGTCGCGGGTCGCCTGCACTTTGGCGAGCCTGACGCGGACCAGTGGGACCTCAAGCTGGGCGGTTTCGCCAAGGTGCCCTATGCCGGCGGCGGGTTTGGCTTCGGCGTAAGCGGTGATGTGCTTTACCAGCAGCTTCAGACCTATGAAATCACGGGACCGTTGACGCGGCAGGATGATCTGCGCGCCTCAGGCGTGATCGGCCGCGCACACATCGGCTATGCCGTCGGCATGCTGATCTTCGAGGCCGGCGTGACGGGTCAGCTCAATGATTACAGTGAAGAAACGGACGTCGAAAGCCTGGATAACTGGGCAATCGGCACGGATCTTGGCATGTACATCGATTTCTTCGGCGTGATTCGGTTGCACCCTTTCGTGCAGTTCGATTACAGCTGGTTCCGCGACCAGGATGACGTCAAAGCCGATGGCACACCGCTGAGCAACCAGGACAAGCTGCAGTTGCTGGCGCTGGGCTACGGCACCGACGTTGAGGTGGACTTCGGCTTCTTCCGCGCGCAGGCAACGTTCTACGGTAAACGCCAGGACGACAGCGCTGCCGGCCATCAACGCTTCTGGCATCATGGCGTGCGCGGTGCAGCCGACTTCGCGATGGTCTATTCCGTGCGCCTGACCGTCGGCGCGCACTTGTGGACACGCGAGTACGACGCGCGGCCCGACTTCGTGGACGGCAGCCCCACCACACTGCATGAGCACAACGTGGACGCCTGGGCTGAACTTGCCTGGAACTTCTGGGAGTTCTTCAGCGTCGGGGGGCGCTACGCCTACCTGCGGCGCATCAGCGGCATCAACAATGGCGGATACGCGGCGCACCAGATCACGGCCTTTCTGGAGGTCAGCTTTTGATGACGAACAAGCCCGGCAAACGCGCAGGCCTGCTGCTGGGCTGGGTGTTCACGATGGTGGTGGCGATCGCGCTGATAGTCGGCGCGATGGTTGCCTATGGCTATATCCACGCGGGCTACCAGGAGCAGCTTGAGCGCCGGCTCAAGACCTATGCCGCCGCCTCAGCCGAGGTGATCCCCGGGCGACCGCTGACATTGGTACAGGGTGGCGACGAAGAAGCACTTGAGATGCTGCGCGAGCGCCTAGAGGGCATCAGGCAAGCAAGCGGCATCCGGCGCGCGGCAGTGCTGCATCGCGACGGCAGCCTGGTTGTTGACACCGAAGGCAACGCCTACGGCCGCCGCGACTACGGCTTTGCAGCCGACGCCAACGAGCTTGAGCGCTGTTTCAGTGAAGGGCCTGTGGTCACCATCGAGTACGAAGACGCGGCGGGCCGGCTGTATCGCAACGGTTTTGCGCCGGTGGTGTCGCGGCGGATGGGCGTTACCGACTTTGCGGTCGCCGTTGAACTTGAGGCCGACTACACCGAGAAGCTGGCGGCGGTGAAGCTGACGATGATTCTGACCGTGCTGTGCGTGTTCCTTGTGACGCTGGGCGCTGCGGTGCCACTGACCCGCGCCTGGAACCGCATGCAAGCTGATCTTGCGCGGCAGACACGCCTGGCTGAGCAAGCACAGTTCAGCGCCGGCATGGCACACCAGATCAAGAACCCGCTGGCGGCACTGCGCGGATACGTTGAACTGCTGGCACGCGGATTGGCTGACCCGGCTCAGCGCTCAATCGCCGACAAGCTTGTGGTTGAGATCGGCGCGCTGGACCGCGTCGTGCGTGACTTTCTCCAGTTCAGCCGTGGCGCGCACGGCTCCATTGAGCGCGTGACGCTGGCACAGGCGCTGCGGCCGGTCGCGGATGCCGCGCGCACGGCCGGCGGCGACAGGGTCACCGTGCATGAGCCGCAGGTGCCGGACATTGAGGTAGAGGTGGACAGCACCGCGCTGCGCGAGGCGCTGGGCAACGTAGCTGCCAACGCCGCCGAAGCCATGCGCGACGACGGCGGGGAGTTGTGGCTGCGCGCAGAGGTCAGCGGCAAGATGGTCAGCATCGACGTGCAGGACAACGGCCCCGGCATGCCTGAGGACGTAAAGGCGCGCCTGTTTCAGCCGTTCGTGACGGGCAAAGCCGATGGTACCGGGCTGGGGCTGCCGATTGCGCGGCGGCTGCTGCGCGATATGGGCGGCGACCTGGAACTGATTCGGACAGGGCCTGAGGGTACACTGTTCCGGGCCACGTTTCTGCGCGAGGCGGCCGAGGCGAGGAAGATCGTATGAAGCCAAGAGTCCTGGTTGTTGACGACAAGGCAAGCATGCGCGACATGCTGTCGATGGCGCTTTCCGCGCGGGGCATGGAGGTCCAGCAGGCTGCGGACGGGCAGAAGGCGCTTGAGATGGCCCGCGAAAACACCTACCAGGTGATCGTCAGTGACCTGAAGATGCCGCGCCTTGATGGCCTTGGCCTGCTGCGCGCGTTGAGCGAGCAGGGCGAGCCGCCGCCGTTCATCATGATCACCGCCCACGGCAGCGTGCGCGACGCGGTGGAGGCGATGAGCCTGGGTGCCGCCGACTTTATGGAAAAGCCGTTCGACCTGGCTGAGCTCGAGTTCAAGGTAGAACGGGCAATCGAAGAAGCCGCCGGCAGCGGCGCGCCGGACGGGCGCGCATTGCCGGGGATGATCGGCGACTCGCCACAACTGCGGGAGGTGGCGGACATCGTGACGCGCGCGGCGCGCAGTACGGTGCCGGTACTGGTGCTGGGCGAAAGCGGCACGGGCAAAGAGCTGGTGGCGCGAGCGGTGCACGAGCTGTCAGAGCGCAAGGGCAAGCCCTTTGTGGCTGTCCACGCGGGCGCGCTGTCGCAAGGCGTGCTGGAAAGCGAGTTGTTCGGCCATGAAAAGGGCGCTTTCACTGGCGCCGACCAGCAGCGCAAGGGCCGCTTTGAAACCGCTGACGGCGGCACCCTGTTTCTGGATGAGCTGGGTGAGATCCCGCCCGGGGTACAGGTCAAGCTGCTGCGCGTGCTGCAGGACAAGTCTTTTGAGCGCGTCGGCGGCTCACAGCCGTTGCGCAGCGACGTGCGGCTTGTATGCGCGACGAATCGCAACCTGCGCGAGATGGTGCGCGAAGGTTCATTCCGCGAAGACCTGTTCTATCGCGTGAACGTGGTGACCGTGACGCTGCCGCCGCTGCGTGA
This sequence comes from uncultured Planctomycetaceae bacterium, assembly GCA_964652605.1. Taxonomy (GTDB): domain Bacteria; phylum Planctomycetota; class UBA8742; order UBA2392; family UBA2392; genus JADJRK01. Next base: position 17,817 of record CAZZBH010000027.1, read on the forward strand.
GCGCGCGGGCGACATCCCCGCGCTGGTCGCGCACTTTGTCGAAAAGGAAGGTCGCGGCATCAAAGTGCCAGACGAAGTGATGGCGCGGCTGCAGCACTTTCACTGGCCGGGAAACGTGCGCGAGCTCGACAACGTAATCCGCCGCGGCGTAGCGCTGGCAAAGGGCGACACCCTGCAGGTGGAAGACCTGCCGCCGGAGATCCTGCAGGCGACCCGTCTTCCGCCCGGCGAAACGGCGCCGCAAGGCCTCGTGGGTGAGCTTGAGCGGCATGAGCGCAACTCACTGCTGAATGCGCTTGAGGACACGGGATGGAACGTGTCGCGCGCGGCCAGGGTGCTCGGCGTCGGGCGCACGGCCCTGCAGTACAAGATGAAGAAGTACGGGTTAAGGAAGCCATGACCGGAAGTCGTACCCAATACAGCCGCGCCAGCCGTTGCGCGCTTGCGCTGTGCGCCTGCCTGTTGCTCGCACTGGCGGCGCAGCCAGCGCTGGCTGACATCGCGCAGTTGAAGCGCGAAATCGACCGGCAGGAGCGCGCCGTCAGCACCGCCGCCAAAGAGCTGGAGGACGCCTCTCGCGCAGTCCGCCAGAACCAGGAGGCACAGAAGAAGGCCACGGGTGCCGCACTGCAGGCGCTCAAGCGCGAGATCATCGGACTGCTCCACAACGAGCGCAAAGCCGACGAAGCGCTGGTTGCCGCCCGCCAAGACCTCGCGGCCAAGCAGGGAGAGCTTCGCGGCGAAGCCAGCACCCATGCCGAATCGCAGGTGCGCGCCCCGGGCCAGCTGGATGACCGCGTCGATAAGGCTCGGTCAGCCATCGCGGACTGGCAGGGGGCGCTGGGCGATCTTCCCAATGCGCCCAAGCCGCGCGACCTCAGCGACGTCACCGACGAAGACTTCCGCCGCGCCTTCCTTCGCGCCGACATCAAGCGCATCCAGGAGTACGAAACCTGGGCCGAGGCGGAGACCAGCCGGCTTGACAAGGAAATCAAGGCTGCGGAAAGCCTCACCGGCTGGAAAGTTGGGCCCGCCCGCAACGGCGCAGCCCTTCAAAAGGAGGCGCAAACGCTGAAGACGAAGCTGGAGGCGCGCAAGAAGTCAGTCGAGCAGGCTGTGCGCGGCGCGAAGCAGGACCGGGAACGTCTTGAGAAACAGTTGAAATAGCGTCGCCCGTGGGTTCTCATAGCGGTTTGAGCCCTGATAGCCGGTCGCGGGATTATCCGCGAGTGGGAGATTGAATGCGCACATGGAACAGAGTTGTCCTGTGCGCCGCGATGCTGTTCGCGGCATCGATTTCCATTGAAGCGGATCCGCCGGCAGGCAAGCAACTTCAACGCGCTGATCGCTGGGAGATGGGCTGGGCCGTTCCGGCAACGACCTACCTCAATTACACCGTCAGCTACCAGCGCCGCGTCGAGCCCGCTGAGCCGATTGAGGGCGCAACGCTGGTTGAGCCTGATCTGGATTACGCGCACTTTCTTGGCCACGAGATCAGTCCTGCCGGTGAGCTGGCATCGCTGGCCGCCCCGCTTCCGTTCGTTGAGGCGCTGCTGCAACCGGCGCTTTACCTCTCCCCGGGGAAGCACAAGGCCGGCAGCAGCTGGAAGCGCGACTGGGACCTTTCTTCAATCTACCGCGAGCCGGGCCTGCAACTGACCGGCGAATACACACTCAGCGGCGCAGAGCAATGCGGCAACGTCGATTGCGTGGCGGTGGCAAGCCGGCACACGCTGAAGCCGCCGGGCAAGGGAGCGCCAACGGGCGCCCACTGGCAGAACTTTGACCTTGGCGCGACCGCATGGTTCGACCCGGAAGCCGGACGGCTGCAGGGCGCGCTGCTTGAGCTGCGGGCACAGCGCGTGACGCCCGGCAGCGACGGCGCCAAGGATCAGCGCGACGTGCTGAACTGGACCGTGCGCTTTGACCTCAAGCGCGAGTTTGACACCACGGCGGACCGCTACCTGCATGAGCGTGTGCGGTCTGCAATCACGAAGGGCGTTGAGCGCATCTGGTCGCAGTTGCGCGGCGACGGCCTTTGGCCGCACGGCAACCACAAGCGCGGCGGCACGGCGCTGGCGCTGCTGACGCTGCTGATGTGCGACGTCTCGCCGGAGGAATCGCGCGTCAAGCGGGGGTTTGAGCTGCTCAAAGACCTGGACACCGAAGACACCTACAGCGTGGCTTGCTCGTTGATGGCCTACGAGGCGCGCTACATCTCCGAAGAAGAGCGGCGCGGCTACCTCAGCAACCCGGAGAATCCACCCGTTTTCAAGCGCGACGTGAGCGAAGAAGACCGCGCCGAAATGGAACGGCTGGTGCAGTGGATCGCGGAAAACCGCAACGAGAGCAACCCCTTCTACAACTACAACCGGCCCGAAGAGGGCGGCAACCAGCGCTTTGACTTCTCCAACACACAGTATGCGCTGCTTGGCCTTGCCGCCGCGCTGCGCTGCGACATCCGCGTCCCGCCGGGCATCGTCAAGCCGATGCTGGATGAGCTGCCCAAGTACCAGCAGCAGGCGGGGCCCAAGATCCGCCGCGTGATCGGATACAAGCCGCCTGAGCGCGACGAGGACGGCCGCGAGGGCCGCGCCACCATGGCCACGCGCATGGTGGAAGCACGCGGCTGGACGTATTCGCGCAAGTCAAACTGGAGCAGGCAGACCGAGGTGGGGGACGCCTACGGCTCAATGACAACCGCGGGCCTGACCTGCCTTCTGGCGGGCCTGGACATCGCGCAGAACATGACCCCCGAAGATTTCAAAGCCGAGTTCGGCAACCGCACCATGCACCTGAACTGGGAACGGCGCGCCAACGAAAGCCTGGATCACGGCATGGCGTGGATGGAGCACTGGTTCAGTGTGACGCGCAACCCGTACCGCGCGCGGCACTGGTGGCTTTACTACATGTACGGCCTTGAGCGCATCATGATGATGGCGGGTCAGCGCTATCTCGGCACGCACAACTGGTACAACGAAGGCGCCGCAGTACTGGTGGTGACGCAGGACGACATGGGCGGTTGGGGCAACACCGCCGACACCTGCTTTGCCCTGCTGTTCCTGAAGAAGGGCAGCGTGCCCAACCGCCGCCGGGTCGTCACCGGCGACTGAGTGATGCCGCGGGTTAGAACTCCTCGTCTTCCGGCGGCAGCATGGCGTCGATGTCGATACGCTCCATGAACTCCGAAAGCAACGAGTTTGCCTTGCAGCCCTGGTAATCCAGGTCGCGCATCCAGGGCAGAATGCCCAGGATCGGCACGTTGCCGAAGTGGGCGATCTCGTCGGGGGCCGTGCGCTCGGGCAGGCCGATGGCTTCGCGCCCGAAGCCGTTGATCACCACGCCGGTCACGGCAATGCCCATCATCTTGGCCATGTTCACGGTCAGCAGCGAATGGTTGATCGTGCCCAGCGTCGGCCGCGCGACTACCACCGCCTCAAGGCCGAGTTGCAGGATCAGGTCGGTGACCACCTCGCCGTTATTCAGCGGCACCATCAACCCGCCCACGCCCTCTACGATCACGATCTCGTGCATCAGCGACAACTGGAAATACTTGTCCACGATGTAGGCGATATCGATGTGGGTTTCCTCAAGCCGGCTTGCAATGCTCGGCGCCGCCGCCGCCTTGAGCCTGTAGGGGCACATCAGGTCAATGTCGTCGCGGATGCCGCAGGTTTCGCGCACGAAGCGCACATCCTGCGCCACGACTTCGCCGTCCAGGACGGGACAACCTGTTTCAATTGGCTTCATGTAGCCCACGTTGAGGCCGCGGGCCTTGAGGGCGAGGATCAACCCGGCAGAGACAATCGTCTTGCCGACGCCCGTATCGGTACCAGTGATGAAGATTCCTGTGCGCATGCGGCGAAGCTACTAGGTGCGAAGTTTAGGATCAAGCGCGTCGCGCAGGGCGTCACCGAACAGGCTGAACGACAGCGACAACACGAATAAGGCAATAGTCGCAAAGGTCAGCGGCCACCAGACGGAGGGGTCACGCTGAAGCTCAGAGCGTCCGCCGGTAATCATCTGCCCCCAGGTGGGCAGCTTGGCCTCGACGCCGATGCCTACATAGCTCAAGAACACCTCCAGCGCCACGGCCCCGACGAACCCGATCGTGAACGTGATGATCACGATGTGGAACACATTCGGCAGGATGTGCCGGAACAGGATGCGCACGTTGCCGTAGCCCAGCGCCTTGGCCGCGTCGATGTACTCGCGGTTCTTGTGCTTGAGCACTTCCGCGCGCACCAGACGGCTTAGCCCGATCCATGTCGTCAAGCCGATCACAATCAGCACCAGGATCAGGTTGCGCCAGTGGCTGCTTTCTTCGCGAACGCCGAAGTACTCAAACCACTCCACGATGGCCTCGCTGTTGCGCACGGCTTGGATGAAGGCGATCAGCAGCAGCAGCAGCGGGATGCTGGCGACGGTCGAGATAATGAACACGATGATGTCGTCCAGCAGCTTGCCGAAGTAGCCCGCCACCAGCCCCATCACCACCGCGATGATGCTGCTGATCACCGTCGGGATGATCCCGATGATGAACGCAAGCTGAAGGCCGCGCACGAGCTTGGCCGCGATACTGACGCCCTCCACGTCGCAACCCAGCGGAAAGCGAAATGATCGCGCACTGAAAAATCCCCATTTGTCCTCGTCCAGCGTGGCGGGCAGCGGCTTGCCGTCGGCATCATGGCCGGTCTTTTTCCAGTGCGGGTGGTCGTGGTGCATTGCCAGCCACCAGGTCGGCGGGTGGTAGCTGCGCTCAAGGTTGGTCACGGTCAGTGTGCCGAGGTGAATCTGCTTGTCGATCTTCTCGGTTGCTTGTTGCGCGGCTGTGTCGGGGTCAAGGTTCTGCTCGTCCACCAGCTCCTGCGCCAGCAGTTGCTTCTTACGCTTGATGAGGTTCTCTGCCGTGTCGATGCCGGCGTTGGAGTCAAGGTACGAATCGGGCACCCAAATCGTCGCCGTCAGCGCGATAAACGCCAGGATGACCATGACCACGAAACAGGCCACAGCCAGTTTGCGCTTGAGCAGCAGACGGATGACGTCTTTCCAGGGCATCGGTTTCCTAGCTCAACTTCACACGCGGATCGACCACGGCATACAGCACATCCGAAAGCAGGGCCGCCAGCATGAACGTGATGGAGCCAATCACGACAATCGCGCGAATCACGTTGGTGTCTGAGTTGGCAATCGCGTCCACGGTAAGGAAGCCCAGGCCCGGGATGCCGAAAAAGCTCTCCAGCACAAGGCTGCCAAGGTACAGCGTCGGGATTGCCACCACCCAGCGCGTGATCAGCGGGATCAATGAGTTGCGGAAGATGTGCTTGAACAGCACCGTGTTTTCCGACAGCCCCTTGGCGCGCCCCGTTCGCACATAGTCCTGGTTGGTTTCATCCAGCATCACGATGCGGTTGAAGCGCACACGCTCGCCGAATGTGATCACGACGTACAGCAGGATCGGCAGCGCCAGAAAGCGCACCGCGCCAAAGCCTTCGCCGTAGCCGGTGATGGGGAAGTAGTTCAGGTCAGACGCAAAGATCTTCTGCCCGAACATGATCAGCGCGATGGCGTTGATGCTCATCAACAGGATGGCGGTGATGACGATCGAGTGGTCAATGCGCGTCTGCCGGTACATCGCCGCCAGCAATCCGAACAGCACGCCGATCATTTCGGCAATGAAAAACCCGGGAATCGCCAGTGACAGCGACGGCCACATGCCCTCCTTGATCACGTCGATCACCGGCCGCTGTTTACGCGTGTCGCCGAAGTCAAGCCGCGCAACATCCCATAGGTAATGGCCGAACCGGACAAGCCATAGCGTATAGACCAGGTCGGCTTCGATGCTCTCAACGTCAGGGATCTTCTCGCGAATCGGCTCGTATTTCGCCCACGCTGCATTGCCGGCAAGCTCCTTCTTGTGCGCAGCCAGCGCGGCGTCGTACTCCTTGCGCGCGGCGGCGATGGCGTCTGCGAGTTGGTCGTGCTCCGCGGCTTCCATAGCCTCGATGTCGGCAAACTGGAACTCCAGGTCGATTGCCTTGCCGTCCAGAGCCACCAGGGCTGCGACATCTTCGCCAGGCAACTGCAGCACGGCGTCAACCCTGCGCGCGCCCAGCAGCATTTCCTTAATCTCGATGCGCGCGGCTAGCAACTTGCGGCTTAGACGGCCAAGCAACTGCTGCTCTTCGCGCAGGTCTTCCGACGGTTGAAAAGCCTGCGATTCGCCGCCGGCGATGTGGGCCGCGCGCTCGCGCGCTTGCAGCCTCGCGACCTCATAGTGCTGGTCGGCAATGTCCTCGAGCAGACTGTCCCGCTTGTCAGCAAGCCTGTCCAGCTTACCGCGCACAAAGAACGGTGTGGTCTTGTTGTCCAGCGCGCCGCCGCTGAGGTGATCGAGCTTGCGCGACCCGGCATCGGTCCACGAGGCCTGGCCCTTGGATTCAAGCCAGTCGTAGATCTGCCGCGCGCTGGCCTTTTCGCCGACCTGGATGCGCGCCAGCGCCTCGGGCGTCGTGGACATCTGGAACAGCACGAACGTAATCAGGATCACGCCCAGCAGGATGAAGGGCATGTACATCAGTTTTCGCAGTACATATGCGAACATCAACGCGCCTTCACATCTGCCTGGCAATCTTCCAGCCGACCAGCCCCACTGGCACCAGCGCCAGCATCACGATGATGAACCCGGGCCAGAAGGGCGCCTCAGTCCATCCGCGCGCTTTTTCACCGCGCGCCTCGGAGTCGGCATGCGCGAACTTGATGTAGGTGTAAGCAAACTCGTTCGGCTTGGGCGGCGTGTACCACTGGTGGTACAGCACGTACGTGACCCGGAACTCAAACAGAATCCAGGGCACGTCCTTGTCGAGCTCCTCGTGCATCTGGCCGATCAACTCAAGCTTCTCGTCAAACTGCGGGCCCACGTTGTCATCCAGCACCGACATGTCTTTGTACAGCGCGTCATAGCGGGGGCTGGAGTACGATGCGCTGTTGATCCCCGGCGGCTTGTTTGGCCCGTACAGCAGTTGCAGCATGTTCTGTGCATCGGGGTAGTCCATCACCCAACCGGCGTCGTAGGCCTGGCCAACGCCTTCGTCCTGCCGCTTCAGGAACTCCGCAAAGGTCATCAACTCCGGCTGGATGGTCACGCCGACCTGCAACGCGCTGCTGGCGATGTAGCTGGCCTCCTGCTTCATGGTTTCGGCCAGGCTTCGAAAGCTGACGACGATCGTGACCGGCTTGCCGGTCTCCGGGTCGATCGTCTCATAGGCTGTGCCCTTGGGACGTACTTCAAAGCCGGCAGCGCTCAGAATCTCTCGTCCCCTGGCGGGGTCGTAGCGCTGGCTTTGCATGTTGTTTTCAGGCTGGTGCCCCTTCATCCCCGGCGGGATCAGCTGCGTCGCCGGTGAGCCGCGACCGTTCAGGTAGCGGCGGATGAAATCTTCGCGGTCAATGCTCAACGCCAGCGCACGCCGCAATGCAAGGCCCTTTTCACCGGCTGGTGTGCCGACGGTGGTGTCGTTCATGTTGAAGCTGATGTAGCCAATGGTGGCTTCTTCGTAGCGCAGGGCCTTGACGCCGCGGGCCTGAAGCTCAGCCGCGACTTCGCCCTCCTGGATTGCGGAGTCGAACTGATCCCTGTCCAGCTCGGACTGGTCGAGGCTGCCGGACTTGAAGCTGAGGAAGTTCGCCTGCGACTCTTTGATGATCCGAAAGTGAACCTCGTCAGCGATCGGCAGACGCTTGCCCATCAGGTGCTTGAAGCGTTCATCTTCGGGCGCGGTGCTTTTGGGGAAGTACTCTTCGCGGTAGTTGGGGTTGCGTTCCCACACAATCTCCCAGTTCTGGCGCCAGCGCTTCAGGATGAACGCGCCGGTGCCCACCGGCTTGCGGAAGAAGTCCCGGTTGTAGTAGTCCGCGGCTTCGTGTGGCACCGCCGCGCCGTAGCTTAGCGTGATGGCGTACAGAAACTGCGGATAGGCCTGCTTCAGCGAGATCTGTACCGTCAAGTCATCGATGGCCTTGAGGCCTTCGACCTGCGCGCTGTTGAGGTACTCGCGCCAGGGCTTGTCAGGATCCTCGGGAGGGCCTTCCTTGGCGAGGCGCAGAGCCTCATTGCGGAATTCGTCCAGGCCCTTGACCTGGCCTTCGATTACCCAGAACCCGCCGGAATCCGGCAGTGCGGCAAGCCGCTTGAACGAGTACACGATGTCGTGCGCGTTGAGCTTGCGGCCCTTGCCGCGCACATCCTGCATCGCCTCGCCCTCGCCGGGGTCGCGGAACTTCTTGCCCGCGGCGTCAGGATGAAAGCAGCGGTCGTCAAAGAAATAGACGTCGTCGCGCAGCTTGAATGTATAGGTGTGCGTGGCGGCGTCATAGCTGGGCATCTCGGCGGCAAGGCACGGCACCAGTTCAGCGGGGCGCTTGAGGTAGTCGTACTGAAACAGGCAGTCATAGGCCATGCCGCAATGCCGGCTTGAAACCACGTCGCCGGAAATGTGCGGGTCCATGCTGCGGGGGTCTTCGGCTTCGCGGCGCCGAATGACGATCTTGCCCTCGTCCTCGGCGGCGATCGAATCCGCGACGCCGCCGCATCCCGGCGCCAGCAAAGCCGGCACCAGCAAAGCCGCGGCCAGCACCACAAACGAAAGCGCGCGGATCAGCCTCATTCCGCCTTCTCCTGTGCAAAGCGCAGGTCGTTGTATGTCTGGCGCGCGCACTGGGGCCAGCTCACTTTCGTGCTGCGGACGATCGTTTGCCTTTCGTGTAACAGCGGGATCATCGGCTGCTCGGCCTTGATCAGCTCTGCCATGGCTGCCGTCAGCTCGGCGCGGCGCTGTTCGTTTGCTGGTGTGGGCATCAGGCCTTCGTAGTCGGCCAGCAGCTTGTCGAAGGCGGGCGCGGAAAAGCGCGTCACGTTCGCGAACTCAAGCGGCTTGCCGATGTTGCGGCTGTGGAACAGTTGCAGAAAGTTTGCCGGGTCAGGGTAGTCCAGAAACCAGCCGGCAACAAACGCGGACTCATCGCACGTCAACGACTCGGGACGATACTCGGCCGAGTTGACAGAGCGCGAAGTGAACTCAATACCCAGCGATTGCGCCGCGGCCTCAAGCATGACCGTGATGGCGGCATACAGGTCGGCGTCGGAAGTAAGCATTGACAACCTCAGAGCCTTGCCGGTGGCGGGATCAACGCCGCCCTTGTACTTGCTTTCAGCCAGCAGCGCGCGCGCGGCGGCCACGTCATGTCGGCCGAATTCGGCATCGTCGTCGCGATACATTGCACCGGCAGGCAGCACTCCACCCTGCGCGCCCAGCATCTCCTCGTCGTAGCCTGCGTCACGAAACGCCGTCTCGCGGTCGCAGGCCAGGGCCAGCGCGCGCCGCAGCTTGCGCCCGTCATCATCCTGCGCGCCCCAAACGGCATCAGTCATATTGAAAGCCACGAAGTAGTAGCCGTGTCCGTCCTGCTTCAGAAGCTCGGCACCCCGCAGCGCCAGCCATTCAGCAAGCTTACCGTCCTGGATGACTTCGCTGCGAAATGCCGGGTGCACGTGGAATTCACTGAAAATCCCCTCGGCGACTCGCTCGGCGACCTCATCAACACTGGATACCGCAAACACGATGCGGTCGATGGAAGGCGTGTCCCCCCAGTACGCGGTGTGCGGCGTAAACGCGAAGAACGAGCCAGGTGCGACCGCATTCAGCCGATACGGGCCACTGCCCACTGCGCGCTGCCGCAGGTCGCCCGCGCCACCGTCGAGTGCCTCGCGGGGCACGACAGAAAACGTGGGGTGCGCAAGCAAAGTCGGCAATGAAGCGCAGGGCCGGGTAAGGTTGAGCTGCAGCGTGGAGTCGTCGATCGCCGTGAGCCCTTCCACCGCAATATCCAATGGACGTGGCCGGCGGCCGCGCGGCTGGGCGTACTCATCAAGGCCGGTCACCAGCGTGTCGATCATCCAGCCAAGGCCCGACTCACGGAACAAGGCCGCGCGCTTGAAGCTGGCCACGACGTCGGATGCCTTCACGGGCCTCGTACGCGCCTCGCCAAAGCAGGGGTTTTTGTGGTACGTCACTCCTGGCCGCAGCTTGATGGTGACGGTCAATCCGTCCTCACTGAAAGACGGCCAGTCGGCGGCCAGCGATGGCACAACGCGAGGCGTCTCGCCGGGCTGCCACGCGTAAAGGGTGTCATAGACAAGGCTGATAGCGCGCAGGCTCTCGGCATCGGTGGCACGGTGGGGGTCAAGCGTCAAGCCGGAGAAGTAGAAGGGCACGCGAATCGTCGAAGTCGGTGCCGCGGGAGCAACCTTGACCTCGCCCTTCTGTTGAGCCACCGGCGTAGAGGCAACGCCCACTGCCAACAGCAGCACCCACACCACAATCGTGAGGACAACGCGCATGGGATCGCTCCAATGGCAAGGCAACAAGGGGACCGAATCATAACGAACAAGCCGCCTCTTTCCACCTTGGCTTAGTCCGGCGCCAGAGCACTGTATTTGGCCGCGGTGTAGCGATAGGGGTCCGGAGGCGGCTCAAGCAAATTGGCCTTTCGAATCGCGATGTTCCGTCCGAACCTGACGGTGATCCATGGCGTCTCGTCGTCAAGGATCCTGTGCATCTCTGCCAGTAGGTTCTTCTTGCGCGGGGCTTGTTCCGGAACCGTGTCGTCCAGCTTCGCGAGGTTCTCGTAGAGCTTGTTGTAGGTTGCATTGTTGTAGCAGGCCGAGTTGATGCCGGGCGATTTGTATGGTCCGTACAAAAGCTGCATGATGTTCTGCGCGTCGGGATAGTCGAGCACCCAACCGGCGTCGAAAACCTGGCCGTTGCCCTCATCCTGCCTGGCAAGGAAGCTTGCGAACGTGACGTATTCGCTGACTACCTTGATCCCGGCATTCGCGATCATGGCCTCGACAGCTTCGCCGTCCTCCATCATCGATTCGGAAGTGGAGCGGAACAGGATCTGGATGGTTACCTGATTGCCGGTGGCCGGATCAATCGCTAGCCAACCCTCACCTTGCTGTTTGAGTGTGAAGCCTGCATCCTTGAGCACCTTGCGTGCGGCGGCTGGGTCGTGGCGCTGGTTCGTAAGAGTCCCAGCGTCCCCATGACCTGGCGTGCCGGGCGGTACAAGGCGATCAGCCGCCAGACCTCGCCCTTTGAGTCGCTCGTCAACGTACTTCTGACGGTCGTAGGCCAGCGCCATCGCTTTGCGAATAGCGAGTCCCCGGGCCCCTGCGGGGGTGCCGACGACGGGGTCATTCATGTTGAACGACAGGTAGTGCAACGTGGGCTCGAAGTAGTCGATGACTTCGAACCCTTGCTCTTTCCACTTGGGAAGCAGTAGGTCTCGTCCGCGCTTGCCCGCCTTGATCGCATCGGCGCTGATGAAGTCCGCGAATGTGTCCCGCGTCAGGCGGGCCGCCAGGACGTCCCCGGTCAGGAATGCGCGCAAGGCTGCGGTGTCATCTTGAATCAAGTAGCGAACTTCGTCGCAAAGCGGCAGACGCTGGCCCTCGAACGCCTTCAGGGGGGAGTCGTCCGGCACGCCCTGCAGGGTGACATTGCGGTAGCCGGGGTTGCGCTCCCAGATGATGAAGGACTCGGTGAACCGCTTGATCTTGAAGGGACCGGTGCCGACTGCCAGTGATGTCAGGTTCAACTTGTCGCAAGCTTCGTGCGCGACGACCGCACCGTATGGAAAAGCCAGCGAGTAAAGCAGTTGCGGGTAGGGCTGATTCAACCGCACTTGCAGGGTGCGGGAGTCAGGAACTCTGATGCCTTCAACCGGCGAGTCGAGCAACTTGCGCCATTCCGTCAGTTCGCCTTTCAGGGCCAGCGCAACTGCGCTTTCCCGGAAGCTGTCCAGTCCTTTGATCATCCCTTCGAAAGCCCAGAACCCCGAGCTATCCGGCAAAGCCGCCAGCCTCTTGAGGGACCATGCAACGTCCTGCGCCGTAACTGCCCGGCCCTTGCCATCAGCGAAGCACGAGTGATCCGAGAAACGAACATCATCCCGGATGGTGAACGTGTACGTCAGGGTCTCGGCATCGTACGTCGGCATTGCGGCTGCAATGCAAGGCTGGAGCTTCCCGGGGTTGAACGGGTCGTACTCGAGCAAACATTCATATGCGTGCATGCATTGGCGGCTGGAAATGACGTCGCCTGCCAAGTGCGGATCAAGCGTCCGTGGGCCCTCGGATTCGGCGAAGTGCAGGACCGTTGGTTGTGCCTCGGGCTTGTTCTGTGCCACCGTGTCCGGGGCCTGGGTGGAGGCCAGCACCAACGTCAAAGCGACCAAGATAGGACGTACCATGGGTATCTCCCGAAGGTGCCCATGGTACGAAACTCGCACTCGGGTCTGCTACGAAATCGTCGAGCGTTGCCGTCAGAGTTCAGGAGCGTTGCCGGCCGCGCTCGATCTTCATTACTGTGGCGTACACGCCTAGGCTGCCGAGCAGGGGTGCCGCTATGGTTGCCCATAGCGGCTTTACGTCGGTGTAGAACAGTGCCGGGATGCTCATCACGATCATCAGCGCGACGAGGATGATCGCAGAAAGCCGGCGGCCCTTGCCTGCGATCAAGCCGCAGGCAAGGCCACCCAGCCCGCCCGCCAGCAGGTTGACCGGCAGCTCCCAGATGAAACCGGGGTGCTTCAAGTCGGGCTCCGGGGCCACGCCGTTCACGGTTGCGAGTTCAGGCCACACCGCCGGCACCACCGCGAACGCCCAAAGCAGGATCGGCACAGCCATCGCGACATAGCCGCCGACTACACCAAGAATGATGCGCACGATACCCATGCCGGTCGTTACTTTCGGTGCGGGGTTGGGGCCGGATTGCCGGCCCCAACCTGCACGCTTACGCCATGGCTGTGCGCAGCGCGTGGCCGAGCTTTTCCATGCGCGACTTGTCCTGGTTCCAGTCCAGTCCCATCACGTAGGCCCAGGCACCGTCCTGCTTGGCGAAGTTTTCTATGCGCAGGATGGCGTCCTGCTGCTCGCCCAGGATCAGGCCAAGCCATCCCGGCGGCACCAGCACGTCGGGCCTCACGGGCAAGTTGCCGAAGCCCTCAAGTTTCATGGTGCTCTGGTTGCCAAGCCTCAGGTCTTTGGCGTCGAGGCCCATTGCCTTGCAGAATCTGTCAAAGGCCTGGTCGCGGTTGGCTTTCTGCGAGACCGGAAAGCCGATGGTCACGCAGGCTTTGCCGGCAAAGCGCTCCAGGTAGAAGCGCAGGTTGCGGGCGAAGTAGCCCCAGCCCTGGGTCATGGCGTCGAACTCGTCATCCCACTTGGCGTCCATGGTAAAGCCCGATTGCACGATGCGCACCAGCGTCACGCCGCCCTTGGCTTCGAGAAAGAAGTCGGTGGCGAAGGGCACCGGGCTGCCGGGCATCTCGCTGGCGAAGCGCAGGTGCTTGCCCGGCTCGAAGATGGTGATCGGCGAGTCGATCGGGCCGTGCTCGTTCCAGGACACGAAAAAGTTCCCGCCCGGCTTGGCGTCTTTGCCCTCGGTGGCGAACCAGCGTGTCAACTGCTCGCCCTGTGTGATGGCGTCCCAGATCTGCTCGGGTGACGCCTTGATTTCTATGCGGTTTTCACTGCTGCGTAGCTGGACGGGGTCAGTCATGACTGCTCCTTGGAGTTGGGGGGAACGTTAGGCCAGACGGCGGACATCACCCGAAAGGTACGCCCGTCTTTCGATTCTGCATCGTGGTACTTGGCAACCAGGTTGGCGAAGGCAGCCGTTAGCTCTTCGGCGAAGGCTTTGCGTGCGCCGGGGTTCTTGAACCGCACTTCGCTTTCCAGTGTCAGTGTCGCCAGCTTCTTGCCGCTTGCGTCGGCCTTGGCGCGAAGCCAGCCCAGGTCGTCCACGGCGCGGGCGGCTGCGGCAATCAGGTAGGCGCTGCTGTACTGGTCGTGCAGTTGTCCAGGCTCCGGTTGCAGGGTGCCGAGGGCAGACGGAGCGATCACGTAGTAACGGGCGCGCGCTTTGACGATGCGCTCAACGCAGTTGCCCTTGACGCGCTTTTCGACCTCTTCAACCAGGCCCGCGCTTTCGAGTTCGCGCAGGTGGTAGTTCACGTGCTGGCGCGGCATGGACAGCTTGCGGGCGAGGCCGGAGGCGCTGTCTGGTGTGGTCAACGCCTCCAGCAGGCGAAGCCGCAACGGGTGCATAAGCGCAGCGGCGGCTTGTGGGGTCTGAAGAGTTTCGAGTTTGGGTGCGGCGCTCATGAACCGAAGTCTATACCGACAAAAAAAGTTGTCAAGCAAAAAGTTATTGTCGCCCTCTCCGCCAGGCAGCAACTGCTCCTGATTGCGCAAATGCTGAAAATGCCGCCGCTTGTAACCGCCGCCAAACTCTGCGTTAATTCGCGTCACAGGGCGCCGCGCAGAAAATTTGCGCCGCGCTTGGGGGATTGCCGGCATGGTCAATCGGGGCTTCAACATCCTGGTCGTGGACGACGAGCCCCAGATCCGCGAGCTGGTTGAGCTCGTCATGCGCGACGAGGGCCACTCGGTTACAAGTGCCGGCGGCGGCAGCGAGGCACTGGAAGTCGCACAACGCAATCGCTTTGACGTCGCTATCGTCGATTACCAGATGCCCGCGCCAAACGGCTTGGAAGTGCTGGCGCGTATGCGCGTCATGCAGCCCAACTGTGTCGGGTTGCTGGTGTCCGGCAATCTTGATCTCGATGCCGCCATTCAAGCCGTCAACCGCGGCGAAGCGGCCCGCATTCTGACCAAGCCCTTTTCCGTCAACGACCTGCTTGGCGCGGTTGGCGAAGCCGTGCAGGCCCGACGCCGCATTGGCGAGCACTTTCTCTCCTCATCCACCGCCGAGTACTCACAGGAAGCCATGCAGTTCGAGGAGTGCCTGGCGCTGAACCATCTGCGCCTTGCCCTGCAGCCGATAGTTGCGGCCGCCAGCGGCGAAGTGGTCGCGCACGAGGCCCTGCTGCGCAGCTCGCACCCTGTGCTGGCGCGCCCCATGGATGTGCTTGGCGCAGCCGAGCGGCAAGGACAACTGCCGCGCCTGAGCACCGCCGTAGTCGCTGCCGCCGCCGCTGAACTGGGGGCGATCAGCGCCGAAACCAGAATGTTCATCAATGTGCACCCCGCGGAGCTTGAAGACGTCGAAGGGTTCTGGCACCGGCTGCAGCCTTTGATGCCCTGGGCAAACCGCATCGTCCTTGAAATCACTGAGCGCAGCCGCATGCAGAACGCCGATAGCTGGCGCGAATCAACCCGCCGCGCAGTCGAGGCAGGTTTCAGCATTGCCGTCGATGACCTGGGCGCTGGATACAGCTCTCTGGCTGCGCTGGCTGAGCTGCACCCGCAGTTCATCAAGATCGACATGAGCATCATTCGGGGTTGCGACACCGACACGCACAAGCGGCGCCTGCTTGAGTTGCTGTGCACGTTTGCGCAGGCAACCGGCGCGCACGTGGTGGCTGAAGGCATCGAGACTGAGGCAGAGCGCGATACCGTGGTCAAGGCCGGCGCGCACCTGCTGCAGGGCTTTTTGCTGGGCAAACCGGTGCTGGCGCCGAAGCGTCGCGGAAAGTCTTAACCGGCCGCCTTGGCCGCCTGTGTCTTGCGGCCTTGGTGCCACTTTAGATAGGCCTCGATGAACGGGTCGATGTTGCCCGCCAGCACGCTATCGACGTCGCCGACCTCTACCCCTGTTCGCGCGTCTTTCACAAGCCGGTAAGGGTTCAGCACGTAATTGCGGATCTGATGGCCGAAACCGACTTCGCCCTTGGCGCCGTATAGCTTGGCCAGCTCCTCGTCGCGCTTGGCGCGCTCCATCTGGTAGAGCTTGGCCTTGAGCATCTCGATGCCGATGGCGCGGTTCTGGTGCTGGCTGCGCTCACTGCGGCAACTTACGACAATACCCGTAGGGATGTGGGTGATGCGCACGGCGCTTTCCACTTTGTTTACGTTCTGGCCGCCCTTGCCGCCGGCGCGCGAGAAGTTCAACTCAAGGTCGCTTTCCTTGATCTCGATGTCCACATCGTCGGCCATCGCCTCAGGCAGCACATCGACGCTGGCGAACGCCGTCTGCCGCTTGCCCGCCGCATTGTACGGGCTGATGCGCACAAGCCGGTGGGTGCCAACTTCGCCTCGCAGGAAGCCCGCGGCGAACGGCCCCTTGATGTGGGCGCTGGCGCTGCGGATGCCTGCGACTTCGTCTTCGTTGTAGTCGATGAGCTCGATGTCGTAGCCCTGCTTGCGCGCCCAGCGCATGTAAAGCTCAAACAGCATCTGCGCCCAGTCGTTGGCGTCGGTCCCGCCGGTGCCGGCTTGCACGCTGAGGTAGCAGTTGCCTTCGTCGCCTGGCTCGTTGAGCAGCGCCTGGGTTTCGAGCTTTTCATAGAGCTGGTCTGCGGCCACGAGGTCTTTCTCGGCTTCGATGAAGGTGGCCTCATCGGACACTTCCTCGGCGAGATCCAGCATGGCGCGCACGTCGGCGAGCTTCTGGGTCAGGTTGTCGATAGGCTCAAGCACCGCGCGGATGCGGCGCGACTCGGCGACGACCTTCTGCGCGGATTCCTGGTTTTCCCAGAATCCTTCGATCTCAGTTTTCTTGTTAAGCTCCGCGAGCTTCTGCTTCAGGCCAGCGTAGTCAAAGACTCTCCTGGAGCTTGGAGGTCCGCTCAATCAATCCGTCTGCCTTAAGAAAAAGGTCTTCCCGCATCATCCGCACCATCAAAAGCCAACCCGACAACCGGGCAAAAAACCAGTGTATCCAACAATAGCCCCGGCCGGGAGGCCGGGGGCCCGCGAAGCGGACAAACCCGGAGCGCAAACGCCGTCGCCGCAACGCGCGTTGCGGGGACGTTTGCTATGCAAACCCCCGGCGTTCCCGCAGGGGCTCTTGCTCGCGCACTTGCCGACGCTAGGATGCCAGCCTACCCCGCAATACCCCTTGCGGAGACATTCCATGTTCAAGTTGCTGTTGCCGTGTGCAGCCGTTGCGCTGCTGGCTGGTTGCGCGTCCGGTACTTCATCCATGGTGAAGCAGACTTCGCCGGCGATTGACGCGCCGCAAGACTCGAGCTTTCAACTGGAGTATCGTGGCGGTGTCGGCGAGAGCTCGCGCGCCGTGCTGCAGGATATGGCCCGGTTCACGTCGTTCGACAATCGGCTTGATGCAAAGGCATTTACTGTCGAAGTACGCATGGTCAGTCTAAGCCGTCGTTCGGGCGAGAAGCTGCTGGGCCAGAGCGCAAACGGGGTAGGCGTGACAAGCCTGGACGGGGCGCAGTCGAGCGACCTGCTGGCCATGCTTGCCGAATCGCCCGATGCGATCGTGCTGTCGTCGCCGCGCCTGACCGTGATGGAAGGCCAGACCGGAACCATCGAGATCTCGACCGAGGTGTCTTACGTCAGCGGGTTTGACCTGGTGCCGGCGCCAGGCGAGCGCGACGCGAAAACGCTAATCGCCGACCCCGTGATCGGCGTGGTCAAGGACGGCATTGTGATCGCGCTGAAGGTCGAGCGTGGCGGCGACAAGTACAACCTCGAGCTCGATGTCGGCGTGTCCGCGCTGCAGCGGCCGATTGGCACAAGCGAGGTGCATGTGCTGGGCGCGCCGATGACGGTGCAGGTGCCGGTTATGGTTACGCAACGCCTTAAGGGATCGGGCTTGGTGGTGCCGGACCGCACGATCGTCCTGACCGGCCTCGCGGGCGAAGAGGGCGACATGGTGCTGCTGCTGGTAAAGGCCCGCGAAACCGATCTGACCACAGCGCCGGACGACACCCACGAGCCGCAGGACGACTAACCCCCGTTAACCCTTGATCAGGAGGGCCACCCATGCGGTGGATGGTGCTGTTGTGCCTGCTCGCCGGGTGTGCGTTTACGCAAGACGGTCAAAGCGGGTACGCCGATCACATGTTCGATGCGGACATTGAATACATGCGCGCGCGGCCGCTCCTGGTGCATCCACCCGGGCCGGGGTGGGTCGTCGTGGACCTGACCCTGGTTGACATGGAAATCGAAGGCGCAGAGCGCTTGCTCGACATCGAAGAAACGTCGGACATTGCGCCGCGCGCGAACGACCGGGCAATTGGAGAGCTGGCGGCGGGGCTGGCCGTGACGCATGGGGGCGAGATTCTTGCGAGGGAGAGCGTCCCAATTGAACTCGGCGTTGATGCGTCGTGGGAGTTTGAACGAGAGATCTTCTATGTAGCCGACTGGAGCTACAACTTCCGTGGTCGGGGAACTGCGCCGCTTGTGGCTGGTTTCACGACGAGGGTGAGCGGTACGCTCAAGGCTGCACGTGCATCCCGCGGATGGTCGATCCAGGCTGACTTCGTGTCCGTACAGCCGGAGTTTCACAAATTCACGACAAGCCTTGGAATGCTCATCCATACAGTGGATATCCCGAACGCCGTGGAAACACACCGCGTTGCTGTTGAGACGCTGGCGCCTCAACAGACTGCGGCTTTCCAGCTGGGCCGGGTTTCTGGCGGCGAACGCCCACGCATGCGCGTGTTGTTCGTGCGAATCGCGAGCGACAGGTCGTAATCGGCCGGACAGGAATGTGTTTCGGGGGCGGGACCCTGAACGCCACGGCGAACATCACGCTCGCGCGTGCTGACGGGAAAGGGGATGCATGGCGCGCCAGGCCGGGCAGCAATGCCCGGCCCTTCTCAGGCGGCAGCGCGCAAGCAGGCACC
>CAZZBH010000028.1:0-36016 GCA_964652605.1 uncultured Planctomycetaceae bacterium
TTGCCGATCTGCAGGTGGCGGTCGAGGCGGTCGTTGTCCTTGACCAACTGGAGGTAATCGACAAAGACCACATCAATGTCGTGACGCTCTTTCATGCGCCTGGATTTGGAGCGGATCTCGCTCATGTTCAGCGTAAAGCTGTCGTCCACGAACAGCGGCACCTGGGCAAGCTCGCCCATGGCGGCCTTCATCGACACCTCATCTTCGCGCGTGTAGTCGGCCATCTTCACGCGCTTGAGGTCCACGCCCGCGCGGGCGCACAGCACGCGCTGCACAAGCTCGGTCGCTGTCATCTCCAGGCTGAAAATCAGCACACCGCCCTTGCCGTCTTCGCGGTTCTGGGCGCGGTCCCAGGCGATGTTTTCGGCCAGGTTGAGCAACAGGCTTGTCTTGCCCTGGCCGGGGCGCGCGCCGACCACAATCAGCTCGCCCGACTTCCATCCTGTGGTGTAGCTGTCCAGCACGGGAAAGCCCGACGAGAGCCCGGGCAGCATGTGGCCGTCGTTCGAGAGCCGCCACTCGCGCAGCTTCTGCTGCTGGTCCATGACCTGCTGGATCAACTGCTGGATGGTGTGCGTTTCGCCGTGGTAGCGCTGCGCCGCGATTTCGAAGACGTCCTTTTCGAGGCGATCGATCACGTCGGCCGGTGTGCGGGTCTCGTCCAGTGCCATGGAGCGTATATCGCCGGCGCGCAACACGATTTCGCGCATCAGCGAGCGATCACGCACGATGCCGGCGTAGCGCTCGGCCCCATAGGCGCTGGGCACGCGGTGGCTGATCTCTACCAGGTAATTGTGCAGGGCGTCGGCGCCACCGCATTCGTCCAGCGCGCCGTTTTTGCGCACTTGCTCGCCGACGCTGACCCAGTCAATCTCGTGACCATCGGACGAAAGCTGCTGGACGGCCTGGTAGATGTGCTGGTGTGAGGTGCGCCAGAACGCCTCCGGCCGCTTCAGAATCAGTGAGATCTCAGGCAGGCAGCCGGGATCGACGAAAACCGCGCCGAGCACCGCCTGCTCAGCTTCTATGCTGTGGGGAGGGATGAACCCGTTGTCTTTTTCTGCCATGGGGTTTACTGACTTCCGGACTGCAAGCGCAAAGAAAGGTCATTGAGGCGATGCTGCGCCGGCGTAAAGCCTACTTTGGGGGGCGACATCCATACGCCGCCCGCTCTTTGTGCCCCCAACATCGAGCTGCCGGGATGAGGTTGTATCGCGGGCTACCTGCACAGCCGCCGTGTGTTTTGAATTTGGATTGGTGTCAGCATCTTCACCACGGCCCCAGGCGCGCCTCGACCATGTCATCCTGTGAAAACGTGTGGTAATCTTGCTCAACTCGCGAGGATCGAGATGCTGTCCGAAACCCTTGAGAAGGAACTTTCCGCCTACAACATCGGGGCCAAGGTTCACGACTTGCGCGCCGCGCGCGGCATGAAGCTGGTCGAGCTTGGACAGCACACGGGCATGTCCGCCGCGATGCTGAGCAAAATTGAGCGTGGACGCTTAGTGCCCACACTGCCCACGCTGATGCGCATTGCGCTGGTCTTCAGCGTCGGTCTGGACTACTTCTTTTCGGACGAACGCAAGCGGCACGCGTTTGCCATTGTGCGCAAGCAGGGCCGCATCCGCCTGCCGTCGGCGATGAGCAAGACGGCTGTGCCTTACCACTTCGAATCTTTGGATTACCAGGCACTTGAGCCAAGGCTGAACGCGTTTCTGGCGACGTTTCAGAGCGTTGACCCGGCACGGCTGCCCACCCACACGCATGACGGCGTAGAGTTCATCTACCTCATTAGCGGCAAGCTGGAACTGACCTGGCACGGCGAGGCCCACACCCTGGAGGCCGGCGACAGCGTGTACTTCGACGCCCGGGTCGCCCACGGCTACAGGCGGATTGGGCGCGACGAGTGCGTGGGCGTGGTGGTGACACGGCCGGATTGACGAGCCTGCATCCCGCCGGCGCTAGAATCCGCGCAGGCGGCGGGTGATCCGCCCGACCGAATCTGTCGTGCCCTTGCCCAGCAGCTTTTCGGCCTCGGCTTGTGCCTCGCGCCATTGGGGCACGGCCTGCGCGAGCAAATGCGCGCCGGACTCGGTGAGGACAAGCCGATGCGAGCGCGCGTCGTCGCATGCTTCCCGCTTTACCCAGCCGTTGCGTTCCATTCGGTCAACGTTGCGCGACAGCGTGGATTTGTCCAGCATGAGAGCCTCGCACAGCGCCGCAGGCTGCACGCCGCCAGTGCGGGCTAGCGCGGTGAGGATCACCATCTGCGACGATGTCAGGCCAACAGGGCGCAACGCCTCGTCATAGACGGACGAGATCACGCGCGACAACAAGCGCGTTCGCGCGGCGAGACAGCGGTCAGCGATCTCGTCGGCGACAGACTTTGGAAGACGACCCATACGCGCCACCCATCTTGGCCCAGCCAGGTTGCCGATGCAAGCAACCTTGCAGTAGTTCCGATCACAGTTCCCTGCGGGCACTTGCCAGCCGCCATGCTGACAATGGCGTGCAGAAAGTCGCTGGAAAAACCGATGATTCAGAAGGGCATCGGGCCTCGATATCGTTTATAGTGGAGGCTTGCCCAGCTTCGGGCGAACACACCTTACGAGAGTTGAGTCCGCATGACCGTAACAATGCAACGCGCCGCCGACGAACGGGTGGCTTGGCACGGTGGTACTGGT
This sequence comes from uncultured Planctomycetaceae bacterium, assembly GCA_964652605.1. GTDB lineage: Bacteria > Planctomycetota > UBA8742 > UBA2392 > UBA2392 > JADJRK01. The sequence goes on from CAZZBH010000028.1 coordinate 2,685, forward strand.
CCGTTCCTGTTAATGCACCTGCTGCCGCTCGGCGCCCTCTTTACGGGCGCGCACTGGAGCGCCTGGATTGTCCTTGGCGTGCTGTACTTTTCGCGCGTGTTTTTTCTGACTGCGGGCTATCACCGCTACTTTTCCCATCGCACGTACCGGATGGGCCGCGTGATGCAGTTCCTGATGGCCCTGGGCGGCACCACGGCCGTGCAGAAGGGGCCGCTGTGGTGGGCCGCGCATCACCGCCATCACCATAAGCACTCTGACCAGGCACTGGATGTGCACTCGCCCAAGCGCGGCTTCTGGTGGAGCCACGTGCTGTGGATTCTCTGCCCCAAGTACGAGAACACGCTGGACGAGCTGATTCCTGACTTCACCAAATTCCCCGAGTTGCGTCTGCTGAACCGCTTCCACTACATCCCGCCGGTGCTGCTGGCGACCGGCCTGCTGTTTCTCGGCTTCTACATCACCGGCACCTGGGTGGGCGCCTGGGGCTTCCTGTTCATTGGGTTCTTCTTGTCCACGGTGCTGGTGTGGCACTCAACCTTTACCGTGAACTCGCTGGCGCACGTGTTTGGCCGCCGCCGCTACGCCACCCGCGACACAAGCCGCAACAACGTCTGGATCGCGCTAGCTACCGGCGGCGAAGGCTGGCACAACAACCACCACCACTACCCGGGCTCTGCCCGGCAGGGCTTCTTCTGGTACGAGGTTGACACCAGCTACTATGTGCTGGTGCTGCTGTCCAAGCTCGGGCTTGTGAGTCACCTGCGACAGCCCCCAGCGCACATCAAGGAAAAGCACCTCATCAAGCAGGGCGCGCCAGACATAGGCATGTTTGAAAAGCACTGGGAGCGCGCCGTCAAGGCTCTGGCAGACGCGCAGTCAAAGGCCGGCAACGTCGCAGCCGAGCAGAAGCTTGCACTCGAGGACCTGGTTGCCGCCACACGGGCACGCGTCGAAGAACTTGCCAACGCAACGGCTAAGAAGGCGTCGGCTGTACTCCCGCCGCACGAGGCCGAAGCGACCACGTAGGCTTTCGCCAGTGGTGCGGATTGCTAACGGGCCGTCCTTGCGGACGGCCCGTAGCATGTCGGAAGCAGGGGAGGCACATTTCGGCAGATACCTGTCGAAACTTGGAGGAGGACAATTACCCCACTCCCGACATATCCTCAGTATAACGGATTGATGGTTCGGCAGACCAGAGTTTTTCGCTGAATTGGCGCCCATGTCACAAGTGCCTGATATTTCATTCCTTACGACGATTGCCGAGCGCGCTGCCGAGGTGCAGATGCGCTACTTCGACAAGCCGGATCTGCATGCGACAGAGGTCAAGGGGCGCTACCGCGATCTCCTGACCATCGCCGACAGTGAAACCGAGGCGGCGATCATTCGCACCATACGTGAGCGCTTTCCGACGCACGCAGTCCTTGCAGAAGAGACGGGGGCCGACCTGACGGAAAGCGACTCGTGGTGGATTATCGACCCCGTGGATGGCACAACCAACTACGCCCGCGGATTTCCGTTCTTTGCCGCGAGCGTCGCTTACTGGCACAACGGCCAAGCCGCACTGGCGCTGGTTGAGGCCCCTCGGCTTGGCGAGCGGTTCATGGCAGAACGCGGCGGTGGCGCGACACTGAACAGCCGCCGCCTTCAGGTCAGCGACACGCCCGACATCCGGCGAAGTATACTGGCCACGGGGTTCAGCTACGTTCGCAACGAAGTTGAACGGAACAACGTGGACAACTTCAGCCGACTTGTGCTCAAATCCCACGACATCCGCAGGCCCGGCGCCGCAAGCCTCGATCTGGCATACGTGGCAGCCGGACGCTTTGACGGATACTGGGAGCCCTATCTGAAGCCGTGGGATATCGCAGCCGGGTGCCTCTTGGTGACCGAGGCAGGCGGAAGAGTTACAGACTTCAGCGGCGGTGACGACTGGCTGTTCGGCGAGAACGCGGTGGCAAGCAACGGAAGTGTGCACAACGAGCTGCTGGCGGAGCTGAGCGAGACAGAGCGCGGTCACAAGCCCTGGGGCCGTGAGTTCGAAGCTTTGCTGCGGGGCGCAGCGGCGGACTAGAGAACAGGCAAGCGATGGACACGCTGGTCATCGTGCGCAAGATTCGCGACGCGGAGGCGCTGGCTGGTGCCGGCCGCCACGACGACGCGCGCAACCTGCTGCACCCATTGCTGGATTCACCAACCCTGGATGCCCGGCAGCGTGACCTGGTGTCGCGCAAGCTTGCACTGCTGGAGAAGAAGAGGAACCGCGCCACGCGCATCATGGCGCGAACCTCGGGCGACACAACGCTGGAGGTCACAGCCGTCAATGGCAACGCCCGCGTGCCGCGCGACGAAAGGCCGACTGACGTGCTGGATGACCGGTCGGCACCCGGCGTAGCGACCGAGGTGGTGCCCCGCGCCGACGATGCGCACGTCCCACCGCATGAGCGCAAGCACCGTGTGCCCACTATCCGCGTTGCGACGGACGAAGCCTCGCACGACGACACGCGCGCGTCGGCTGGCTCACGCCGGTCGCCGCGCCGCGATACGGACAAGCCCGGCTTTCCGGGCCCGCCGGTGGTTGACCCGTCACCCCGGCCCGTCCGCGTGACTGACAGCGTAGTCATGCCGCGCGTCGATGAAGAAGTGCCGGCGCCCGGGCCGGGCGATTCGCGCGACGCAGAGTACTTCGCGCCGGCGCCCCACAGCCCCCATGTGTTGCGATCGTCCTCGGCCGCATCGGTCGAAGATGACCTGCGCCTTGAGGTCGCCCGCCTGCGCGAGGAGATCGAGCAGTTGAAGTCGTCCCGTGCCGACCCGACAACGCGCAAGCTGCGCAACCCGGAACGCTCAATCAGCGGCTCATTCCACATTCCCGCCGCGCAGGTCAACACCATCGTGCGCACCGCGGCGGGCACGAACGGCATCGACGTGCACCTGCCAAGCCGCGATGAGGACGCCAGCGACCTGAAGGTATTGCGCCGCGACAGCGTACGCAGCGCGCCCGCCCCGGATGACGTTACAGGGCGGGAATCGGCGGCCCGCGACTACATTGATTCGGTCAGGCTTGCCAAGCCAAACCTGCTGCGACCGGTTGCGCTGTATCTGGGATTCGCTGCGACCGTTGCGATCGTGGGTTGGGGTGTCTATCTGGCGTATATGGCTGCGACCAGTCAGCCGACCGCAAACATAGTCATTACGGCCACCGCGGCTGGCCCGTATCGGCTTGGCACAACCGCGGCAAGCTATCCGCAACTCAAGGTTTCGCCCGGTGGTGCCGGTGAAGTGGTCGATGCCGACAACGGCTGGGTCATCCGCTACGACGAGCAGCTCACGATCACCAGTGTTTCGATTCCCGGCTTGGCAGGTGAGGGGCCGGTGGGTGAGCGCTTCAACACGCTGGTGCTTCAGCTTGCAGACCAGCGGGTTTCGGGCAACTGGTCATTGCGGCACGTGCGCGGGGTTCTGGGTGAGCCTTCCCATCCATTTGACGAAGCGCTGTTTGAAGGCGGCGAAGCCGAGTGCCCGCTGAGATACCAGACGACAAGCAGCCAGATCGAGTTGACCTACCGTGGCTCGCAGCCGCAATGGCCGGTGTGGATCCACCTGCGTGCCTCGCAGTAGCCCCGCGCCGTGCCACTGTCTATGCTGCATGGCGGAGGCGGCATGAAGATCAGGTTCTGGGGAGTGCGCGGCAGTCTGCCGACGCCGGGCCCCGACACCGCCCGCTACGGCGGCAATACGACCTGCATCCAGGTCATTCGCGACAGCGGCCCCAGCATCATCATTGATTGCGGTACCGGCATCCGTGTGCTTTCTGAGCATCTGATGCAGACCGCCAAGCCGCCGTATGACATCCGTATTCTGGTCACGCACACGCATTGGGACCACATCCACGGGTTTCCGTTCTTTGCGCCGATCTACACTCCCGGCAGCACGGTGAAGGTGTACGGGATCGGCCCGCTGCGCGAAGGCAAAGGGTTTGAGCAGGTCATGCGCGACCAGATGACGTACAGCTACTTCCCGGTCGAAAACACGATGCTGGACAACGTCGTGCAGTACTTTGATTTCAACACCATGTTTCCCGAAGGTGTTGAGAAGAGCTTTGAGCCGGCCCCGGGGGTCACCGTGCGCATCAAGCTGACCAACCACCCGGTCTATTGCGCCGCCTATCGCATTGAAGCCGACGGCAAGAGCTTCATCTTCACCGGCGACCACGAGCCCTGGCCCGAAGAACAGCAGGAAAAGGCCGGCGACACGATGCAGTTGTACCGCATGATGAACCACCGAATGATTCAGTTCTGCCGGGATGTGGACCTGATCGCCTTCGACACCACCTATACGCAGGCGGAATACGAGCACCCGCAGCAAGGCAAGCGCGGTTGGGGCCACAGCTACTTCGAGTACAACATCCAGGTCGCCCGCGAGTGCGGCGCCCGACGTATGGCTTTCACGCATCACGATCCTTCTCGAACCGACGACGTTCTGGACCGTTTAATGAACGAGAAGTATCTGCCACTGGCGCGCAAGCTGGCCCCGCAAACCGAATTCATGGCGGCGCGCGAGGGCATGGAAATTGAGCTCTAGCATCCCGTTCCGCCAAGCCGCCGTGACGTACCCGCATGCGCAAGAAGCCTGATTTTTCCGCGTTCGAGATCCCGGAGCAACAGCGCCGACGGGGCTCGTTCATTATTCGCATTGCCCTGAAGCAGGCAGTGCTTCGCCAGCATCCCGCCGCCATGCGGGCCGCCGCGCGCATGCTTCTGGTTCTGCCGGCCTTCCAGGCGGCTGTGCTGGTAGGCGTGCTGAACGCTGAGCCGTGGCTGCTGCTGCTGTCGGCCGAAGGCATGCTGATCGCCTGGCTTGCGGCTTCGCAGTTGAAGCGGCCAAACCCGGAAAATCGCCTGATCGGTCTCGGTCTCGGCTCTGTCAATTTGCTTGCGATGGCGATGATCGGCGCGTTTATCGGTGCACCGGTACTCTGGATCACAAGCGTGGCGGCGCTGGTGCCGTTCGGGTGGCTGTTGCTGCGCCGCACGAGGCGCCGCACGATCTTCGTGGCGTGGTCAGGATTTGCGTTGCCGCTATTGCTGCTGGCATGCTTTGCCGGGTTTACGCGACTGGCGCTCGAGCAATCCCGCGCCGGCGATGCACAAGACCGTGTCAGCCTGCTTCAGGCCGCCTGGCATGGCCTGCAGTTGCGTGGCGGCAACGGCGCGGAGCGCGCCCTGCTGCGGCTCAGGCAGGCACAAGCCGCGTTTGACACGGGCGACTTTCCGGCGGCGTTTGAGCTGGCAAACGACGGCCTTCAGGACCAGCGGGGCGTCATGCGCGCGATACCGGATAGCCCGCTCGGGCACGCCCTGGTGGACAGCCTGATCGCGCTCAAGGCACAGGCGCACTACAACCGTCACTGGAGCAAGTCGGCTGACATATACACGGCGATCAACGACCAGCCGCTGAGCGAAGAGCTTGCCAGCCACCCGGCCGCAAGAATCCGCTGGGGCTGGTAGCGGCCCCTCTCCGCATTGCATGTAGGAAGTTGCGCGATACCATCCCACGGCTTTTTGCCCCCGGAAGGGGCGCGTCGCCACCAAGCTGATCGCTACCCATGCGCCGAGAAGACATCCGCAACATCGCTGTCATCGCACACGTGGACCACGGCAAGACCACGCTGGTTGACGGCTTTCTGGAGGCCGCCAACTTTTTCGGCCATAAGGCAGAGCACGCGGAAGCGTTCATGGATTCCAACCCGCTTGAGCGCGAGCGCGGTATCACCATCCTGGCCAAGAACGTGTCCTTCAAGTGGAAGGGCGTGAAAATTAATCTGATCGACACGCCCGGCCACGCGGACTTTGCCGGTGAGGTTGAGCGCGTACTGAGCATGGCCGACGGGTGCTTTTTGCTGGTGGACGCGGCTGAAGGGCCGATGCCGCAGACCAAGTTCGTGCTGCGCAAGGCGCTGGAGCACAATCTCACGCCACTGGTGGTGATCAACAAGATTGACCGCGCCGACGCCAGAAGTCTTCAGGTGCTCGATCTGGTGTTTCAGCTTTTCATTGACCTTGGCGCAGACGACAAGCAGCTCGACTTTCCGGTGCTGTATGCCAGCGGCCGCCAGCGCATCGCCAGCGACGACCCCGTCGTGCCCGGGCGCGACCTTGTGCCGCTGCTGGATGCCATGGTCAACCGCATCCCCGGCCCGGAAGTCGAGCCCGAGAAGCCGTTTCAAGTGCAGATCACCAATTTCCTTTTCGATCAGTTTGTGGGCCGGGTAGGGGTGGGCCGCATCATGCGCGGGACCCTCAAGGCGCGTGACCCGGTCGCGCTGATCAAGCGCGACGGCACCGTGTGCCAGGCGCAGGCCAAGCAGGTGCAGGTGTTTGACGGCTTGAACCGAAAGGACGTGCCCAGTGCCCGCGCCGGCGAAATTGTGGCGATTGTCGGTATCGAAGGTGTTGATATCGGCGACACCATCGCTGACCCCGAGCACCCCGATGCGCTGCCGCCGGTGCCCATCGACGAGCCTACTGTGTCGATGGAGTTCCGCGTCAATGACTCACCCTTTGCGGGCCAGGACGGTGATTTCGTGACATCGCGCCAGGTGCGTGACCGCCTTGAGCGCGCGGCGCAGGCCGACGTGGCGCTGCGTGTGGACACCGGCGACGCCGCAGAAAGCTTCATGGTGCAGGGCCGCGGTACGCTGCACCTGGGCATCCTGGTCGAGAACATGCGGCGCGAGGGCTTTGAGTTCTCAGTTGGCGCACCCGAGGTGATCTTTCACGACACGCCGCAGGGCAAGCAGGAGCCATGGGAAGACGCAGCCGTGGACGTCCCGGCTGAGCACGCGGGCAAAGTGATTGAGCTGCTGGGAAGCCGGCAGGGACAGCTCGTGCACATGGAAAGCCACGGCGTGCGCACCGTTCTGCACTTTGAGATTCCCAGCCGCGGGTTGATCGGCATGCGCACCCGGATGCTGACGGCCACAGGCGGCGAAGCCATTTTCAGCCACCGTTTCAGTGACTACCGCGCGCTGGCCGGCGACATACCGCCGCGTGCAAGGGGTGCTTTGATCGCGACCGACCCCGGCGCGGTTACCAGCTATGCCCTGGACAACCTGAACGACCGCGGGGACTTTTTTGTAGATCCGGGCGACGCGATCTACGTCGGGCAGGTAGTGGGGGAGAACTGCCGCGAAGGCGACCTGGGCGTAAACGTCTGCCGCACCAAGCACCTCACCAACATCAGAAGCAGCACCAAGGAAGCCTTCACCAAGCTGAAAGCCAAGCGAGCCATGAGCCTCGAAGAGGCCATGGAGTGGATTGAGCACGACGAGCTGGTAGAGGTAACGCCCAAGACGTGGCGAATCAGAAAGCGCCTGCTAGACGAAAACGCCCGCAAGCGGGCGAAGAAGGGGTAGCGGATAACCAGAGCCTCCGACTAGCGTTGGGGGCTCTGGTTTACCGCTGCGAGCAATTGCTCGTCGTGGGAGCCGGCAGTGATGTCGTTGATTACCTTCTTGATCTTGCCGTCGGAGCCTATCACGAAGCTGACCCTTGCGGCTACGAACTTGCCCGCTACCCCGTACAGCCTCGCTACCTGCTTGTCGGGGTCGCTCAGCAGGTCAAACGGCAGGTTGTCCTCTTGCCGAAACTTCTTCAGCGCAGCCGGGTCGTCGTAGCTTACGCCGAAAACCTTGGCCTTCTGGCCCAGCTCGGCCCATCCATTTCGCAGGCTGCACATCTGCTTGGTGCAGATCATGCTGCTGGCACGGGGGTAGAACACCAGCGCGATCGGCTTGTCGCCCAGCTCGTCGCGCAGGCGCACCTCACGGCCGTCCTGGTTGAGCAGCGTAAAGTCGGGCGCGTCATCGCCGACGCGGTTGCCTTGCTGCGGTTTGTAGCGGCCTAGTCCGGGTATCCACATGGGGCGCTTCGCGCGGGTTTCGGGTTTTGGGTGTCGGGTTTCGGGAAACTGCAACAGCCGCCGAGTCTAGAGACCCAACACCCAGCACCCAAGACCCAGAACCCAACACCCAAATCAACGCCTCCCTTCCAAAACTTCCCGGTGATAACCTGAACCCATGGAACCCACCACCGGACGCAAGGCGCTCATTATCCTGTCGGCGCTTGGCAGCATTGCCCTGTTCCAGTGGGTGGACCGGGTTACCGGCACTCAGGTTCAATCCGTGATGTTTTACGTTCTGCCCATCGTGTTCGTGGCCTGGACCGTCGAGCGCCGCTGGGTAGTGCTGGTCGCGCTTCTTTCCAGCCTGACCTGGACAGCCGTTGAGTTCTCTGAAATGAAGTTCGACCACCCCAGCATCGGCATCTGGAACGAAGCTGCCGCACTGGGCATTTTCCTGCTCATCGGGCTGACCATCTCCACCGTTCGCCGAGAACAGCGCCGCCTGCAAACCGCCCACGACCGCATCCAGGAGCTGCTCGAAGCCGAGCAGCGCGACGCGCGAACCGACCCGCTGACCGACCTGCCAAACAGGCGCGACTTTGCCGAGAACCTGCGTCTCGAAATCGCGCGCTGCCGTCGTGACGGCAAGCCACTGTGCCTGCTGTACCTGGACCTCGACAACTTCAAGAAGGTCAACGACAAGCACGGCCACGCGGTGGGCGACGAGGTGCTGCGCGGTGTTGCCGGAGTGTTGCGCAGCCACCTGCGTGCATCGGACATGGCGGCGCGCCTCGGCGGGGACGAATTTGCGGCGCTGCTCTGGCAGTCGGAGCTCGACGGCGCGGGCGTGGCGGCTGGCCGCGTGTTGAGCGGCGTTCGCGGACTGGCAGCAAAGTACGCAGACTGCGGCTTCGGCGCGAGTGTGGGCGTTGCCTGGTTCAGGCGCCCCCCGGCCGACGCCGACGAGGCGCTGGAAGAAGCCGATTCGGCAATGTATGAGGCGAAACAGGACAAGAACCGTGTTGTCGTGGTAAACGTAGAACGCGAGCCGACACAGATCGACACCGGCCGCTCGGCGTAGTCAACCAAGGGGGGCTTCAATGGGCATTCTCAGAGAGTTCAAGGAGTTCGCCGTCAAGGGCAACGTCGTGGACATGGCCGTCGGCATCATCATCGGCGCTGCGTTTACGTCGGTGGTGCAGTCCCTGGTCAAGGACGTGCTGACGCCACCAATCGGACTTGCCAAGAGTGACGGCAACTTCAACGACGTCTTCCTTACGCTGGCCGACGGCAAGACGCCGGGTCCTTACAATACGCTCGAAGCGGCACAGACGGCTGGCGCGGTTACCATCAACGTGGGGTTGTTCATCAACGCCTGCATCAGCTTCCTGATCGTGGCGTTTGCGCTGTTCATCGTCATCAAGGGCATCAATCGCCTCAAGCGCAAAGAAGCGGCAAAGCCGGCAGAGCCGCCCAAGCCAACCAAAGATCAGGAATTGCTCAGCGAGATTCGCGACCTCCTGAAGGCGAAATAGCCCGCGAGAACAGGCCAACAAGCCGCTCTGCCCGCGCGGCGTAGGAATGCCGTGCACCTTCCTCTGCCGCGGCTTTCGATAGCCGCATTGCAAGCCGGCGGTCGGCCGCTACATCTTCAAGCACAGCGGCCAGCGCTGCTGCGTCGCCTGCTTTGTAGAGGCGCGCGGTCGTGCCGTCTTTGAGCGCCTCGCGCGCGCTGGGCACGTCGGCGGCTACGATGGGCAGGCCCATCGCCATGTATTCGTACAACTTGAGCGGCGAGGTGTAGCGCGCACTGATCGCGTGGCCCGGCGGCGATGGGTGCACGGCGGCGGCGGCGCCTTTTACAAGCGCAGGAATTTGCGGCTGCGTGCGATGGCCGACGAGTTCGACCCTGTCCGCCAGCTTCAGTTGGGCAATACGCGCCTGCAGTTGTTGCGTCTGTTCGCGTGAGCCGCCACCGATTAACAGAAGCCGCAGGCGGGGCACGATTGCCAGCGCTTCAAGCAACGTATCCAGGCCCTTCCAGAATTGCAGGCTGCCGACGTAAGCCACCGTTGTGTTGTCGCCGCCGTTCCACACGGGCTTGAACAGGTCGGTGTCCACCGCGCTGGGCACGACCTCGGCGGGGCCCGCATAACCATAGCGCGCGCGTATCTCGTCCAGCAGGCTGTGGGTGATGGCGGCGACGGCTGCGGCCCCGGCGTACAGATCTCTCTCGATGCGTTCAAGCCGGGCGGCGGCGCGCGGGTTTGAGCCGCGATCGGCCGCCCACAGGGGGCCGATCAGGTGCGCTTCGTACACCAGCGGTGAGGTGTCTCGGGTGGCGAAGTGCGCTGCCAGCTTGTCCGATCGCAGCCACAGGACATCGGCTCCGGCGCGTGCCAGCGCCTTGCTGCATGCGCGGAAAAACACATGGTTCAGCGTCAAGCCCACAAGCTTGTGTACGCTGGGCAGTGTCTGCACTTGCAGCGTGTCCGGCAGCTCAAGGCCAAGGTGTGTGCGAGCGTATTGGCGGACGGCGTCCGGCGTGTCCGGTGTCAGCCAGGTGACGCGTGCAAGGGCGGCCACCGCGGCAAGGCTTCGCACAATGGCGACCCAGCGTGCCTTGCCCGGGTCAATCGGTTCATGGTGCGCGAACGCAACGTGCATCGGGGCATTTCATCGGCAGAATGTGATTCGGCAACGGGTTGCAGTGGGACCAATGCGACAGGCAACTACTTGATCATGTCGAGCAACAACAGGCGGGCATACTCAGCCGAAATGGCGGTGCCCATGGTCGCTTCGAAGCGGCGTGTGATCACGCCGACCACGCGGCCTTGTGCATCGATCAGCGGCCCGCCGGAGTTGCCCGGCAGGATCGGCGCGCTGGTGTCAATCACCCCGACTTCAAGCTGGATGTTGCGGACCTCGCCGGTCGCAGGGCTGGCCGTCACGGTGGTGCCCTTGATGACGGACAAGCCAAGCGGAAACCCAAGCGCCATCACCGGGTCAACGACCTTCAGCTTCCGTATCTCGGCGTCCGAGGCAATCGGGATGGGCTTGCCCAGGACCACACCCCGGCGTCGCTCTAGCCGAAGAACTGCCAGGTCGCGCGTGGTATCCATCTTGTGGATGCCGGCCTGCTTGATGCGCTCGATCATCGCGGCGGGCAAGTCGGTACGAAACCCGCTGCGTACCAGGTGGCGTTCGTACTCGTCACCAAACGCCTGCCACTCATCCTCGGCAAATCCAGCCGCTTCCACGCCGCCTTTGCCGCCCTTGCCGCTCGGCGTCTGTGCCCATGCCTCTGACAAGGAAAGCTCGGTGTCGCCGACAAAATTCCTGATCTTGGCATCCGGCTGCCAGGCCGCGACTACCCAGTCGGTAATTGGTGCAGGGCGGACGTCTCGTATCGCGTGTGCAATGGCCAGTTCAGCCTTGAACAGGAATGGCTTGATCACGTGCTTGTTGGTGATGACCCAGGCGGCATCGTCGGTCACGCCGGCGAGCCACCCGGTGCCAGTGCCGCTTTCAACGCCGACCGCTTTGCCCTCTTGATCCAGCAGGGGGTATTGCACGTAGATCAGGAAGACAGACGGCTTGTAGGTCTCCGCCAGTTCCTGAAATCGTGGCGTGCCGGGCCGGCGCGACAGCTCTTCAAGTTGACGCTTTTGTGCCTCGCTGGCTTCGCGCAGGTCGCGCAATTGCGCATCGGCGACCTCGCGCACGCGCTCAACGGTGGAATCGTCCACTTCGCGTTTGAGTTCTTCAAATCGCCGCCCCTGCTCTTCGCGCAGCCGCTTGGCCTCCTTCGAAAGTGAAGCCTCCATAACGGCAAGCTGCGTTCGCATGTCAGCGAGTGCCTGTTCGCGCGCTTCATCGCGGAGATCGCGTTCGTTGTCGCGCGCCCTGGATTGTTCGTCCGCCTCCTGCTGCCGACGTGCCTGCTCTTTCTCGTTGTAAAAATAGTAGGCAACGCCGGCTGCGCCTCCCAGCAGCAACAGCACGAACAACGTCGCGATCAGGGCCACCAGCCTGGCGCGGCGTTTGGCGGCGCGCGCCTCAAGGCGGTCGGCGACTTCCTTGATCATACGCTTGGTCTTCTCGCCGGCACCGACCTGGTCACCGACCTGCTCGACGAAGCGGGTGAGTCCCCCCGGTTTCTCCCGCACGGTGGGATTTGCGGGCGCGGCAGGTTCGCCCTGCGGCGCCGGGTGGTCCGGGATCAGCAGTTTCAGCACCGCGCCTTCGGTTCCCAGGTTGATTTCGGCGCCGTCGTACGCGCGCAAACCTTCCGGCGTAGCGCGCTGGTGATTGACGTACAAACCGTTGCTGCTGCCCTGGTCGCGGACAAAGATGCCGTCGCGCGTCTCAAGGATCAGTGCATGATGGGCCGAGACCTTGACGTCGCGGTTGATGTCAAAGCGCAAATGACAATCCGGGGCCCGGCCCAGCAGGACTCCGCGCCGCAGGTCGCGGGCAGTAAAGGCGAATCGCCGGCCGGCCAGCGAGCTGGTCAGCACCTCCACGATCATACGTGGGCCGGCCTTTTCATGAACCGTATCGCCGTGGGGTGCCATGTTCCGACGTTACCCGAAACCAGCCGCGGGCGGCAACTGTCCGATTGCAGCAAGACCTAAAACGTGTGCACGAACAAGCCGCTGCGCAGCTTGGGCTCAAACCAGGTGCTTTTGGGCGGCATGATCTGGCCGGCGTCTGCAATCTCCATCAACTGGCTTACGGTTACGGGCGGCAGCTTGAACGCCACGGCGGCTTGGCCTGCATCCACCTGACGCGCCAGGTACGCGTCATCGCGGATGCCACCGACGAAAGTGATGCGGTCGCTGGTACGCGGGTCGTCGATACCCAGCAGCGGTGCGAGCACACGTTCCTGCAGCATCTGCACTGGCAGGCGCGAAACGGCGTCGGTGGCTGTCGAGTGCAGCGCCATGTCGTACCATTGGCCGTTTATGTACATGCGGACGGTGCTGGATTCGCCAGTAGTGCCTTTCTCGATTGCCGCCGCGCGCACGATCAACTCTTTGCCGGTCATGCCATTCAGGTCATGTACCAGGCGGTTGTAGGGCAGAATCTGCAGCTCGCCCGCCGGGAACAGCACGCACAGGAACCAGTTGTAGTCTTCTTCGCCGGTGTGCGCGGGGTTCGCGGCAGCACGTTCGCGGGCGACACGGGCGGCACTGGCCGCGCGGTGGTGGCCGTCGGCGACGTAAACGCTGGGCACGGACGCAAACGCGCTGACCAGGCGGGTGGCGCCGGCGCGCCAGCCTGTGTGGCGAATGCCGTCCGGTGCCGTGAAATCAAACAGCGAAGGGGTTGCCGCCACGTTGGTAACAAGCTCGCTGACCGGCGCATGATCGCGATAGGTGAGAAACACCGGGCCTGGATTGGCAGACAGCTCGCTGGTCAGGCGTGTGCGGTCATTCTCCTTGTCCGGGCGCGTGCGCTCGTGCTTCTTGATCAACCCGGCGTCATAGTCGTCAACGTGGCAAAGCGCGACCACGCCGTGCTGCACGTGCGCGCCCATCTGTTGCCGGTAAACATAGACGCAGCGGCCGCGCTCGCGCACGAGGTGGCCGTGCTGCTGCAGCCGCCGAAAGTTCTCCACGGCGCGCGCGTACACGGCGTCTGAGTAGGGGTCGGTGCCTTCGGGCAGGTCAATCTCAGCCCTCACGACGTGCAGCATGCTCAGCGGGTTGTCGCCAGCCAGTTCGCGGGCTTCATCCGTGGTGACGACGTCGTAGGGAAGAGATGAAACCAGCGGCGCCTGATCGGGCGGAGGGCAGAGTCCCTGGAAGGCTCGTATGCGCATTGTCGTACTCGCCGGAGATCCCCGAATGGCTGACGTTGCTGCGCGGTTTGCGGTCAGTTAACCCGTCCAACGACTTCGCCGTGCGTGAGAAAGTTCCCGACGTTGCGGCAGATGATTTCGGCGACGCGCACCTGCGCGTCTTCCGTGCTTGCCCCCAGGTGCGGTGTGCAGACCACCTTGGGGTGATTGACCAGGGCGTTGCCCGGCTCCGGCGGCTCGTGCTCGAACACATCCAGTGCGGCGCCCGCCACTTTGCCGCTGTTCAGCGCATCCAGCAGCGCTGCCTCGTCGATCAGCCCGCCGCGCGCGCAGTTGATCACGCGCAGACCCGGCTTGCACAATTCCAGGGCCTTCTTACCGACGAGGTGTTTTGTTTCCGGCACCAGCGGCGTGTGCAGCGTCAGGAAGTCGGCTTGCTTGATCACCTCGTAAATCGGCAACAGCTCGACACCGATCTCAGCCGCCCGCTCCGGGCTGGTCAGCGGGTCGTGACCGACCGCCCGCATGCCCAGCGCCATTCCGCGCTGTGCCACGATCGCGCCGATGTTGCCAAGCCCAAGCACGCCCAGGGTTTTGCCTGCCAGCTCAACGCCCTTGAAGCCGCGATCGAACTCGCCAGCGCGCATCTTTGCGTTGGCCTGTGGAATGTGGCGCGCCAGGGCAAACATCAAGGCCAGCGTATGCTCCGCCGCGCTGAGGGTGTTGCCGCCCGGCGCGACCAGCACAGCCACTCCGCGGTCAGCGGCAGCTTTGGCGTCGATGTTGTCGTAGCCCGTTCCCGCGCGGCCGATTACCTTGAGGTCCGGCGTTTTCTCCAGCACGTCTGCGCCGACCTTCGTCTCGGACCGCACGATCAGCCCCTGCACGCCACGCAGCGCAGCCACCAGCGCGTCGCCGTTGAGCGGCGGGCTTTCCATGACTTCGATGCCATCAAACGCTTGCAGGATTTCAGTGCCTCGCTTGTCCAGCTTGGCTGAGATCAATACTTTCGCCATGTCTCTACTTTCCGCGCAGGGCAGCCCCGTGCGTGCTTCTTCATGCTGTTGCGGTCAACCTGCGATATTCCCGTTGCGCGGCCTGCAGACCCGCGCCCTCTTCAAACTTCAACCCCGCGTCGCGCAGTACCACCTCCAGCGCCCCAAGCAATCCGACCGTGTCGATGTAGTCGTAGTAACCCAAGTGGGCCAGCCGGAAGATCTTTCCCGTCAAGTCGTCCTGCCCGTCGGCGATAATCGCGCCGAACTTTGACTTCAGCGCCTTAATGACCACCTTGCTTCCGATCGCATCGGGCATGCGGATTGCCGTCACGCTGTCGCTGGGTGCTGCCGACAACAACTCAAGCCCAAGCCCGCGAGCCGCCGCGCGGCACATGCCCGCAAGCACACCGGCGTTGTGAACCAGCTCGTCGATGCCGACACCGAGCATCCACTCAAGGCTGGAAGCCGCCGCCGCAATCAGGCTGATCGCGGGCGTAAACGCGGTCTGGTCTTTGGCCTGGGCCTTTTGCTCGCGCGCGAAATCGAAGTAGTAGCGGCGGCTGCCCGCGTGGGCTGCCATCAGGCGCTCGGCCTTTTCGCTGATGCTGACGAAGGCGAGCCCGGGCGGCATTGCCATTGCCTTCTGGCTGCCGCAGACGACCAGGTCGAGCCCCCAATCGTCCACCCTGACTTCGTGTGCGCCGATCCAGGTGATGGCATCCACGCACATCAGCGTGTCGCGATGCTTCAACAGCGCCGCAATTTCGCGCACGGGGTGCACGGTGCCGGTGCTGCTTTCGCTGCCCTGCACGAAGACGGCGCGCGTCTGCGGGTTCTCGGACAGTGCTTTCTCCACATCCGCCACTTCGACCGCGCGCCCGTGCTCCACTTTCAACTCGATGACTCGGGCACCATAGGCGGCGTTCATCTTCGTCCAGCGTTCGCCGAACTTGCCGGCGTTCACGCTGATCACCGTGTCGCCCTCGTGGATGGCGTTCGCGACACACGCCTCCAAGCCGCCGCTGCCGGACGCCGCGAATACCAGCACGTCGCGCTGCGTCCGGAACAGTTGCTTCAGCCCCGATCGAACTGTCCGAAACAACTCGACAAACGCGTCCGTGCGGTGATGCATCGAGGCCGCAGCTTGCGCGAACTGCGCGTCGGGCAGCAGGGCAGTCGGGCCGGGCGTCAGCACGCGATTCTTGGCAAGCATGGACAATCTCCTGCGCAGGATGCTAGATCGCGCGGCCCCGCGGTCCATCCAGTAATTGAAACCGCAAAAAGTGGATGGGTCAGGGCAGCGCGACTTGCGCTTCGTGCCGCGCATCGCCCACGCGCAGCGCGACGCGGAGGGTAAGCTTCTCCGGCGCGTCTTCCGGCAACCCCAGGTGCAGCGCATAGCGACCCGCGCGAGCCATGCGGTGAAAGGGAACGCCTTCCACGATGGCGTCACCGCCCTCTGCCTCAACGAAGGCTTCAATCTGGACGGCGTCGGCGTCCTCGCCTTCGACTTGCAGTTCGATCACGGTCAGTTCGCCACGGCGGACTTCGCCCTTGACGGTCGGCTCGATTGTCCAAGGGCCCGCGGTGACCTTGGACAGCGCAACGTCCTTGCCCTCATGGGAGTGGATGTGGTCGTGCACGTGGTCTTGCGCATCATTGCTGGAAGCACTCTTGCCGCAGCCCCATACGGCAAGAATCAGCAAGAGCGGCATCAGCCGGGTCATACGGGCCTCCCCGGGGATGGTAATCGCCCCGGCGGGCATTGGCTAGGCCGGCTGGCAAGCCTGTATCAAAGCGTTTGGCGGCGGATTACTATCGGGCCGCTCTGCGTTTTTCCTGCGGATTCAGGTCAGGGACAATTGCATGAAGTTTCAGGACTACTACGAGATTCTGGGTGTGCCGCGCGGGGCAAGCCAGGACGAAATCAAGAAGGCCTACCGCAAACTTGCCATGAAGTGGCACCCGGACAGGCACCAGGGCGACGACCGCGCCGCGGCCGAAGAGAAGTTCAAGCGCATCAACGAGGCCAAGGAGGTTCTCACCGATCCAGCCAAGCGCGAGAAGTACGACCGATTTGGCGCAAACTGGCGGCATGGCCAGGATGTTTCGCCGCCCGGCGGCAGCGGCTGGCGCAGCGTATCGCCCGACGAGTTTGAGCAGATGTTCGGCGGCGGCGGATTTTCTGACTTCTTTGCGAGCATGTTCGGCGACGACGTGCGCACGCAGTTTCGTGGCCGTGCCACGCGCCGTGCCACGCGCGGTGCCGACTCGCGGGCGGACTTGCACCTGACTGTCAGCGATGCCGTGCGCGGCGGCAGCCGTGAGTTCACACTGGGCACTGAGCAGGACTGCGAAGTGTGCGGGGGCAGCGGTGTGCTGGACGAGTCTCACGCCTGCCCGGCCTGCGCCGGGCTTGGCCGTGTGCGCGGCCGAAAAACCGTAGAGCTGAAAATCCCTGGCGACGTGCGCGACGGCATGACACTGCGCCTGCGCGGCCTTGGCGATTCCGGCGCGCAGGGTGGGCAGAATGGCGACCTGTACCTCACCGTTCGCCTGCAGGACGACGACGTCTATCGCCACAAAGGCGCCGACCTGTATGCCGACGTGCCGGTCGCGCCATGGGAGGCACTGGACGGCGCCAAGGTTGACCTGCGCTCGCCGGGCGGGACGGTGACCCTGAATGTGCCGGCCGGTACCCGGCACGGCGACCGGCTGCGCATGCGGGGCCTGGGCCTGAAGCACGAGGAGGGCACCCGCGGCGACTTGTACGCGGTGATTCGACTTGCCCTGCCGGAGAAGATGACGCAGCAGCAGCAGCAGCTTCTGCGAGAGATGCACAAGGCTGGCAACAGCGCGGTATCAGGCGGCGCGCGGGTGCAGGGCTAGAAGGCCTGCACAAGCCGCCAAAGGGCCCTGAGGCCAAGCCCAGCGCGCAGTGCCTCGCGCGCGTGGTGACGTGCCTGCTGCTTGTCGCCCTGTTTGCGGTAGGCGCGGGCAAGTTCAAGGTGCTTTCGCCCCGCGCGATTGATGTGCCCGCGTGCTGCTTCCGGGTCGTTCGCATGCAGCAGCGCGTTCAGCATGCAGATACGGGTGAACGCTTCTTCCAGTGCGTTGGCGCGGGCAGTCTTGCTGATGCTGTCGCCGCTGCGGTGCACGGTCACCAGCGGCTCAGGCAGGCACACAAACCCGCTGTTGTTTACGACCTTGGCCAGCCGCAGGAAAAAATCCCAGTCGTTGCTGACCGGAAAGCGCTCGTTGAACAAGCCGATACGCTCAAGCAGGTGCCGCTTGAAGATCAGGCTGGAGGTCTTGAGCGACAGGTCTTCGTACAGGTCGCGAAACAGGTGCTGGTCGCCGCCCGGCAGCACTTGCGGCTTTTCCTGCCGCGAGCCGTCGGCGTTGATATGAACGTGGCGGCACGCCGCGGCGACGAACTGTGTGCCCATTGCCTTGAGTTGACGCTCCAGCTTGTCCGGCGCCCACTCGTCGTCGGAATCCAGCAATGCCAACCATTCGCCCGTGGCGTTACGCAAGCCGACATTGCGTGCGCTGCTGGCGCCACCGTTTTCTTTGCGAAAGTAGCGCACACGCCCTGGCGGGTTTTCGAACAGGGTGGGAGTGTCGTCAGTGCTGCCGTCGTCGATCACCAGCACCTCGAGCGATTGCTCTGTTTGCGCCAGTGCTGACTTCATCGCCCGCACGGCGTTGCCGCCGCGGTTGTAGGTCGGGATGATCACGCTGACCTTGGGGGCGGCCCCTGTCGGCGACTGTCCCCGCAATTCGGTTTCAGCAACCGGCTGAGATTGGGTCATGGCGACGTATTGCTGCCAGCGGCCTTCCACGCTGTCGGTCGCGCGCGCGGGCAGTTCGCGCTCAGGGTCGCGTTGCGGGTCCTGCAGAAGTTGCTGAATGCGGTTCCAGACGTCGTCCACAGTGATGGTTGCGATTTTCCGGTCGCCTGCCACCAGCATCTGCATCACGCGCGAGTTGGGGGCGTTCTTTGTGGGATCGCTGGGGCCGTACAGCATCAGGCCCGGCACGCCGACCGCCGCCGCCAGGTGCCCGACGCCGCTGTCATTGCCCAGATACAGCTTCGAGTGATCGATGAGCGCCGCAAGCTCCGGCAGGCTGCTGTGGAAGCGCGAGACGAAATCGTCTTCCCAGTTGTCGTCGCTGCGGTCGTGGTGCGTACCGACCACGATCACGTCATGCCCCGCCGCTTTCAGCCGCGAACAGATCTCATGCCAGTGCGGCCAGCGCTTGGCGGCGTTGGCGGGGTCGCACCCGGCGTGCACCACGATGCCGCCGGTGGGCGCGGTGCGTTTGTGGCGCATTTCTTCCGGCTGCTCAAGGTTGAAGTCGTAGGCGCGCACGTAACCGCGCGGCGTAGGCCCGGCGTATCCGAGCCAGCGGGCCATCTCGACATTGGCTTCGGCTTCAGACTGGCGCTGCGTGTGGCGCTTCTCGACCTTCAGGCACATGCCGGGCGGAAACATACGCACCAGTTGCCGGCGGCCATAGGCGCTGACGCCAAAGTCGTAGTCGCCCGCCTTGAACTGGTCGTGGTGCGTAAAGATGCGTCGCACCACCGGCCACTCCTCCCAGAGCAGCTTGAAGTTCTCGGCGCCGGGCGAGTTGACGTAAAGGTCGATCTCGTGCCCCAGCGTCCACAGCGCGCGCAACAGCGGCGTAGCCTGCACGCAGTTACCAAGCCCCTGAGAAATCTCGACAATCAGCCGCATTGTTTAAGCCGCGAAAGCGCGAAAGGTCAGTTGGGTTGCTTCCAGTACTTATTGAGCACGCGCCTGATAGCTTGCTTTGAGTTCATGGCAACCACGTTGAAGTTAAGAAGAAGGCCGAGGCGCAGTTTGTTGATGTTCAGGTACGAGATCACTTGGGCGAAGTGAATGTCGCCAATCGATTCCACAGCCTTCAACTCTACAATCAGCCGGTTGCCCACCATTAAGTCGACTTTGCCGGTCCCGATCGGATGATCCTTGTAGTGCAGCTCAATCGGGACCTGCCGGCTGAACGGGATCCCGCGAAGCTCGAGCTCAATGCACAGCGCATTCTCGTAGTGCTGCTCCAGGTGGCGGGGACCCAGATGGCGGTGAACTTCCACAGCCGCATCAATGACCTGACTGATCAGTTCTTCGGCAACAGCATCACCACTGTCGTAACCCATAGGTCAACTCCCCTTCGCGTTTTCGTGCTTTCGCGGCTATCTGACCCGGCGCCACCACGCCACTTGCGCCGCCACGCCTTCGGCGAACTTTGTGCGCGGTTCATAGCCGAGCATCCTGCGGGCCTTGGTGATGTCAGCCATGGTGCGGGGTACGTCGCCGGGTTGATCGGGAAGATGCTTTAACTTTGCCTTCTTGCCGGTGGCTTGCTCGATCGTCTGCACCATCTGGGTCAGCGTAATCGGCTCATCGCCCCCGAGGTTGATGATTTCGCATCCGGCTACGCGATCAATGCCGGCGAGCACACCCTGCACGACGTCGTCGATGTAGGTGTAGTCGCGGCCACTGTTGCCGTCGCCATAGAAGGGGATTTCGCGGCCGGCTTCGACGAGCTGGATGAACTTCATGATCGCAAGGTCAGGCCGCTGGCCGGGGCCGTACACGGTAAAGAAGCGCAGCGCAAAGCTCTCGATGCCATAGAGGTGGTGGTAGGTGTTGAGAAACAGCTCGTTGGCGCGCTTGGTGGCGGCGTAGGGCGACCAGGGGCGGTTGATCGGGTCGTCTTCGCTGAAGGGCACCTTCTCCTGCCCGCCATAGACGCTGCTGCTGCTGCCATGCACCAGCTGGCGCAGGCCGCGCGCGCGCATGGCTTCGAGGATGTGGACGGTGCCTTTGACGTTGGTGTCGGCGTAAAGCTCCGGGTTCTCCAGGCTGGGCCGCACGCCGGCCCGCGCCGCAAGGTGCACCACCACGTCGCACCCGTCGCCGAGAGCCTTCTCAACATCCAGCTTCTTGCGCAGGTCGCCTTCAACGATGCGCCCGCCCAGCGCGCCGATCTGCTCGGCGTTGCGCCGCTTGATCGCAGGATCGTAGAAGTCATTAAAGTCGTCGAACCCGACAACGGTGTCGCCACGCTTCAACAGCGCCAACGCCACCCGCGACCCAATGAAACCGGCTGCGCCAGTTACGAAAACCCGCATGAGCCCTCCGCTCGGCAGCATAGCGGCCGGCGGTTGACACGAAATAGGTGTCACCGAACACTGATAGCGTGGAAACTAGGCACAAGTCGCGTCGGGGCCCGACCAAGCTGGCGTTCTTCACAACGGCAGTTGCCTGGGGTTGGCACGTTGAGTCGCTTGCTTGCGGCGTGTTCGGCTTGGCGTTGGTTGCGGTGCTGCTAGTAACTGACATTGACTACGCGATGGCCTTTCCACTGACAATCCAGATCGCGCTGGTTGCGACCGCATTCACTCTAATTGGTCTTCACGGTGCGAGAAAACACTGGCGCGGTGTTTTTCTTGGAATTGCCATTGCGATACCGCTTACGATGGCGGCGATTGGAGCCGTCCTGCTGACCGGCGTGCTGACGGAGCCTGATCAACCGCTCATGGAGTCCATGGGGCTGGCTACTGTGCTGAAGCACAAACTTGAAGATAACCACAGAGATGGCGGTCCCACCAACACGTGGGCCGACATGGGCGCAGATGCGGCTCTTGGTGGACGCTATTATTCATCGGACGCGATCTCGTGGGTTCCGCGGTTTAGCTCCGAAGGCCGATTCATCGGGTCAATCCATTTCCAAGGCGATGAGTCGCGGAACATCCCCGACTGCGTGGTAACTATTTCCGATACGGGCCGACCGATCGCGAAACTGGGTGAATACTGGCATTACCTGCCGATCATGCCGAAGGAGTCTCGTTGACGTTCAAACTTGCATTCGCTTCCAATGCCATGAAGCGGTATTCGCTGGATGAAGCCATCGATCTGGTGGCTGACGCGGGGTACGAGGGGATAGAGATCCTGCTGGACGTCCCGCACGCTTTTCCGCCCGATGTGAAAGACGCCGATATCGCCCGCTGGCGCGGCAAGCTGGACGCGCGCGGCCTTGCCGTCTCCAACTGCAACGCGTTCATGCTGTACGGCATCGAGGGGTGCCACCGGCCAAGCTGGTGCGAGAAAGACCCCGCGCGGCGGCAGCTCCGCATCGAGCACACGCGCCAGTGCCTGCACCTCGCGGGCAAGCTGGGCGCGCCCACCATCAGCACTGAGCCGGGCGGGCCCATCGACGACGGCGTTACGCGCGAGCAAGCCGCCGACTGGTTCGAAGCCGGCTTGCGCAGCGTCCTGCCGGATGCAGCTGCGGCCGGCGTGCGCCTGTGCATCGAGCCGGAGCCCGGGCTGCTGATCGAGCGCGCGGGCGAGTTCGACGGTTTCATGCAGCGTTTTGAGGGCGACGAGCTGGCGAAACAGTGGCTTGGCCTGAACTTCGACGTCGGCCATTTCTACTGCGTGGGCGAAGACCCGGCGGCGAATGCCAAGCGCTTTGCGGGCCGCATCCACCACATCCAGATCGAGGACATCGCCGCCGACCGCGTCCACTTTCATCTGGTGCCGGGCGACGGCGCGATCGATTTTGACGAGTTCTTTCGCGAGCTGCGCCAAGCCGGGTACGACGACGGGTGGATCACAGTCGAGCTGTACACGTTCGAGCACAAAGCCGTAGAGGTAGCTGAGCGCGCCCGCGAGTTCCTGCTGCCGTACACAGGGTGACAAGTCTGAGCGCGAAGCGTAAGCGAGCGCCCTTACCTCAAATCGGCATCAATGAGGCCAGGGCGCTCGCTTACGCTTCGCGTTCAGACATCGCCGACTTTGGCATTCATGGCAAGGACTGCGGTCAGCCACAGGGCAAAACGCAGCACGAAAAACATGCGGGCGATGCGCTTGTGGAACGTCTTGGGCTTGCCCGCGCTTACCTTGCCACCGCTGTACAGCAGCATCGGGTACCAGAACACCAGCACCGTGGCGATCACAATGTGCACAGCCAGCCAGAACGTCATTGACGTGCCAAACGTCTGCTCCAGCGCGCCACGGTCCAGCTCAATGTAAAGCAGCAGCGCAAAATCCAGCGCAAACCCGAACGTCATCCACAGCATGTGCAGTGCGTGGCGGCGATGCAGGAACACACCAGCCACCAGCCAGATCAGGACTCCGCCATTGAGAAGCGTGAACAGGTGATTCATGCTGTACCTGCCCGGATTAGGCACAGTCCCGCCCAAGCGGTCAAGGAGAGGCATGCCCGGAGTCGTCACATCGCCCGATGACATCCCCGACGCGTTGCTCGATGCGGCTGGGCGAGGGCCGTGTGCGCGTGTGATGATGGCTTCGCCCGCGTATTTCACGGTGGAAAGCGTGATCAACCCCTGGATGGAAGATGACGCAGGCAATCCCAACCGTGTTGATCCGGCGCTTGCGCGACAGCAGTGGGATGCCCTGGCAGATGCCTATCGCGCCATCGGCATCCGGGTGGAATTGATCGAGGCCGAGCCGGGTCTGCCGGACTTCTGCTTCTGCGCCAACCAGAGTCTCGCGTTTCAGCACGAAGAAGCTGGCCCCAGCGTGCTGCTTTCGCGCATGGCCAGCGACACGCGCGTGGCCGAGGTGCCACACTTTGAGCGCTGGTACAAAGCTCGCGGCTTCAAGGTGTTTGAGACACCGCAGGACCTGCGACCCTTTGAAGGCACGGGCGACGCGATCCGGCACCACGGCCAGCACGCCTACTGGGGCGGCGTTGGCCCGCGCACGCGCATGGAGGCCTGGTACCACGTGGCCCGCATCACCGGCGCGGCAATCATACCGCTGACGCTGCGCGACCCGCGCTATTACCACCTCGATACATGCCTGTGTGTGCTGACAACCCGTGCCGCGATGTACATTCCTGGCGCATTCGACGCCGAAAGCCTGGAGCGCCTGCAAGCCGGTTTCGAGGACTTGATCCCGATCAGCGCCGCGGACGCCGCCAATTTCGCGTGCAACGCGCATTGTCCTGATGACCGGCATGTGCTGATCCAGCGCGGCAGTGAAGCCACGGTGCGTGCATTGCAACGGCGCGGCTTTGAGGTGATTGAGCTGGACACCAGCGAGTTCATGAAGTCGGGCGGCAGCGTCTTCTGCCTCAAGCAGGAGCTGCCGTAGGGTTCACCACAGAGTCACGGAGAACTGCAAAGACAGTCAGGGTTTACAGGATGGATAGGAAGTGGGCCTTGCCATCCTGAACATCCTGCTAGTCCTGACTGTATTCGCCCTTCTCCGTGCCTCTGTTCCTCTGTGGTGAAGGCCAGTCTTCGCCTATCCGCGCAGACCGCTATCTGTAGTCAAAAGTCCACAACCTGATTTCGCCACGCCCTGCGCCTGCATGGCCCAAGCCCGCCAAATCGGTACACTGTAATGGATACCCCGGTTCACCCCTGGACCGACTATGCTGTTGCAGTTCTGTGATCAATGCGGGCGGCCCCTCAGTGAAGGCGCGATTGCGCGCGGTGAAGCCGTTGAGCGCAACGGCGAGACCGTGTGCGCCCAGTGCATGGCGCGGGTGCCGGTCCGCGTTCCCAAAGCGGTTGAAGCGGGCCCCCTGGGTGACTACACGAGCGCGGTGTGGCACTGCGAATCCTGCGGCATCCCGGTCAACGCGCTGGACCTGATTGAGGGCCGCGCCACACGCGTGGGCGGAGCATTGCAATGCTCTCGCTGTGGGGCGCCGCGCGCGACCAAACCCGCGGCAAGCCCGTCTGCACAGCGGCCGTCATTGCCGCGTGCCGCGCCTGTGCCAGCCGCGCGCTCACAGCCGGCGCGCCAGCCCAACGTCCGGGCGGACGAGTTTCTGGCCGGCGCGCGCCGCGAGCAGCGGCGGCCGGTATTGCCGATCCTGTTGTTTGTCATCGTGCTGCCGATGTTTGCCGTGTCGTTGTGGTTTGCGATTACTTCGCAGCAGCGCCTCAATGAGGTCCAGGCCCTGCGGAGCAATGAGCAGGCCCTGCGAGACGCAGTGCCCTCTGATCAAC
Source organism: uncultured Planctomycetaceae bacterium (assembly GCA_964652605.1). Classification (GTDB taxonomy): domain Bacteria; phylum Planctomycetota; class UBA8742; order UBA2392; family UBA2392; genus JADJRK01. The sequence continues at coordinate 27,415 of CAZZBH010000028.1, forward strand.
CACGCCGAGGCGAGCAACCTCGCTCAAACCAGCCGCGCCAGCAGCCGACAAATGAGCCGGTGCAGGCGCCGCCGGATAGCCAGCCCAGGGCGCCGATCGTCCGCGAAGATCTCCCGCCCGTGCCGCTGCCCGAGGCACTGGCGCGCGATTTGGTCAACATCGAAGCCGACCTGGCCAAGCCGGTGATCCTGAAGCTGCAAAGCGAAAAGCTCGGCGAAGTCTGGGAGGGGCTGATCGAGGCCGGCGCGCGCCGGTTGATTGCCGCACGGCCGTACGTCCGGGCATTGCTGGCTGACCAGCACGACACAACGCGGCTGCTGGCGTGCCGCGTCTGCGGCATGCTGGAGGACAAAGAGGCGCTGGTGCAGCTTTCGCGACTGGCTGAGCAAGACCCCGACGCCGCGGTCGCCACCGAAGCGCGCAAGGCGCGCGACCGCATCACCGGCCAGAGCACGCGCGAAGTGCGCGACATGACACCCGATGAGATCCGCAAGCTGATCAACGAGCTGCGCGAAGAGCTTGCCCGGCGCGGGGAGAGCAATGACTAAGCGCGACGCACGCGACTGGACTACCCCGCTGCTGCTGACGCTCAGCCTGCACTTGCTGGCATTTACGCTGTTCATTAATCACCGGCTGTTCGCGGTACTTGAACAACCTCAGCCCGGCGCGCTGATTACACTCAAGGCAGAGATCGACGGGGATGACCCCGACGAGACCGATCAGGACGAAGGCGCCGCGCCCGGCCCGCAGTCACCTGACCCCGAGCCTGCCAAGGCAACCGTCGCCGAGCTCATGCGCGACGCGGAGAAGCCGCCATTGACGCCGCTGCCACAGCGCGAGCCAAGGCCGAAGCCCGCGCCGCGACCGCCCGAGCCAACGCCTCTTGAGGAGCGCCTGAAGGCCAGCGCCGAAGCCGCCGGCGTGATGCCGCTGGACGGCCCCGATGTACCGCGCCCGGCAAGCGGCGCCGCCGGCTCTCGCGGTGAGGCGCGTCGGCAGGATGGCCTGCGCAAGCACGGCGGCGGCGCCGACACCGAAGACGCCGTGGCGATGGGCCTGCGCTGGCTTGCAAGCGTGCAGGACCACGACGGCGGATGGGATTCGGACGGCTACATGCAGCACTACCTTCCCGGCGCCGACCTGCAGCAGCGCATGGCCGAAGGCGTGGGCCTGGGGCGCAATGACGTTGGCATCACGGCGCTGTGCATGCTTGCCTTTACGGGCGCCGGCAACAGTGACCTGCAAGGTGCGCACCGGTCTGTGGTAGCGCGCGCGCGCGCCTGGTTGCTGAAGCAGCAAAGGGTAGAGGACGGCGGGTTCGGCCTGCCGCAGGATGCGCATCGCGTGACCTTCTACGGCCACGCGCTTGCGACACTGGCATTGGCTGACCTGTGCCTGCTTACCGGCGACGCCTCGCTGCGCGCGCCGTTGCAGCGGGCCGTTCAGTATCTGGCTCGCTGCCAGGGGCCCGGTGGCGGCTGGGACTATGCGCAACACTACCCCGGCAACGACACGTGGCAGCCCTCAACGCGCAACGATCTTTCCATCTCAGGCTGGGCGGCTCTGGCGCTTGCCGCTTCGCGGGAAGCCGGCATCGAAGTACCGACCGACACGCTGGCCCGCCTGGTGCACATGCTGCGCGAACACACGCGCTCTGACGGCGATGCCATCTACGCGAACGAGGGCATCCGGGCGATGCACCGCGGAGTCTCGATGATGTCCGTGAGCAACCTGTGCCGCAGGCTGCTGGGCGAGCCCCCGGACAGCGAAACCCAGCAGCGCCAGTTGCGGCGCATCAGCGACAACCCGCCGGACTGGAGCGCGCAGGACGACCTGCTCGGCAGCAACATGTACCACTGGTACTACGGGTCGCTGGCCATGCTCTTGAGTCGTGACGATCCCGGCGGCGAGGACCGCTGGCGAAGCTGGAATATTGCGCTCAAGCGCACACTGTTGCCGAACCAGGTCAAGGACGGCGACCGCAAGGGCAGCTTTGAGCCCGGGCAGGACTACTGGGCACGCGGGGGCGGCGGCCGTCTGTACTCAACGGCCATCTGCGTGCTCACCCTGCAGATCTATTACCGCTATGAGCCGGAACTGATCCGGGCACACGCTGCCGACTTGGCCCCGCTGTGGCAACGCGATTAGCAAGAAACTTACGCTGCGGCTCTTTACTTTCGGCTTGGATTGTTTCAAAAAACAAGCTCCGTGCGTTTACGGGTGGTGTTCGTTGCGGCTCAGGTTGTTACAAGCCGAACAGACCACAGATGCCGCGCACCGCGCCTCGCGTGAGGCCAGGTAGGCGGGGACCAACAGCCATTGCGTAAAGGAGCCGTTGGATGCTGCAACTTGTTCCCACCCGCGCGTTCTTCACCAAGGGCGTCGGGACCAGCAAGGAATACCTTGCCAGCTTCGAAGATGCACTGCGTGACGCCGGCATCGCCGCGCTGAACGTAGTCACCATCAGCTCGATCATGCCGCCGGGCTGCCGCATGATCAGCAAGGAAAAGGGCCTCAAGGAGCTGCATGACGGCCAGGTCGCGTTCTGCGTCATGAGCCGGCAGGCAACAAACGAGTACCGGCGCATGATTGCGGCCAGCGTCGGCGTCGCGATTCCGAAGGACCCGAGCAAGTTCGGCTATCTCAGCGAGTACCACACCTACGGCGTCAACGACCAGCAGGCCGGCGACTACGCCGAAGATCTTGCTGCCAGCATGCTCGCCACCACCATGGGCCTGCGCTTTGACCCCAACCAGGCCTGGAACGAGCGCAAGCAGGAGTGGAAAGTGGGCGGCGAAATTGTCACCACGCGCAACATCACTCAGTCGGCGGAAGGCCCCAAGGATGGCCACTGGAGCACCGTGATCGCGGCCTGCGTGTTCATCTTCGACAACTGGCAACTCAATCCGGATCAACTGGCATCGCTGAATGCGTCACACCAGGGTCTGCACGTGCCGTCGCCGGCCAACCCGAAGCCCAAGCGCCGCAAGGGGTAATGGCGACGCGCAGGACACGCGAAAGCCGCGAAGATCTGCAAAAGCAGCGACCACAGAGTCACGAAGGCACAAAGCGACTCGTTTTGTGCTTTCGTTTTTTCGTGGCTTGATGCAGGTGCCTTTCTCCGCGTCTTCGCGCCGACTTCGTGTCTTCGCGTTCAGTAGTTTCAACGATTCGACGCGACTGCGGATTGATCCCTGCCCTAATCTCGTTTAATGCGGGCTGAACCGCGAGGCAGACATGGGAACCGTGAAGTCAACCAAACTGGAAGACCTGGTCGTCACCGACGACGACAACTTCTTCGGCCTTGAGCCCGAACTGGCAACGCTTGACCGCGCGCGCTTTGTCGTAATGTCGGCGCCCTTCGAAGGCACCGTAAGCTACGGCGTCGGCACCGGCGCGGGCCCCGAGGCAATCCGCCGCGCCAGTCAGCAGGTTGAGCTGTTTGACGAGATCACACGGCAGGAGCACATCCCGCGCCAAGGGGTGTGCACACTCAAAGCCTTCGATCCGGACTGCACCGCCGAAGAAATGACCATGGGGCAGATCTACCCAGCCGCACGGCAGATCGTGCAGGCAGGTAAGTTTCCGATTCTTGTCGGTGGTGAGCACTCAGTCAGCCCGGGCGCAGTGAAGGCCGTGTGGGAGGCCTACCCCGACTTGTCGGTCTTTCACATCGACGCCCACAGCGATATGCGCGAGGCGTACCACGACGACAAGTACAGCCATGCCAGCGCGGCTGCGCGCATTAACGAGTGGTGCTCGATCGTGCAGGTGGGCATTCGTTCGCGCGAACGCATCGAGCCTGGCCACCCGGAGCGCCCGGTGCACTGCTATCACGCGTTCGATTATCACACCGATGGCCCATGGATCGACGAGGCGATCAGCAAGCTTTCAAAGAACGTTTACCTGACCATCGATGTGGACGGGTTCGATCCCAGCGTCTTTCCGGGCACAGGCACGCCCGAACCCGGGGGCATCACCTGGTATCTGGGCCTGAAGATGATCCAGAAGCTGGCACAGGCGCGGAACATCGTCGGCCTTGACATCGTCGAAGTCTCGCCCGTGCCCGGCCAGCAGGTCAGCGAGTTCGCGGCGGCGCGACTTATGGGCCGTATCATCGCCTTTATCAGCCACTACTGCTGGCGCGGCGAAGGTGGGGTTTAGCCTCGGCGATACGATTCAGTCTGCCCGCTCCGGGTGCCGATCCGTATTAACCCCGGAGTTGCGGATGCCCATGCGCCTACTGTTGATCCTGCTAATGTGCTCGCCCGGCCTTTACGCCAGCGACATTGGCGTGGCGTCGCCCAGTAGCGACGGCGGCTGGCTTCTGCTCGAGGAACCGCCCGGCAAGGCGGGCGCGGGACTTTCCCGCTATGCAGGTGACCCCGGGTTGCCGGTGCCGGACGCAACGGGGTGGCCGTGGCTTGGCGGCCCGACCGGCGGATACCCAGCCACGGAGCTATGGCACTATGATGCCGCCACGGCGTCCTACACGCGGGTGACGCACGTTCTGGGGCAAGGTGACCGCCCCGCAACGCGCCGCACACTCAACGGCGTGTTTGAAATCAACGGCGTGCCACACGTGCTGCACTACGATCCGCTGCAGACGCTAGGTGGATTCACGCAGATCCTGCGTGCACCCGGCTTGGCGGCGGCGGGCGGCGTGGTGCCTGCGGACGCGATTCTGCTCAATTCGAAGGAATACCTGGACGCGCCGAGTGTCTCGCCCGACAGGCGGCACGTTGCAGTGCGCGCGTTCGTTCCCCGCACCGAAGGTGGCGGGTTTGACGTGTTGATTCGCGTCTTTCGGGTAAGCGACTGGACGCTGGCCGCATCGAGCCCTGCGCTGAATGCCGGTCGGCCGGTCTGGCTGGACAACCAGAGCCTGGCCCTGATTTCATGGCACGGCGGCATCCCACCCAGGCCGCCGCAGCCGGCGCCCGGTGGAACGCGAGTCAACGAAAGTCACCCGCATGTCGAGGGCACCCTGGTTCGCATCTCGCTTCCGCCGGAAGGCAACGCGGTACTTACTGTAGAAGAGCTGCTGAAGGGGCACTTCCCGCCTGACCGCCTGACGCAAACCGTGCTGAGCGACCCGTTTGGCCTTGGGATCGTCCTGGCGCGTCAGCAAGGCAACGGCGTCCTGGTGGAAAGCCGCGAGCCGCGGGCCGGCGGTGCGTCGCGCACAATCGCGACGTTTGAGCGCTTCCGCGGAATGTCGGTGTCGCTGCGGGCTGTGCGCTGCATGGGCGTGCGAGTCGTTGACGGCATGCCGACGCTGGTCAGCGCCGTGCAACAGCGGTGGGGGAAGGTACAGGTCGGGCGCGCGGTTGTGCCCATGCCCGTCGGCACAGAACAGCGCGTGCATGAGTTCACCGAGCGCTCACTGTCCGCTGACCCGCACGGGGGGATGATTGACCTTGGCCGCGGATTGTTCGGGCTGCTGGAGCCGGTGGCAAATCCCGGCTACGTGCCCGGGCAGACGCAATGGCACTCTCAGCCGATGCTGCGGCACGCCCTGCTTGTGCCGCGGTGGCCAGGCTGCGACAGCCTGCGAAATCCGCGGGTTGTGACGAAGTACAGCGCCATGCTGCGCAGCTTCGAGAGCGTTTCGCAACGCCTGGGGGGGCATATCCCTAGCACGCTGCTGATCTACGACGTCGAGATTTCGGATGGCGCGAACACGAAGAAGGGTCGCTTCATTGAACTGTACGACCGCAACCGCCGCGACGGTAATGGCGCCATACGCACTGAGGATAACCTCAGCGGCGACTGGCTTGTGCAGGCAATTGACCAGGAGGGCGGTGTAGATCATTACTACGATTGCGCCGACATCAGCACGGGCAATATGCGAAAGCGGCGCGCCACGGACGTCGGCAAGGCCTATGACGACCTGGTGTCGCAATTGCAGACACGCCGCCTGTTGATGCTCACCGGGACTGTGCGTGATCGCGAAAGCGGTGGCCTGCACTTTCAAGGCCGCGTCGCCTACACGGACCCGCACAGCGGCCAGTGGCGGCGCGCGTGGGTGTTCACCAGACTCGGCGCATACATGGACGCAGCCCGTGCCGCGGGGCTGGAGCAGGCAATCCAGGAGCTGTCGTCGAAGATCAACGCCGGCGACGGGGATGATCGCACCGTGCAGGAGCTTGCGCTGCGCCGGGCTGAGCTGGCTTCGCTGCCGCGTGAGCGCCTGGAGCTGTTCATCATGGCGGATCTCCCCGGCGGCTCAGCCGGTGTGTGGAGTGCCCCGCACGCGCCGGCCCGGGCGCGAATGCGCTTTACGCTTGCGGGCAATCGCGAAGCCGCAACCGACCTCGCGTTTGAGCCGACGCGCGTAGCCGAGCTGCCGGACCTGGGCGGTGGAGGCGGGCCTGTGCTGCTGCTGCCCGCGGAGTTCCGGGTGTTCGAGACGTCGGAGGGCAAGGCCACGCAACGGTTGATTGCCAGGGCAGTTCAGCCGCCGCGAGGCCAGGACCACATCACGCACGAGCGAGCACTGGTGCGCGACGGCCGGATTCAAGCCGGCTATGACGTGCCCGGCATCTTCAGCCCGCGCGCCTTTTCACAGGTGCAGAGGTAGGGGCCGCAGATAGAGGCCCGAAACAGCCACCGCCGCAAACTCCCCCCGTTGACAGCCTCCAAGGCCAAGGTATTCCTGATGCCGCACTGCGGGGTGGAGCAGATGGCAGCTCGCAAGGCTCATAACCTTGAGGTCGCTGGTTCGAGTCCAGCCCCCGCTACCATCTTCAATGAAGCTTCGAGGGCACCCGTGAGGGCGCCCTCGATGCGCATCTGGCCCTGATCGTCCACGACAATCGATGTGATGTGACGCTTGAGTTCCGAGCGAAGCTCGTGGACATCGGCGCCGCTCAAAACATCTCGGATGTTCTGAACCTTCGCTCGCACCTTCTCTTCAAGGCCGTCCAGAAGATCCCTACGGATCACGTTGTTCAGTCCGTCCAACGCATCAGCAACGATGGATCGCCGCTTCGCCTTGTCCTGTAACTGCTTGGCCAACTCGGGAACGTCCTTGGCGATGGACATGGCCCTCGACAAGTTCTCAATCTCCTTGTCGAGCTGATCCCGCTCAGCCTGGAGCCGCTTGCGCTCATCACTGTGATTTCCGCGGTACTCAGCAACCAGCTTCTCCACCGCATCCACGATGATCTTGATGTTCGGCTCTTTGAGGATGTGCTCCTCAATGGCGCCAACCACTGCATCCATCAACTTGTTCTGGTCCACGCGGCTTTGGTTTGCGCACACGCTGCTGCCTCGTCGGTGGTTGTACCCACAGGCGTACTTGACGTAGCTGTGCCCCTTCCGGGTGGCCCGGATGGCGATGAAGTTGGCGTTGCAAGTGGCGCAGCGAATCATGCCACTGAAGGGGTAGCGCAGTTCTCGATGGTTGGTTGATGCCTGGCTCCTCGACGGCTCAGCGAATCGATCGGCGACCGCTTGCCAGAGCTCTTCGTCGATGATGCGCAGCTCAGGAATGTCATTGATGATCCACTCGCTCCTCGGATTATCCCGCCTCGTCTTGCCACCGTTCGGTTTGCGGAAGAAGGCGCGCCGATTGTGGATGAGCTTGCCGCGGTAGGTCTCGTTCTTCAGCATCCCCCGGATGGCTGAAGGATCGAAGCCGCGCCCCTTGGCCGGCGGTGGCACGGCGGCGTCGTTGAGCCGCTCGGCGATGCGCCTGAGTCCAACGCCTTGGCTGGACCAGGTGAAGATGTCCCGAACAACGCGAGCGCGCAGCGGGTCCACCTCCAGGATGGTCCGCATCACCGCTTCGCCGCCCTTGCCCGTCCTGCCCTTGGGATCTGGCACCTTCTTCAATTTGTAGCCGTAGGGTGGCCGGCCACCGCACCAGAACCCGTCGGTGGTGGCCTGTTCCTGCCCGCGCCGCGTCTCTGCAGCCAGGTTCGCCGAGTAGAACTCGTCGAGGCATTCCAAGATGCCTTCCATCAACTTGCCGTGGGCCGAGTCGGTGTCGACCGGTTCGGAGACACTGCGGACGGCAATCCCCTGCCGGCGAAGCAAGCTCTTGACCAGGATGGCCTCCTCGCGGTTGCGAGCCAGCCGACTGAACTTCCACACCAGCACGGTCGAGAACCTCGCCGGCTTGTCCTTAGCCATCGAGATCATGCGCTGGTAGCTGTCACGTTTGGAGGAGCGGCCAGAGACAGCGGCGTCAGTGAAGATCAAATCGTCAGGGATGGTCAAGCCGGCCGAAAGCGCGAACGCCTTACACTTCTCCACCTGCGAATCCAGCGACGCGTCGTCCTGCTGGTCCGACGAGTAGCGACCGTAGACGGCTGCAATGTTGGATGGGTTTGCGGTCATGGCGGGCCTCAAATGGGAACAGGGGCCCACGCAAGCGCGGACCCCTATTCGTCGTCAATTTACAGTTGGTTACACACCCGGCTCGGCGCCGGGGTTCTCTGGCGGGGCACGACGGGGTCCCTGAGGGCCCCGTCCGGCTTTTTCCTTGCCCTTTCCTTGCGCAGAAACAACACGAGACGGCCTCGGGGCCGTCTCTGCCTGCGCTGCCGCAAGGAAGGGCCTCCGGACGGATTACAAGCCCGACGCCGCAGGGTCG